>NZ_JAOQJP010000001.1:0-131358 GCF_025567305.1 Brotomerdimonas butyrica
TGTCATTAAGTTAAGCGACATTGGACCGGGCGTTTCTTAAAACAACAAGACAGAGTATATCTCAAAAAGGTATGCTCTGTTGTTTTCGTTCATAAATTGAATTTTGAGCATCACAAATAATTCGCCAGAAAATTACTGCCTGATTCTATTTGTATTCATTTACTTTTTATGCTAATCTGTAATTGAAGCCTATGCCTACTGCTGTTGCGGCTTTTCTTTGGTAGGAGCGGCCGCGTCTTACGGGTAAGACAAATTGCAGTATAAGTGCTTCAATATCTGGCGGCGAGATATCCGCCGCCAGTCTGAAGAAATACATACAAATTTTTAACGCCTGCGTATAATTGATTTGTACCGGGTGTTTTCTTTTTTTCTGCTCCGGCTGAAGACCTGCAGCGATGTACATACTAAAATTGTACATAATTAATTGCGCATAAATTTCCTGCATAATGCATTCAAGTTTCTTAGAGTGTACAGCCTCCAGTCCCAATACATGTTTTTCCCAGCGATAAGATGTTTCAATTCCCCAACGCAGCCGGTAAATTTCCTTCAGCATCTCTACAGGCATATCTTCTGCAGTAAGACTGGTGGCTAATGCGTAATATTTATCTGGAGCAACTCGAAATCTTACAAATCGTATTGTCAGCTCGTAATCAGGGGCATTTAAATCCGTTATGTAATCGAACCTTGTCTTTTGGGAAAGCAGTTTGTAAGTTTTTCGATTAATCAATGCGGGACCGGTAGAGTGTCTGGTAAGAATCACCCGTCTTTCAACATCAAATTCATCTTCATCAGGCAATTCTATGCCGGAAAGCATTCCATTGCTTTCTCTGTCCTTAATTCGAATCACATAGTCAAACAGTCGTTCCTCAGCATGAGCAAACAGATTGTAATTTTCATATCCTCGGTCTGCAACAAGAATAACAGGGTTCTTATCTGAAATCCTTTCTATCATTTCAACAGCAGCACCCGGTTCACCTGCTTTGGTTTCAGGATTAATTTCCGCATCAACATAATATTTGCTGCACAAATCGTACAAGGTATTAAGATGCAGTGCATTGTAATGGTCTTTGGGATGGCATGCGGCTTCATCCCGCGCATTGTAGGGAAATATTGCCTTTGATCCATCTGCCGCTAAAAGCTGATAACCATGGAACAGCTTTGGCTTTGGTGCTGCAGACGCATGGAATGCCCGAAACAAATATTGAAATGCCTCTGGAAGAATTTTTGTTCTCTGTTGAACAAATGCAGGGGTTGTTGGAAAATTTTCATAAGAGAAGAAGCGAAATATCTCCGACGAGATTGTGCTGCTTCCCAAAGAAAGAATAAACTTCAGCATAGTTGGGAAATCAAATACTCGTTTTCTTGAAAAGTCTCTTCCAGGTCTTTTTACAAAAGTCTCGATATGGTTGGACATCTCATCAATCGTTGAAATTAACGCATTCTTAACAAAATCAGGGTGTTCGTTCATTTTGCTTACCTCCTTCATCTAAGAGGCTGCGCCGCATATGAGCCCGATTTTGTCAAGTGTATTTCAGAAAAAAGTGTAAAAAAAAACAACAGAGCATACCTTTTTGAGATATACTCTGTCTTGTTGTTTTAAGAAACGCCCGGTCCAATGTCGCTTAACTTAATGACATTGGAAAGAAACGACTTCCATTTTGTTATTGATTGTTTCTGTTTTATTCACGGCGGCAATCGCGGAAAAAGCAGGAGTCCATTCTTTATTCGCGGTATTCTTGCTTGGGATCGCCATTGGAAATTGTATGCGATTTACCAATGCCGGAACCATCCGGCATATCCATTGGCTGGCAATGGAATTTTTCGCGCCTCTTTATTTTATTTCAATAGGCTTAAAGACAAATTTTCTGCAAGCCTTTGACTTGTCCCTGACAGCGGGAATCTTAGCGATCGCCTGTGTTGGCAAAATCGCGGGCGCCGGTTTAGGCGCGGCTGCCGGAGGCATGAAGTGGAGAGCGGCGGTGTGTGTGGGTTTTGGACTAAATTCAAGAGGCGCGATTGGAATTATGATTTCGCAAGCCGCGTGGCAGCTTAATATTATAGATGAAAAAGTTTTTGTGGCATTGATCGCGATGTCGATCATCACTTCTTTAATAAGCGGACCGGCGATGAAAAAGATATTGGAAGGAAAGACTGTGGCTCTGACGAAAACAGCAGAAGAACCACTATAGAAGGAGAGAATTATGGTACAAATTAATCATGAAAAGGGAATGGTTTTTAACATTCAAAAGTACTCCATCCACGACGGAAGGGGGATCAGAACTCTCGTATTTATGAAAGGCTGTCCGCTTCGCTGCAGATGGTGCAGCAATCCGGAATCGCAAACCTTTTTCGAAGAGATCATGTTTATTAAAAATAAATGTATCGGCTGCGGCAAGTGTGTAAAGGTATGCCCTCAGAAAGCAACTGACGCCAAGACCTTTGAAATAGACAGAAACATTTGTACTGCCTGCGGAAACTGCGCGGAAGTCTGTTACGCGAATGCCAAGAAGAAAGTCGGCACCGGCTATTCGGTCGGCGAAATTATGGAAGTAATAGAAAAAGATCGCGTGTTTTATCGGAAATCCCAGGGAGGGGTAACGATAGGCGGCGGAGAACCGATTGCCCAGCCTCAATTTGTATTGAATCTATTGAAAGAATGCAAACGATTAAATATACATACCGCGATCGAGACCTGCGGGTATGGGGAGTGGAAAAAAGTAAAAGAGATTTTCGAAACGGTCGATCAAATTCTGTATGACCTGAAACATATGGATGAGCAGGAGCACTTGAAATTAATAGGGGTATCCAACCGTTTGATTCTCAGCAACGCGGAGAAAATCGCGCGGATGGACAAAGAGATCCTGTTTCGGATACCGGTAATTCCCGGATATAACAGCAATGATGAAAATATTATAGAATCAGGCAAGTTTATAAAAAGCCTGATGAAATTTAATGAGCAGATTCAAGTGGAACTGCTGCCGTACCATAATTTAGGAGCGGACAAATATACATCGCTGGGAAGAACGTATCAATTGGACGACTTAAAGTCTCCCGAAACAGAGAAGAAAGAGCATTGGAATGATATTTTAGAGTCCTGCGGCTGCAGCGTAGTAAGATAGCGCCGGGGAATTTAAAAAAATGCTTCTGACATATTTTACATATTTACAAAAATAAACGCTTTTGGAATGCAAGTTTCCAGGCGTTTATTTTTGTGCGGCAAGCAGGATGCAAGAACAATAAAAATAAAAATACAACTTTTGTAGCATGCGCAGCCTGGGAAAATACACATAAATCAGAATATTGTTCGAAAAGGGATTGTTTGTATAATGATAGTAGAATTTTAAAAGAATTCTAAACAATCATCTAAGCCACAAAAAAAGAAAGTGAGGTAAAAATGGAAAAGTATTTACAAGAGTATTGTGACAGGAATCCAACTTCAAAAAAGCTGTTTGAGCGGGCGCAAAAGGTATTTCCTTTTGGCGTGACAAGCAACATCCGCGCTTATAAACCGTTTCCGATGTTCGCGGAAAGAGCGAATGGATCGAAAGTGTGGGATGTCGACGGCCATGAACTGATTGACTGTCAGCTTGCGTTCTGCCCAATGATGGTTGGATACAATCATCCGGTACTGACAAAGGCGTTAAAAGATGAATTGGATCGGGGAGGCACGCACTGGGCGATTCCTCATGTGAAAGAGATAGAAGCCGCGGAAGCAATCAGAGATAGATATCCATTCGCGGAAACCGTTCGTTTTTCTTGTTCAGGTACTGAAGCAACTATGCACGCGGTAAGAATCGCGAGAGCATATACGGGAAAAGACAAAATTATCAAATTAGAAGGCGGATATCATGGAGCGCATGACAGCCTGCTTTGGAGCATTTATCCTGATGTTGGAAAGATCGGTCCGGCTTACGCTCCGACTCCGGTGCCGGTATCAACGGGTATTCCAAGCAATATGAAAGAAAATATTATTACGGTTCCATACAATAATATCGAAGCGCTGGAATACGCAATCAAGAAGAATCAGGGAGAAATCGCCGGATTTATTCTTGAGCCGGCAATGGCGAATATTTCCGTTGTGCTTCCTGAAGATAATTATCTGCAGAAAGTAAGAGAAATTACAAAGAGAGAAAATATTGTACTTATTTTTGATGAAGTAATCACAGGATGCAAAGTGGGATACGGCGGCGGAGCGGAATACTTCGGCGTTGAGCCTGATATGGTAACTCTTTCTAAAGCAATCGGAGGGGGGTTCCCCGTATCAGCAGTAGGCGGCAAAAAAGAGATCATGGCAGAGATCGAAAAAGGCTGCTATCATGCGGGAAACTTTGGAGGAAATCCATTAGGAATGACAGCTCTGGTTACTACTATGAGGGATATTCTGACAAGAGAGGCTACGGACGCGTTAATTAAAAAGAGCGAAGCCGCTTTTGAGGAAATGGATTCAATCCTGAAAAAATCGGGTATACCGCATTACTTCCAGCATATCGGAAGCATCGCGGGCCTGCTGTTTACGGATGAGAAAGTACATGACTATCGTTCAATGGCTTCTCAGGATTATGACATGTGGCATAAATTCTATATTACGATGCTGAATAAAGGCGTTATCATGATTGGCGCGGAACCTACAGAAGACATCAGCTTCTCTGTTCAGCATACGGATGAAGATTTTGAAAAGGTGCTGAAAGCGTTTAAAGAAACCATAGACACATTCTAACGCAATACTCTGAATATGAAGCGCTTAATCGAATAGGCGGCTAAGCGCTTCGACTTATCTTTGCAGTCTCAGAGCTTTTTCGATATTAAAGAAAGGAGTTACGTTAAGATGTCAAATAAAAATACTAACGAATTAAAACGTGGTTTGACAAATCGCCATATGAATATGCTTGCGATAGGCGGTTCCATTGGAACAGGGTTATTTGTTGGTTTAGGAGGTGCGCTTTCCGCATCAGGGCCTGGATCTACAGCTGTTTCATATGCTTTGATGGGAGTTGTTACATATTTTGTAATGACAAGTTTGGGTGAAATGTCAACCTATATGCCAACATCAGGTGCTTTCTCTACTTATACTGATAAGTTTGTAGAACCAGCATTTGGTTTTTCTATTGGATGGGTCTATTGGTATATGGGGGCATTATGCATCGCTGATGAACTTGTAGCAGGGGTGTTGATTGTCCAGTATTGGTTCCCTAACGTCAATCAACCATTACTTTGCCTTGGATTTATACTTCTGATTTTGGTACTAAACTTGTTTACGGCAAAGCTTTTTGGAGAAGCTGAATTTTGGTTTGCACTGCTTAAGGTTGTAGCGATTGTTGCCTTCTTAGTCACAGGTCTTTTATTGATACTTGGAGTTGTAGGCGGAGAACCTTCTCCTGGATTCAAGAATTGGACTGTGGGGGATGCTCCTTTTGTTGGGGGTGTATCATCATTTATGAGCGCAATGATAATCGCTTCATTCGCATATAGAGGTGTGGAATACTTGGGCGTAGCTGCAGGAGAATGTTTGAACCCACAGGAAGTTATGCCTAAGACAATAAAAACTGTTTTCTGGCGTATCCTGATTTTTTATATAGGAACTATCATTGTGATCGGATTCCTTATTCCTTATGATGATCCTTCCTTGTTGAAATCTGGAATTACTAATATTGCAGCTAGCCCATTTACGATGATATTTGAAAAAACTGGATTTGGTGGAGCGGCAACAGTAATGAATATTGTTATTTTAACATCGATTCTCTCTGCATGTAATGCACTTACATATACATCCTCGAGAGTGCTTTACTCTATGGCAAAAGTCAATAATGCACCTAAAATTTTTGCTAAAACAAGTAAAAATGGGATACCTGTTGCGGCATTGATTGTGCTGATGGCGATTGCGGCATTATGTTTCCTCGCATCGACAATCGGTGCAAGCACATTATATATGATGCTTTTGAATGGTGTTTCAATATGCGGATGTCTTGCATGGATGGCCATTAGTTTCTCACATTTTAGATTCAGAAGGGCCTATGTTGCACAAGGCAGAGATCTTGCAGAATTGGGGTATAAGGCTAAGTTCTTTCCAGTGGGCGATATTATTTCATTGTTAGTAGTCGGGGGAAGTATCATAGGTTTGTTTATAACAAGTGGGTCAACGCATACTGTATTCAGCTTCTTAATGGAGGCTTCTGGAATTATTTTGTTCTTGATCTTGTATTTGGGTTATAAGATCAAAAATAAATCGAAATTTAGAAAACTGACGGAAGTGGATTTAAGTACAGATGACATAAAGCTTGATTAGGGCTGAAAGGAGAAATGAAATGGTTACGAAGGGAACAACGATTATTAAAAATGCAAAAGTTCTGGATGTAGAAACCGGAAAGTATAATCCACATTGTGACATCATTGTAGAAGACGGAATTATATCAAAGGTCACACCGAAAGCTTCGGAAAATGAGACCAATGCAGAAATCATCGATGTAAAAGGTGCAGCAGTAGTCCCGGGATTTATTGACTGTCATGTGCATGTCACCAGTATTTTTGCCGATTTAGGAGAGCTTACCAGGACAGCCCCATCTTATGTGACTTTGAGAACAATAGGACTGATGGAAAAAACGCTTCAACGGGGATTTACCACAGTACGTGATGCAGGTGGAGCTGATTATGGGCTTGCTGAGGCAGTTGAAGAAGGGTTAATTGCAGGGCCAAGGCTTATACATGGAAGCAAAATTTTGTCACCAACCGGTGGACATGGTGATTTCAGACCAAAAGCTGTTTTTGAATATGACAATTTCTATTTTCAACCAGGTGCTGGTACGATCGTAGACGGTGTAACTGAAGTACGAAAAGCATGTCGTCACGAAATCCGTCAAGGGGCTCGGCACATTAAATTCTGCGGATGTGGGGGATGTATGTCTCCAAATGATACTCCGGAGATGGATCAGTTTTCTAGTGAAGAAATTGCTGCTATGGTGGAAGAAGCTAATATGGCTAACATTTATTGTTGCGGTCATCTTTATTCAGCAAGATCGATCAACAGAGCGCTTCGGCTTGGCGTAAGATCGATTGAGCACGGTAACTATATAGATGATGAGGGTGTGGAACTGATGTTAGAAAAGAATGCTTTTATTGTTCCCACTAACATGACAGATATCATGATAATAGAAATGGGCAAGGAATTAGGCATTCCGGATTACGTAATAGAAAAGGAAAAACGAGTAGTTGATGCAGGGTATACGGCGATGGAGAAGGCCTATAAACATAATCTTCAAATGGCGTTCGGTACAGATTTAATCGGAGCGGATATGCAGGAATATCAGAATCGTGAGTTTACAGTGCGAAGCCAGTTCATGCCTGCTATTGATATCATTCGTTCTGCAACTACAGTAGCAGCAAAGCTTATTCGTATGGAAGAACAAATTGGCCAAGTTAAAGAAGGATTTGAAGCAGATTTGCTGGTTATTGAAGGCGATCCTTTAGAGGATATTTCAATTTTAGAGAAGCCGGAAGAGAGTTTGCAGGTTATCATGAAGGGAGGTAAACTTTATAAAAATACGTATGCATAAAAGAAATTTAGCATTTGAAAAAAAGATTATGTTGAAACGGAATTCCGGTTTGCTAGAATCCAAATAACAAAAGAAGGTTCATGATAAAAACATAAAACGGGATACCGCGCGAACAAGTGAGTATAACTGTGTTCGCGCGGTATTCTTTTTTTGCGCCGCGGAAAAAGCGGAGCAGGCTGGGCGCGGCGGCAGTCTTATGACTTGGTTGTTCTGGATGTGAATTTGCCGGACGGGGACGGCTACCAGGTCTGCGGGGAAATCAAAGAAATTCAGGAGACGGCGGTTATTTTTCTGACTGCCAATGATATGGAAAGCGACATGCTTCGGGGATACGAAGTGGGCGCGGATGATTATGTGACAAAGCCCTTTTCCATTGCCGTGTTTCAGAAAAAAATAGAGGCCATGCTAAATCGCTTTGGAAAGCAAAGCGCCGGGGACGGGTACCGGGACGGCTGGCTGGAAGTGGATTTTTCCGAGCTGCGCCTTTCGGCAGGGGGAAGGCTGGTATTTCTGTCTCCCAAAGAGTGGAAATTGCTGCGTATTTTCTTGAAAAACAAAGGACAGCTTTTGACGCGGCGGCATTTGCTGGAAAAGCTGTGGGATAATGAAGGGGATTTTATCGATGATCATACTCTGACGACAACCCTGAGCGGTTTGCGCAAAAAGATAGAGACGAAAGAGCATGCCTACATTCAGACCGTTTATGGTATGGGGTACATGTGGGTTAGTGAGGGAGAAGTATGAAAGAGGAAAATTATGGGGATTTGTCAGTGCGCAGGCTGGCAAAACAGATTTACGGAATGGAAATCTGCGCGCTTCTTTTGTTGATGGCCGGCGTTTTTATCGTTACAGGGCGGGGAGAAAATGTCCTGCTGTGCCTTGCGACCGCGGGACTTTTGCTTCCCTGGAACCTGGTGCTGATGGGCGTTTTGCAGAAAAAACTGTCTTATTTCACAAACGCCCTTTGCCGGACAATGGATCAGATGGTGGAAGGGAAAGAAATCGCGGTCGAGGATTTCTTCACAGAGGAGGAAACGCTGCTGGCGCGGATGCTTCACAAAATGAGCCGCCTGTATGATATGACGCGCCATCAGAAAGAGCGTGCGGAACGGGAGCGGGAAACTTTACAGCAGATAATTTCGGATATTTCCCACCAGACAAGAACGCCGATCACCAATCTAAAGATGCTCAATGAAACGCTGCGGGAAACAAAACTGCGGGACAGCGACAGGCAGGAATTCCTGCGGGCCGCCGGCAGCCAGATCAACAAACTGGACTTCCTCTTTTTAGCTATGGTGAAAATGTCCAGGCTGGAAACCGGCATGATTACTCTGCGGAAAAAGGACGCGCCCCTTTATCAAACGCTGGCGGAAGCCATTGGCGGCGTGATTCAGCAGGCAGGGAAAAAAGAAATTCAAGTTTCCGCGCGCTGCGACGAAGACCTTTCGCTCCCCCATGACCCCAAATGGACGGCGGAAGCGCTTTTTAATATTCTCGACAACGTGGTCAAGTATACGCCGCGGGGAGGGCGCGTGCGGGTGGAAACAGACAGCTGGGAATTCTATGTGAAAATCGACATCACGGATACGGGCCGCGGCATTTCGGAGCGAAATCAGGCCGCGGTGTTTAAACGGTTTTACCGGGAAGAAGGCGTGGGCGATCTGCCAGGGGCCGGAATCGGCCTTTACCTGACCCGGGAAATCATCAGCAGACAGGGCGGCTATGTCCAGGTCGCCTCAAAGCCGGGACAGGGAAGCGTGTTCTCCGTATTTTTGCCAAAACACCGGAGCTGAGATTTGCCCGGCGGTGGCCAAGCGGGACATGCGCGCGGGCAAGGAGGATGAGCGGGCTGCTTTTTTGCGGGCCAGGAGCCGGAAAGGGGATTTTGGTCCGCAGGAGAGCGGAAAGAGAAAAGATCGTATAAAAGTTCTTGGCTTGAGAGAGGCAAATTCCAGAAAATCGGGGAAATTCGCGGAAAACGGGAATTTCGGCGATGTCCGGGCCGCAAGTTTTATACGATCTTTTTGAAAAAGGAAGACCTGCGGACGGAATGGTGGGATGGGGAGGTTTGGCGGGGCGTTCCGGTCTAGCTGAGCGTTGGGGAACCCGCGCAGGAAGCCGTTCGATATTCGATTGTTTCAAAAGAAATCTGTGATATAATAAGCGGAAAGGCATCTGTGTCTGTAATAACATTTACGAGGAAGGAAAATCCGATGATTTACATTGAAAATAACAGTAACGACCCTGCATATAATCTGGCATTTGAAGAGTATATATTTACAAAGACCGATTATGATGAACCGATCTTGCTGCTGTGGCAAAACGGCCCTTCGGTGATTGTAGGAAAATTCCAGAACACGCTGGAGGAAATCAATTATGATTACATTCGGCAAAAAGGCATCAAAGTCGTGAGACGAAACACCGGCGGAGGCGCGGTTTATCATGACCTTGGCAATTTGAATTATTCCTTTATCATCCCTAACGCGGAGTCCAAAGTGGATTTTAAAACATTTACAACGCCCATTGTCAAGGCGCTTCGCTCTTATGGAATCGACGCTGAACAGACCGGGCGCAACGATATTCTGGCGGGCGGAAAAAAGTTTTCCGGCAACGCGCAGCAGATCAGCGGAGGCAGGCTGCTCCATCATGGGACGCTGATGTTCGATGTGCATATGGAGGCTGTGGCGGACGCGTTGAAAGTGAAGCCGGGAAAATTCAAGTCAAAGGCTACCAAATCCGTGCGCAGCCGGGTAACGAATCTGAAGCCGCTTTTTTTAGAGGGCAGAGACGGATGCGATATGACGGTACAGGAATTCAAGGAGCTGCTGCTGGAATGGTTTGAGTGGGAATACGGACTCAGGCACGTGGGACTGACAGAAGCGCAGAAGAGCGAAATCGACTCCTTAAGGGAAGAAAAGTTCGCTTCTGATGCCTGGAATTTCGGCCGCTCACCGAAAGCGGATATTGTCAGAGGCGATTTTTTTGCCTGCGGGCAGGTGGAATTTCATTTCGCGATTGAAAAAGGTTCTGCGGGAATCGGATCTCCGGAGTTATCTGGGGAATGTAACGGCCGAAGAACTGGCGGAGGTAATCGTGTAAACAATCGGACTGTCAATGAATGGGGGTAGAGAAAGGGGAATGAGCAGAGTAACAAATATGACTGTGGGAAATCCGGAGAAGCTGATGATCCGTTTCGCGGTTCCGTTGCTGCTGGCCAATTTGGGGCAGCAGTTTTACATGATCGTAGACGCGATGATTGTCGGCCGCGGTGTGGGAGTAGAAGCGCTGGCCGCTGTGGGAGCCACGGACTGGGCTTACTGGCTGGCCCTTTGGATTGTTCTGGCGCTGACTCAGGGATTCGCCATCCCCATTTCCCAGTACTTTGGCGAAGGCAATCACAAGATGATTCAGAAATCAGTCGCCACGTCCGTACGGCTCAGTCTGATCATCGGAGCGCCGCTGACCATCATATGCCTGCTGATTGCCCGTCCGATTCTGCGGATTTTAAAGACGCCGGGGGCTATTTTCGAAATGGCTTCCTGTTATCTGATGATCATGTTTGGCGGAATCCTGATCGTGATGGCTTTCAATATGGCTTCGGCCATTTTAAGAAGCCTGGGCGACGGAAAGACGCCTTTGATCGCCATCGCGATCGCCGCGGTTACCAATATCGCGCTGGATCTGCTGTTTGTATTTGTTTTTCACTGGGGCGTGGCGGGAGCTGCCATAGCTACAATAAGTGCTCAGCTGCTGGCATTCGTGTACTGTTTTCTGGTCCTGAGAAAAATGGACTTAATGGAAATCAAAAAAGAAGACTGGAAAAGCGACCGGAATATTATTCGCAATCAATGCGCTCTGGGAGTGCCCCTTGCTTTGCAGCATGTGCTGATCGCGGTGGGAGGGATGATTCTTCAGTCAGCGATTAATCAGCAGGGCCTTGTATTTGTGGCAGGATTCACCGCGACAAATAAAGTCTATGGGCTTTTGGAAAGCTCCGCTATTTCCATCGGATACGCCGTTACTACATATATGGCCCAAAACTATGGCGCCGGGCTCCATGAGCGGATCCGCCTCGGACTTAAGAGCGCTGTCAAATTCGCGGCGCTGCTGTCTGTGATCATATCATGCGCTATGATTTTGGGCGGGAAATTCATATTGAGACTGTTTGTGGATCAGCAGAACCCCAGCGCGCCGGAGGTTCTGGAGATCGCTTACCACTATCTGTTTATCATGAGCTGTTTGCTGTGCATTTTGTATCTGCTGTATGTATTCCGCAATACCCTGCAGGGAATGGGAAACGCATCCGTGCCTTTTCTGTCAGGCATCATGGAGTTTTGCGCCAGAGTATCGGTAGCGCTGTTTTTTTCCAGATTAATCGGCAGAGAGGCCATCTTTTTCGCCGAACCCTTCGCCTGGCTGGCGGCCGCGGTCGTCCTGGCAGTCATTTGTTTGAAAAAAGTAAAGGAACTGGATGCGGAGAGATAAGAGGAATGTGAATGCGCTTTCGCTGTCGTTTTCGATTTTTGTGCGTATATTGGGCTGAAAATCCGGGAAAAATGTGTGAAAACACGATTGAATAACCTGGAAAAACAGCGAAGACCGCAAACCTCTGGTTCTGTGCGGAGCTCGCCAGGTGGGCAAGACCTGGCTTATGCGGGAGTTTGGCAAAAATTATTATCACAGCTTCGTTTATTTTAATTTTGATGAAGAAGACCAACTGAAATCTATTTTTGAAACAAACAAAGATCCGAAACGCATTATCGAGATTCTTTCTTTGATCGCCGGAGAAAAGATTCTTCCGGAGGAGACCTTGATTATTTTCGATGAAATCCAGGAGTGCCCGGAGGCGCTGAATACGCTGAAATATTTCAAAGAAAAGGCGGACAGCTATCATGTTATCGCAGCCGGAAGCCTGCTTGGAACGCTGCTTGCGAAACCGAAGTCTTATCCGGTGGGAATGGTGAATCTTCTTAATCTGTACCCGCTGACTTTCGACGAATTTATCGCGGCAGCGGATCCGTTCCTTTTTGCCTATTACGAGAGCATTCAAAAAGAACAGCAGATCGAAGAAATTTTTCACACCAGGTTGCTGGAAGCCTATAATAGTTACCTGATTATCGGGGGAATGCCGGAATGCGTCGCCTCCTGGGTCAAATATAAAGATCCGGCCAAAGTTTCGCGGATTCAGCGGGAACTCGTTGAAATTTATGAAAACGATTTTTCCAAGCATAATGGAAAAGTAAACAGCAGACGGATTCTGATGGTGTTCCGCAGTATTGTATCGCAGCTCGCCAAGTCGAATGAAAAATTTATGTATGGCGCGGTCCGTCAGGGAGGAAGAGCGCGCGACTTTGAGGAGGCGATTGAGTGGCTCGTATCGGCGGGAATGCTCAATCGGGTTTACAATGTTTCCAAAACAGAGCATCCCCTTTCCGCATTTGACAAGCTGGATCAGTTCAAGCTTTTTCTTTTCGATACAGGGTTGCTCAAATATATGGCGGGAATTGACAACAGCGCCATTCTTTTAAAATCCGACTACCAGTTTAAAGGACCTCTTACTGAAAATTATGTATTGCAGCAGCTCCACGGACAGTTTGACCCGGCGCCCCGCTACTTTTCGGACAAAAACGGTGAAATCGACTTTGTGCTGCAGTACGGCACGGAGATCATCCCCATTGAGGCAAAAGGCGGAGAAGACAAGTCCGCGGCGTCTTTCAAACGATATATCACGGAGCGTACGCCGGAATACGCGATTCGCTTTTCCAAACGCGGATACCGAAAAGATGGATCTATAACCAATATGCCGCTGTATCTCGCGGCAAAAGCAAAAGAACTGCTGTGATAGGGCAGTTCTTTTGTATATAAATCCGGCGGTCTTTAATAGGCTCTGTCCAGACCATTGATTCAACTGATAGTTTTGAGTTCAATGATCCGCAGAGGAGGAAAAAAGGAAAAGATCGTATAAAAGATCTTCGTTAGAGAGGAGGGATTTTCGGGAAAACGGGGGAATTTACGGAAGAGGGGGATTTTGGTCATCTCCAGCCCACAAGTTTTATACGATCTTTCTCAAAAGAGGGAGGTTGCGGACGAAAGCAGTTTTATATCAAATTCCCCAAAAGCCTGGTTTCTCCGCGCGCTTCCCTCCCCTCTTGTAAAAGAGTCAATGTTCCTTTATGATAGAAGACAGGAAAAGGAGGCGGGAAGAATGGCAAGGACGGAAAGGGCGGAGCTGACGGTGCTCTGTTTGGTGTATCAGGGCAGCAGGCTACTTTTGCAGAACCGGAAGAAAGAGGATTGGAAAGGATATACGCTGCCGGGCGGTCATGTGGAGCCGGGGAAATCCATTGTGGAGACTGTGATTCGCGAGATGAAGGAGGGGACTGGGCTGACGATCCGGGAACCCAGGCTGTGCGGCGTGAAACAGTTTCCGATTGAAGACGGACGGTATCTGGTGTTCCTGTTCAAGGCCGATCAATTTGAGGGCAGGCTCATTTCCTCTGGCGAAGGCGAGATGGAGTGGGTGGAAAGAAAAGACCTGCCTCGTTATCGGACGGTAGCTGATTTTGAGGAATTGCTGCGGGTTATGGAAAAAGAGGAACTTACGGAATTTCAATACAAAATCGAAGATGGGGCGTGGAATGTAGAAATTCATTGATAAAGATAGTATGTTGAGAAGCGGAGCCCGCACTTTGCTTTATGAAGAAAAGGTCCTTAAATCAGGAGAATTGAGGGATCTTTTTTCTTGCCTTTTGGAGGTTTGGCGGATATTTGGCGGTTATGATAAGTAAGGACAAAGCAAAAGAAAGGAATGACAGGTATGGAGATTTTAAGAGTAACCGATTTGAAGAAATATTACGGAAGCGGGCCGAATCTTACAAAGGCGCTGGACGGGGTAAGCCTGTCCATCCGGCAGGGGGAATTCGCGGCTGTGGTCGGGAGTTCCGGCTCCGGAAAATCGACGCTTTTAAATATGATGGGCGGGCTGGATACCCCGACGGAGGGAAGCGTTATCGTAGGCGGAAAAGAGCTTTCCTGCATGAAAGATGAGCAGCTGACGATTTTCCGGCGGAGAAATATTGGTTTTGTTTTTCAGAATTACAATTTTATTCCCATTTTAAATGTGCGGGACAATATTGTGATGCCAGTGGGACTGGATGGCGGCAAGGCGGACAGCGGGTATCTGGATTCGATTGTGGAAATGCTGGGACTGACCGATAAGTTGAATTCCCTTCCCGGCAATCTGTCCGGCGGACAGCAGCAGAGGGTGGCTATCGCCAGGGCGCTGATTTCCAAACCCGCGATTGTTTTAGCCGATGAACCGACCGGATCTTTAGATCGGCAAAATGCCAAACTTGTTATAGATATTTTGAAAATTTTAAATCACTACGGAAAAACGATTGTTTTGGTAACCCATGATGAAGAGCTCAAGAGAGTGGGAGATCGAGTGATTGAATTGTAAAAAAGCAAGTTTGATATGTTTATTTTCACAGGAATAAAAATTTGATTTCTACACAAATTTCTATAAATTTCTACAAGGAAGAACAAGATACAAAAAAATTTTGTATAATTTGGACACTGAATACTACATAGGAGGAGAAAATCATGAAAACATTAGGAAATATTCTCTGGTTCATATTCGGAGGTATTCTTGGAGGTCTATCCTGGATCATTGCGGGATGTTTGTGGTGTGTTACGATCATAGGTATTCCTGTGGGCATGCAGTGCTTCAAATTCGCATCGCTGGCCTTCTGGCCGTTCGGCAAAGAGGTCATATACGGCAACGGAGTATTTTCATTTCTGGTCAATCTTATATGGATACTTTTCTTTGGATGGGAGATGGCTCTGGGAAATCTGATCCTGGGATGCCTGTGGTGTATCACGATTGTCGGGATACCTTTTGGCAGACAGTTCTTTAAAATGGCAAGACTGTCATTTATGCCGTTTGGAGCGAGTGTGATCGTGCAATAGAAGGTATTAAAAATCGTCACGGCAAGTTTTAAAAGAAAGAAAACCATCAGGAGGAAAACAAAATGAAACAGTACATCGTTGACTCTTTTACAAATGAACCGTTTGCAGGAAATCCAGCTGCCGTTTGCGTTATGGACAGCTGGCCTTCCGAAGGGTCCATGATGAAACTGGCTATGGAAAACAACCTTTCGGAAACAGCTTTTATAGTGAAAGAGGAAAAAGAATATCATCTTCGATGGTTCACACCGGGAACGGAGGTGGAATTGTGCGGACACGCTACATTGGCGTCGGCATATGTCATATTGAACTTTTATGAACAGGACAAAACCGAAGTGACATTCAGCACGCTTAGTGGAAAACTGATAGTAAAACAGAACGAAAACCTGTACGAAATGGACTTTCCGACCTATGAGCTGAAAGAAGTACCGGTCACTGACGATATGGAGAAGGCGTTCGGCGCCCGTCCGATAAAAGCGGTACTGGGTCTGGACCTGATATGTGTATTCGAATCGGAAGAAACGGTAAGAAAGATGGATCCGGATCAGGAGCTCCTGTCTGGTCTGGAGGGAAGGATACAAAATGCGACAGCACCGGGTGCAGATACAGATTGTGTATCACGCAGTTTCTGTCCGAAACTCAGTATTACAGAAGACCCTGTTTGCGGATCCGCGCATTGCCAGATCGCAGCATACTGGTCGAATGAACTCGGTAAGAAAGAAATCGTGGCTTATCAGGCTTCGAAACGCGGAGGATATCTGTATTGCAGATTGCAGGAACATGGCAGGATCAGGATAAGCGGAGAAGCGACACTGATCGCTGTTTCAGAAATAGCGGCAGCGCTGTGAGATATTTATGTAAAGGTCAGCAGGTAAGGGTATGCAGGGGGTATATGAGGTAAGCAGGGGGGAGTATAAAAGAGGAAAAGGGAGAGGAAGAAAAAAAGAAGGAGAAAAAACAAAAAAGCGGTTGACAGGGAGGGGTAAGTTTGGTAATATAGACAAGCTGTCGCAGGGAGCAGAGCTCCCGAGGCTGGAGACGAAAAAAGATGAAAAAAGTAGTTGACAAACGAAGCGACATGCGATATACTAAAAAAGCTCGCCAAGAGCGAGCGAGATCGAAAGATCGAGAACATTGAAAACTTCATAGTGTAGAAATTTAAGTCGAAAAAACAGCAATAAGCTGAAAGATTTAAAAGAGAAACTATACACAACCAGAGAATGGTAAAAGTAAAGTTTCCGGCAATTTCTAAAAGACAATGATTCGGATAAGAAAGAATCGAGTAGCGAAAAGCAAAAGCTAAGCGTTAAAGAGTTAGAAATTCAAACGATTTAAACTCTTCTGTAGAGGAAGAGATTAGATACCATTTAATTAAGAGTTTGATCCTGGCTCAGGATGAACGCTGGCGGCGTGCCTAACACATGCAAGTCGAGCGAGAAGCTCATCACAGATGCTTCGGTTGAAGTGATGAGTGGAAAGCGGCGGACGGGTGAGTAACGCGTAGGCAACCTGCCCTTTGCAGAGGGATAGCCTCGGGAAACCGGGATTAAAACCTCATGACACCTCTTAAAGACATCTTTGAGAGGTCAAAGATTTATCGGCAGAGGATGGGCCTGCGTCTGATTAGCTAGTTGGTGGGGTAACGGCCTACCAAGGCGACGATCAGTAGCCGACCTGAGAGGGTGATCGGCCACATTGGAACTGAGACACGGTCCAAACTCCTACGGGAGGCAGCAGTGGGGAATATTGCACAATGGGGGAAACCCTGATGCAGCAACGCCGCGTGAAGGAAGAAGGCCTTTGGGTCGTAAACTTCTGTTCTAAGGGAAGATAATGACGGTACCTTAGGAGCAAGTCCCGGCTAACTACGTGCCAGCAGCCGCGGTAATACGTAGGGGGCAAGCGTTATCCGGAATTATTGGGCGTAAAGAGTACGTAGGTGGTTACCTAAGCACGAGGTATAAGGCAATGGCTTAACCATTGTTCGCCTTGTGAACTGGGCTACTTGAGTGCAGGAGAGGAAAGCGGAATTCCTAGTGTAGCGGTGAAATGCGTAGATATTAGGAGGAACACCAGTGGCGAAGGCGGCTTTCTGGACTGTAACTGACACTGAGGTACGAAAGCGTGGGGAGCAAACAGGATTAGATACCCTGGTAGTCCACGCCGTAAACGATGAGCACTAGGTGTCGGGGTCGCAAGACTTCGGTGCCGCAGTTAACGCAATAAGTGCTCCGCCTGGGGAGTACGTTCGCAAGAATGAAACTCAAAGGAATTGACGGGGACCCGCACAAGCAGCGGAGCATGTGGTTTAATTCGAAGCAACGCGAAGAACCTTACCAGGACTTGACATCCCTCTGACAGCCTTTTAATCGAGGTTTTCTACGGACAGAGGAGACAGGTGGTGCATGGTTGTCGTCAGCTCGTGTCGTGAGATGTTGGGTTAAGTCCCGCAACGAGCGCAACCCTTGTCATTAGTTGCCAGCAGTAAGATGGGCACTCTAGTGAGACTGCCGGGGATAACTCGGAGGAAGGTGGGGATGACGTCAAATCATCATGCCCCTTATGTTCTGGGCTACACACGTGCTACAATGGCCGGTACAGAGAGAAAGCGAGACTGCGAAGTGGAGCGAAACTCAAAAGCCGGTCCCAGTTCGGATTGCAGGCTGCAACTCGCCTGCATGAAGTCGGAGTTGCTAGTAATCGCAGATCAGAATGCTGCGGTGAATGCGTTCCCGGGTCTTGTACACACCGCCCGTCACACCATGGAAGTTGGGGGCGCCCGAAGTTGGCAGATAAATATGTTACCTAAGGCGAAATCAATGACTGGGGTGAAGTCGTAACAAGGTAGCCGTATCGGAAGGTGCGGCTGGATCACCTCCTTTCTAAGGAGACGAAAGTTTCTGCACTATGAGTTTNTTTATGGGGAATTAGCTCAGCTGGGAGAGCACCTGCCTTGCACGCAGGGGGTCAAGGGTTCGAATCCCTTATTCTCCACCAGAATCTCGAAGGAGAGATTTAAGAGCACATTGAAAACTGAATAAAATTTGTGTAAAGCAAAAAAATCGAAAACGAATCGAGTATTAGAAGTTAGAAACGGAAAAGTTTAGAACGGACTAAGCAAGTTTTTCTAAAGCTTGTAAGGGTAATACTGCGATTCACCGAGAAACCAGAAAAGAGTAAAAACACTAGAGTAAATTAACAGATAGTGAAGAGAAAGACCTGGTAACGCTATACCAGGCGAACTTGAAGGTCAAGTAGAAAAGAGCATAAGGCGGATGCCTTGGCACTGGGAGCCGAAGAAGGACGTGACAAGCTGCGAAAAGCTGCGGGGAGGAGCAAATATCCGCTGATCCGCAGATATCCGAATGGGGGAACCCGCCTGTAGTAATATACAGGCATCCTCAGATGAAAAAGATAGTCTGAGAGAAGGAAACGGGGTGAACTGAAACATCTAAGTAGCTCCAGGAGAAGAAAGAAACATCGATTTCCTAAGTAGCGGCGAGCGAACGGGAAAGAGGCCAAACCGAAGGACTTGTTCTTCGGGGTTGCGGACCACCAGAAGGTATTGAGGAAGATAGTCGAATGGTTTTGGAAAAGCCAAGCGAAGAGGGTGAAACTCCCGTAGACGAAATCGGAAACAAGCCAGGTGGCACCAGAGTAGTACCGGACACGTGAAACCCGGTATGAAGCCGGAGGGCCCACCCTCCAAGCCTAAATACTACCCAGTGACCGATAGCGAATAGTACCGTGAGGGAAAGGTGAAAAGGACCCCGGGAGGGGAGTGAAATAGAACCTGAAACCTTATGCTTACAAGCAATGGGAGCGGAAGTGACCATGTACTTTTTGTAGAACGGGCCAACGAGTTATGGTATGTAGCGAGGTTAAGGTGCTGGAGCACTGAAGCCGAAGTGAAAGCGAGCCTTAATAGGGCGAAAGTTACATGCTGTAGACCCGAAACCGGGTGACCTATCCATGTGCAGGTTGAAGCGAGAGTAAAATCTCGTGGAGGACCGAACCCGTATACGTTGAAAAGTGTTGGGATGACGTGTGGATAGCGGTGAAATTCCAATCGAACTCGGAGATAGCTGGTTCTCCTCGAAATAGCTTTAGGGCTAGCCTCAGGGAGAGATACACGGAGGTAGAGCACTGAATGTTCTAGGGGCCTTCACCGGTTACCGAAAACTATCAAACTCCGAATGCCGTGCAATCATACCTGGGAGTCAGACTATGAGAGATAAGTTCCATGGTCGAAAGGGAAAGAGCCCAGACCTACAGCTAAGGTCCCAAAATGTAAGTTAAGTGGAAAAGGATGTGGAGCTGCATAAACAGCTAGGATGTTGGCTTAGAAGCAGCCACTCATTTAAAGAGTGCGTAACAGCTCACTAGTCGAGTGGCTCTGCGCCGAAGATAAACGGGGCTGAAACTTACTACCGAAGCTTAGGATACCGCAAGGTATGGTAGAGGAGCATTCATTACGGGCAGAAGCCGGATCGTAAGGTTTGGTGGACTGTAATGAAGAGAGAATGTTGGCATGAGTAGCGAAAGGCAGGTGAGAATCCTGCCCACCGAAAATCTAAGGTTTCCTGAGGAAGGTTCGTCCACTCAGGGTTAGTCGGGGCCTAAGCCAAGGACGAGAGTCGTAGGCGATGGACAACTGGTTGAGATTCCAGTACCACCGAAAGTCGTATGAGCGAAGTGGGGACACAGAAGGATAAGCAGAGCACGCCGCTGGTAGAGCGTGTCCAAGCAGTGAGGCTGATATGCAGGCAAATCCGCATATCGAAAGGCTGGGCTGTTACGGGGAGGGAAAAGAAGTACCGGAAGCTGCTGATTTCACACTGTCAAGAAAAGCCGCTAGCGAGACCGTAGGTGCCCGTACCGCAAACCGACACAGGTAGATGAGGAGAGAATCCTAAGGTGAGCGAGAGAACTATTGTTAAGGAACTCGGCAAAATGACCCCGTAACTTCGGGAGAAGGGGTGCCATCGAAAGATGGCCGCAGTGAAAAGGCCCAGGCGACTGTTTAGCAAAAACACAGGTCTCTGCTAAAGCGAAAGCTGAAGTATAGGGGCTGACGCCTGCCCGGTGCTGGAAGGTTAAGGGGACTGCTTAGAGCAATCGAAGGCATGAACTTAAGCCCCAGTAAACGGCGGCCGTAACTATAACGGTCCTAAGGTAGCGAAATTCCTTGTCAGGTAAGTTCTGACCCGCACGAAAGGCGTAACGATCTGGGCGCTGTCTCAACAATAGACTCGGTGAAATTGTAGTACCGGTAAAGATGCCGGTTACCCGCAGCAGGACGGAAAGACCCCGTGGAGCTTTACTGCAGCTTGATATTGGATTTCGGCATTGCATGTACAGGATAGGTGGGAGACTAAGAGGCAAGTACGCCAGTATTTGCGGAGTCACCGTTGGGATACCACCCTTGTAATGTTGAGGTTCTAACCATGTAGCGTGAACCGGTACTGGGACAGTGTCTGGCGGGCAGTTTGACTGGGGCGGTCGCCTCCTAAAGAGTAACGGAGGCGCCCAAAGGTTCCCTCAGTGCGGACGGAAATCGCACGAAGAGTGTAAAGGCAGAAGGGAGCTTGACTGCGAGACAAACAGGTCGAGCAGGGACGAAAGTCGGGCTTAGTGATCCGGTGGTACCGAGTGGAAGGGCCATCGCTCAACGGATAAAAGCTACCCCGGGGATAACAGGCTGATACCCCCCAAGAGTCCACATCGACGGGGGTGTTTGGCACCTCGATGTCGGCTCGTCTCATCCTGGGGCTGAAGTAGGTCCCAAGGGTTGGGCTGTTCGCCCATTAAAGAGGTACGCGAGCTGGGTTCAGAACGTCGTGAGACAGTTCGGTCCCTATCCGCTGTGGGCGTTGGAGATTTGAGTGGAGCTGTTCTTAGTACGAGAGGACCGGGATGGACATACCTCTGGTGCACCAGTTGTACTGCCAAGTGCATAGCTGGGTAGCCACGTATGGACGGGATAAGTGCTGAAAGCATCTAAGTACGAAGCCCCCCACAAGAAGAGATCTCCTCCAGAGATGGTAAGACCCGTGAGAGACTATCACGTAGATAGGCCTTGGGTGTAAGTGCAGTAATGTATTGAGCTGAAAGGTACTAATAGGTCGAAGACTTGACCAAGGTTTCAAGGAAGGAAAAGGCGATACACAAAGGTTATTCAGTTTTGAGTGTGCGAAGCACGCTTGATGCGGTGATGATAGCGAGGAGGATACACCTGTTCCCATACCGAACACAGAAGTTAAGCTCCTTAGCGCTGATGATACTTGGCGGGAGACCGCCTGGGAAAGTAGGACGTTGCCGTTTTGGTTAAAAAAGAAGTTCACGAAAGTGAGCTTCTTTTTTTAGCGCAGCGTACCAAAAGGGACAGCGGAGCCGAAGCAGGAGGAAGGAGGAAGGAACGTAGTGAGTGTTGTATGGGAACTTCCGCCAAATCGTAGTTTAGAATAGGTCTCAAAAGTAGAGATGTTTTACTGTAAAACAAAAGCACCGGACAGCATATAAGCTTTTCGGTGCTTTTGAATATATCAGTATACTGATGAGAGTATGATGAGTTTACCGGAGAAGGCACTCATTAGGAGTTTTACTGCCATCTTCATGATAAACATAGAATCCTGCGCCTGATTTCTTGCCGAGGAATCCGGAGTCGACCATTCTTTTAAGAGAAACGGCAGGTCTGTACTTAGGGTCACCGATTTCTTCGTGAAGTACTTCCATAACGGCAAGTTCAACGTCGATACCGATCATGTCCATAAGTTCCAGAGGACCCATTGGGTGATGGAGGCCGAGTTTAACGCCTCTGTCGATTTCTTCGATCGAACCGATTTTTCTTTCAACGAGGATACATGCCTCGTTGAGCATAGGTATTAGCATGCGGTTTACAATGAATCCGGGTTCATCGTGAGAAATGATGCATGACTTACCCATGAACTCGCCAAGCTCTCTTGCTTTTGCAAGAGTATCTTCACCTGTCTTATAGCCTGTAACGATTTCCATAAGCGGCATCTTTGGAACAGGTGAGAAGAAGTGCATTCCGACGAATCTTTCAGGTCTTGAGAAGACATGAGCCAGAGCAGTGATAGATATCGACGAAGTATTACTTGCGACGATCGCATCCTCGCGTGCATACTTTTCGAGCTCTTTCATGATGCTGACCTTGATGTCCTTGTTCTCAGCTACTGCCTCGATGATTACATCAGCTTCCTTGCAGTCTGAGATGTCAGTAGTTGTTGTGATGCGTGCGATAGCATCTTTGGCTTCCTGTTCGCTTAGCTTGCCTTTTGCGACAGATTTCTGAAGGCTGGAACTGATTCCGTTAAGGCTTTTTTCGAGCTGCTTTTCAGAAATATCATAAGCAGTGACATAAAGTCCTTTGCTGGCAGCATTTTCTACAATACCTGAGCCCATGAAACCGGCTCCGACAACAAATACTTTGCTAATATTCATTTTTCGTTAGTCCCCTTTCTGTGATCTTGAATTGTGCGGGTAAACGGTCGTAAGAGCTGTGGACAGTACCCTTCGACCTTTATAATAACTTCAACATACGGATTGTACTCTATTAAAAACAGTTTTGCAATAGGGAATGGATTAGACCTAAAATTCAAAATAATTCAAACTCAGGTATTTTTCTGATCACATTGCAGTAAGCGCACTGCAGGCTCTTTTCATATACCGTTTTTATGTTGCCGGCACACAATTTTTTATGCAGTTTTCATCATTTTTATATTGATCATTAAGGAAATCTTAAAGTGTTTAAGTATTTTTTCTAAATGAATTTCATGGCATAATAATGAAGGAGGTTGATAGAAGATGTACAACATATTGATATGTGATGATGAAAAAGATATTGTTTCGGCGCTGAAAATATATCTTTCGGGAAATGACTATAATCTGTACGAGGCATATAACGGCAGAGAGGCTATTAAGCTCATAGGTGAGAATGACATCCATCTTGTTCTTCTGGACATAATGATGCCTGAAATGGACGGGATACAGGTGCTTACAGAGATGAGGAAGACTTGCAATATCCCTGTCATTTTCCTTACAGCAAAAAGTGAAGATACAGACAAGATACTTGGTCTGAATATAGGTGCGGATGATTATATCACCAAGCCGTTCAATCCTGTAGAGCTGCTGGCAAGAGTAAAGTCTCAGCTGAGACGGTATATGGAGCTTGGAGCAGCACCGGAGAAAAACGACATACTCAAGGCGGGCGATATAGAGATGGATGACGATGCAAAGGCCGTGTATTTCATGGGAAATCTGGTAAGACTGACCCCGAAGGAATACGGTATCCTCAAACTGCTGATGGAAGGCAGG
The DNA here is from genome assembly GCF_025567305.1 of Brotomerdimonas butyrica. NCBI lineage: Bacteria > Bacillati > Bacillota > Clostridia > Eubacteriales > Brotomerdimonas > Brotomerdimonas butyrica. The sequence continues at coordinate 23,850 of NZ_JAOQJP010000001.1, forward strand.
GGCAAGGTTTTTTCTCCAAAGGAAATATACAGAAACGTATGGCATGAGGATGCATTCGGAACCGACGGCACGGTAGCTGTACATATAAGACATCTTCGTGAAAAACTTGAAATAGATCCGGAGAAACCCAGACATATAAAAGTGGTGTGGGGACAGGGGTATAAAATAGAATAAAGTCGGAAACGGGAGGCATAGATGAAAAGATTCAGTGAAAGCTTTGCAGCTAAATTAGTATTGTATTTGATCCTGCTGTTTTGTGTGACAGCATCTGCGATGGCAGGAGTGTGCGTTGCTGTAAATGTAGGGCATAACTGGTATTCCCTGAGCAGTAAGGATGTCAAAAAGGAAATATATGAAAGCACCGCCGAGAATGCGGGAGATTCCCTGATCCAGATGTATTATGAGAACCTGGATTATGACGGCAATGTCGAGTCGTATTTTGATACTTTGACTCTTATAGACGGAGAAGGTTCGTCGACGCAGTTCGGTTACGGTATCTACGTGGCAGAAAGCACGTCCGATACGGAATGGAGAACAGTCAAAGAAGTCAATGCAGGCCTTAAAGAGGATGAAAGTACATATGTGTATAATTACCATAATGACAGCGGACTGAAGATAGATATATTTCTCGGGGATCTTGACGGCGGTGATATTCCGGGAAGTGTAAAGGGCACGTATGATTTCTATAAAAATGTATATGACAGCAGAGGTGCTGCGGCAGCAGTGACGGCGATAGGGATCTTCTGCTCCATAGTGTTTATGGTGATCCTGGTATGTATTACAGGAATCGACAGGGAAAAGGAGTCGCTGATAAAGAAGCTGCCTGTGGATCTTCTGGTGACGATAAGTCTTATCATATTCGCGGGAGCTGTTCAATGGATGTACGACATCAGGCTGTCGGGATACAACTATCTGGAGCTGCTGTTTTCTGTAGGCGTCATGGCGCTGATACTGGCAGTGATCGCTTCTGCGGTGATACTGGTCTTTACAGTACAGGTAAAAGCCGGTACGTGGGTCAGGAGCACGATCATATATAAAGTTGCAGTGCTGATGATCAGGCTGCTGAAGGTAATGTGCAGGTTTTTCATAAATGCCTTCAGAGATGTCAGCCTCGTATGGAAGACCGGCATAGCGGTGGCGACAGGTCTGTTCATAAACCTGATCCTGATGATCATGGCGATAAACAGTTACGGAGCAGGTGGAGGAGTGATGTTCCTGTGGTTCCTGGGAGCTGCATTGACAGCTTCAATGATAATATATATATCAGCGTGTCTGAAACGACTGCTGCTGGGAGGAAGCCATATAGCGGAAGGCGATCTCGACTACAGGATAGATACCAAGGGAATGTTTCTTGATCTGAAAAAACATGCGGACGATCTCAACGACATACGCAGCGGGATCTCAAAAGCTGTCGAGGAAAAGCTCAGGAGCGAGAGATTCAAGACTGAGCTGATAACGAATGTTTCGCACGATATAAAAACCCCTATCACTTCGATAATCAACTATGTGGACTTTTTGAAAAAAGAAGACATACAGAATGAAAAGGCAAAGGAGTATATAGAGGTCCTAGACAGACAGTCGCAGCGTATGAAGAAGCTCACGGAGGATCTGGTCGAGGCATCAAAAGCAGCGACAGGCAATGTAAAGATCGAGCTCGAGCCGTGCGATGCGCAGGTCATGATGATGCAGGTAACGGGCGAGTATCAGGAAAGGGCTGAGCGTGAGGATCTGGAGATAATTTCATCCATGCCGTCTGACAATATCAGGATAATGGCAGACGGGCAGAGCCTGTGGAGAGTGTTCAACAATCTGTTCAGCAACATATGCAAGTATTCTCAGCCGGGTACACGTGTATATCAGATCCTCGAGGAAAAAGACGGGAAGGCGGTGATCACTTACAAGAACATATCAAAATATGAGCTCAATATTTCGAGCGAAGAGCTGACGGAGCGCTTTGTAAGAGGAGACAGTTCGAGACATACTGAAGGAAGCGGCCTGGGTCTTTCCATAGCCAGAAACCTGATAGAACTGCAGGGAGGACGTTTCAATATATTCATTGACGGCGATCTCTTCAAGGTGGTGATCGAATTCGACATACTTGAATCATATATAAATGATAAAATGTAAAATATACTTGACATAAAGTATGTAATAGTATATATTGATCTCGAAGGGAGATGATATATATGAACGCAGAGTATATTATAGGACTGATAGCAGGGATCGCAGCCGGGCTGATAATTTTCGCTGTTGCAGTGAGGTGCTGCAGGGACAAAGGACAGTACCGCTCTAAATACGATGAACGTCAGAAGATCGCGATGGGAAAAGCCTATCGAGAGGGGTTCTGGACGCTGCTGATCGCAGGTGTGATCGCGACACAGCTGACACGTATAGATGCTCTTCAGGAATATGCTGTGATGATATTTTCGATTGCAGGCTTCATAGGGCTGGAAGTATATGTAGTGGGATGCATAATGAGGGATGCCTATATGGGGCTGAACGACAAACCTAAGAGATGGCTGACAGTTCTGTCTGCCATTGCGGTATTCAACTGGGGGATAGCGCTGTTCAACACGCTTTCGGGTGCAGGTCTGGCTGCCGTATGGGCCAATATCATGGCAGGAGCGTTCGTGGTGATAGCACTGATAGCTTATGTCATAAGGCAGCAGATGATAAAGAACGAAGACTAAAAGGCTGAAAAGGGTGGTACATTATATGAAAAATCTGAAGCTCAAGGCTGCGAGGGCGGCAAAGGATCTTTCACAGCAGGCTCTTGCCGACATAGTCGGAGTTTCGAGGCAGACTGTGAACGCTATAGAAAAAGGGGACTATAATCCATCTATAAAGCTTTGCATCTCTATATGCAAGGCGCTTGACAGGACGCTTGACGAATTGTTCTGGGAAGAATGACATGCAAAGTCTCAGATATCGATGATGACCTCGTCTTTAGTGCAGCCGGCAGGGCTGCATGTGAAGGCGGGGTTTTGTCGTTGTATGCAAAATGGCAGGCTGATTGTATCATGTTTTTCTGTGTAAAGTCGCAGGCTTCGTTAAAATCGAAAATTATATATGCACTACCCGGTTTTGTGGTATAATGGACACACTGGTCAGAAAACGCTGCGGTGAGAGCCAGTGATACAGTAAAATTCAGCGGCGGAGCGATATTGAAGAAGCAAGATGATTAAGAGGTCGGATCTATGGGATTTTTAAAGTTTGTATTCGTGCTGCTTCTGGTTGTGCCTGTAGCGGTACTGATGCTTTACTTTGTGAGCAACCTTAGCGATAAGATGAAAATATCGATAAAAAATCAGAAGAATAACGACAGCTCTGCGGACAGGAAAGTGCAGGAAAGCGCATCTGCAGAGAAAAAAGCAAAGTCACGCGGCAGTTTTACACGCAGGAAAAAGAACGGAAGAGAAAAAAGCTCTGACGTGCAAAAACGGCCTGAAAAAGATGGTGGAAAAGGCAGCTCGCCTGAGCGAAGAGAGCGTGAGCATGACGTATACGGATCCTCAGGAACATCGGCGGGCAGAGATTATCTCAAGGATACGCCGTATTACCGCAAAAAACAGGAAATGAAAGCTGCTCAGGGCGGCAGAGCAGAACGCAGCAGTTTTTCAGGAGCTCCAGCATCACCGGGAAGACATGCGGAGAGTTATTCTGATCGCGGACACAATGAAGACAGCAGTCATAAAGGCATGAGCAAGAGGCAGAGAAGAAAAGCAAGAAAAAGTAAGAAGAAAGTCAGAGAATCACAGAAATGAGAAAAGGCTATTTTATATCTTTTGAAGGAGTGGACGGCTCCGGCAAATCGACGCAGATAAAGAAACTGTATGAGTTTTTTACAGCGAAAGGATACGAAGTCGTTCTTACCAGAGAGCCGGGAGGCACGGATATAGGAGAGAAGATAAGAGAGATAATACTGGACAAGTCCAATGTGGATATGGCGTATATGACGGAGGCTCTGCTGTATGCGGCATCGCGCGCGCAGCATGTCACCGAGGTCATAGCTCCGGCTGTTGAAGCGGGGAAGATCGTGATATGCGACAGATTCGTAGATTCGAGTATCGCATATCAGGGATGCGGCAGGCAGCTGGGAGATTGCGTGGAGATCATAAACAGGTGTGCCGTAAACGGATGTATGCCGGATATCACATTCCTGATGAAGGTCAGACCGGATGTGAGCAGCAGCCGCATGAAGGACCGTGAGCTCGACAGGATAGAGATGGAAAACATGGAATTTTACAAAAGGGTTTCCAAAGGGTATGAGAAGCTTGAAAAGGAATTTCCTGAAAGAATAATAGGAATAGATGCTGACGGCACGATAGAGGATATCGAAAGATTGATCCTGGTTCATATGGAAAATCTGATGAATACAGGGCAGCGGGAAGCCGGGACGGATTAAAATGCATTTTCAGAACTATGATGAGAACAAGAATTTAATAGACAGGCTGGACAATATAATAGAAAATGATATCGTATCACACGCATACATTTTTGAAGGCCCCGGATATGTAGACAAAAAATCGTTTGCAGACAGCTTTATAAAGGGCATACTATGTCCTGTCAACGATGGAGAGAACTGCGGCAGATGCGGCATATGCAGCAAGATCGATCACGGTAATCATGAGGATGTGATCGATATCGAGGCTTCAGGAAGCTCGATAAAGGATGCGGATATAGTCAGGATGCAGGAGAGCCTTAAAAGCAAGCCGTTTGGGGACAGGCATATCGTCGTGATAGAAAACAGCGATACGATGACTCTGCGAGCGCAGAACAGACTGCTGAAGACTCTGGAAGAGCCGCCGGGCAAAACGGTGATAATACTGCTGTCAGAAAATATGGAGAACCTGATACCGACGATACAGTCCAGATGCGTTAAATACAGGATAAACCATCCGGGGAACGACGGCTGCGGCTTTATGCTCGAGAAAGCAGAGAAGATAGCCGGGATGGCACTCGATCGTGAGCCTTTTTACAGGCTGAAGAAAGAAGTGGAGGATGTGCTCAAAGACAAAGAGGAGACAGCGGCGCTGCTCGACGGTCTTCAGATAACGTTCCGTAATATGATCGTGAACAGAAACAAAGGCATATCCCTTTATAAGGATGAGGATATAATAAGAAACATACATGCTGCCGAAACTGCCCGCAGACGGATAAAAGAGGGTGTTTCACCGGCATATGCGATAAAGGATTTACTGATAAAAATCGGAGGATAGATAATGGCGAAAGTAGTTGGAATAAAGTTTAAGGATGCGGGAAAGCTTTACTATTTCAGTCCGGGCGAATTTCATGTGGGTATAGGCGATAATGTCATCGTCGAGACTGCAAGGGGACTGGAATTCGGAAAAGTCACCATGGGTGAGACTGAAGTGAGCGATAAGGAGCTGGTCGCACCTCTGAAGAATATAATAAGGATAGCGACGGAAAAAGATAAAAAGAAACATAAGGAAAATATTGCGAAAAAAGAAGAAGCGCTCAGGATCTGTCAGGAAAAGGTCAATGCGCACAAGCTTGACATGAAGCTTATCGACGTGGAATACACGTTTGACAACAGCAAGGTGATATTTTACTTTACAGCTGACGGCAGAGTCGATTTCAGAGAGCTGGTAAAGGATCTGGCGGCTATTTTCAGGATGAGGATAGAGCTCAGGCAGATCGGAGTCAGAGACGAGGCAAAAATGCTCGGGGGCGTGGGAAACTGCGGGCGCGGTCTGTGCTGCAGCACATGGCTTTCTGATTTTGAGCCTGTCTCGATCAAGATGGCAAAGGTCCAGAACCTGTCGCTGAATCCGTCTAAGATATCGGGTATATGCGGCAGGCTGATGTGTTGCCTCAAGTTTGAGAATGAAGTGTACACACATCTTAAAAAAGGCATGCCGTCGACCGGTGAGAAGATAAAGACTCCTGACGGGGTAGCAGTCGTGACCGATGTGAACATACTCGAGAGTACAGTCAAGGCAAGGCTGGTGGTCGAAGAATGTACGAAGGCAAAGGAAAAGGACCAGAAAAACGGCAAAGACGCCAAGAACGGCAAGGACAAGGACGCTAAGGACGGCGGCAGAGGAAAATCTGCAAAGGGAGGCAAAGACAAGGCTGCGAAAGATAATAAAGACAAGCAGAATGAAAACGATAAAGAAGAAAAGCTGAGCACTGAGATCTACACTTATAAAAAGTCGGAAATAAAGCGCCTCGGCAGAAAAAACAGCAAAAAGAAGACTGATGATCTCGAGGATCTTGAAGAAGATGTGCTCAGAGAAATAAAAGAACTGATGAAAGACTGACGGAGACCGGATGGAAAGAATAGAAGACATCGGGTTCGGCGGACTGAAGCTGATACAGGAAAGCGAAAGCTTCTGTTACGGTATCGACGCAGTGATACTGGCAGACTTTGCATACCGCACGTGCAGCAGCTTCAGGACGGCAGTGGACCTGGGGACGGGCAACGGGATAATCCCGTTCATACTCAGCAGCAAAAATGAATCGGCGCATTTCATCGGAGTCGAGCTTCAGAAGGAAGCCGTAGAGCTGGCGAAGCGCAGCTGCAGCCTCAATGATCTCGGATCCAGGATCGAATTCGTGCAGTCGGACGTTGCGGAGCTTACGCCGAAAACCGTCGGGAATCGCGAGATAGATATCGTAACGTGCAATCCTCCGTATTTTCCTAAAGGCGGCGGGATACCGAGCAGCAGTTCGAGTAAATTCATCGCGAGACATGAGACGGTCGCTTCGGTAGATGATTTTGTAAAAGCCGCAGCGGTGCTTTTGAATGGAAAGGGGCACTTTTTCATGGTGCACAGGCCATCGCGTCTGGTGGATATATTCTGCAGCTGCCGCAGACACGTGCTGGAACCGAAAGATGTGCGCTTCGTGGTGCCGAGAGCCGGCGAACTGCCGAATATCGTGCTGATACACTGCACGGCGGGAGGCGGGAAAGAGCTGCACATGATGAAAGAGCTGTGCGTATACGGACCGGATGGAAAGTATAGCGATGAAATAATGAAGATATATGAAAGGATATGAGCCTGTACATAAGCATATGAGTCTGGAAGGCATCTGTGATTTCGGATGTTTTCAGATAAGCATGCATATATAGACTGAGGCGAAAATACCTGCGATATAACCTATGAGACCCGCTGTGAACGCGTGTCTCATTTTTTTCACAGATGTGACGCCGAAATAAAGCGCCAGCACGTAGAAAACCGTTTCGCAGCTGCCAACCATGACTGAAGCGGAGCGTCCGATGAACGAATCTGCACCGGCGCTTTCCATGATCTTTTCGGCGACTACGAGAGATCCGCTGCCGGACACAGGGCGCAGGAATATCAGGGATATCAGCTCTTTTGGTATCAAAAAGAATTCGCAGACCGGAGCGGCGGCCTTTTCTATGAATTCCATAGCTCCGGAAGATGTCAGCGTTTCTATGGCTATGAATATACCGATTATGAACGGGAGTATGTCAAAGCAGGTGCGTAGCCCTTCGCGGGCGCCTTCGATGAATACATCATAGACTGCAGTCTTTGTCCGTATGCCGTACACGAGTATCACTGTGATCAGGACCGGCAGGAATACTGTCGACATGATGCTGAGCACATCAGACATTTCGGTGTCTCCTTTCACACAGCTTGCAGGTGATCACGGAGACCGCCATAGAAATGAGTCCTGCTATGATCGAAGGCAGTATGATATCCTCGGGATGAGCGGAGCCCAGATCGCTGCGTACCTTGATTACTGTGATCGGGACGAGCTGGATCATCGACATCGACAGTGACATGAACATGCACATCTCGTTGCTGGCGTAAAGCGGAGTCGGGTTTTCCTCGTCCAGAAGCTCCATTGCCTTCAGGGAAAATACAGTTGCGCTGTTGCCCGCTCCGAAGATATTGGCCATGAAACTCATTATCATCATGCCCATAGTGCGGTCGTTTTTCTCATTTGGAAAAAGGAACGACATGACAGGGCTGACCGCGTCTGAGATCTTCTTTATCAGGCCGGATTCCTCGGCTATTTTCATAAGTCCGCTCCACACTGCCATTATTCCTGCCAGAGATATTATGAAATGCACAGCGTCAGTGCATCCCGACATCAGGCTGTCGGTAAATTCGGATGTTTTCCCGTTTGCGACGGAAAAGCATACCCCTGCGACGAGCATCGCTCCCCATATATAATTCATCATGATCTATCACCTCTACATAAAAATATTCACACGGGCAGAAAGTATGTTCAAAGGATGTCTGCTACCTGATAAAATTTTTGTGTGATGACAGATTGAAAATGTATGAAAAAGTACTTGAAGCATTTTCCATTTTATGTGATAATATAGGAAGTATGGGAGGATTGCCTATGAGTGTAACAATTGATTTGAAGATGCTATTGCTTATAATCGTGTGCATTGCCGTCGTAGTGCTGGTTATATATGTGGTGCGTTTTTTAAAGAGCCTTATGGTGACGCTGGAACATACGAACGAGGTGCTGAAGGATGTTGAAGTGATCACTGATATAGCGGCCAAGCGCAGCGAAGATGTCGACGGCATCATAAGTGATGTTGCGGACACCGTTTCGGATATAACTGAAACGATAAACGGTAAGCAGAATATAATATCAACAGCAGCTGCGATCGCAAAAGCGGTGATTTCTGTCAGGAATACCGCAGAGAAGGATAAATAGCAGCAGAGTACAGTAATACACTTTAATATATAGACGTTTAGAACGGTCTGGGTATTGAAAGGAGTTTTAACCATGAAAGCAACAGGTATAGTAAGAAAAGTCGATGAACTGGGAAGAATTGTTTTACCTATAGAACTTAGAAGAACGCTGAACATAAACATCAAGGATCCGCTTGAGATATATGTCGACGGTGAATCCATCATGCTGAAGAAATATCAGCCTGCATGCGTGTTCTGCGGAAGTTCGGACGGGATAAAGCAGATCAAAGGAAAAAATGTGTGCAGTAAATGTATCAAAGAGTTACAGGAACTGTAGCCGCAGCTTAATAAAGGCGCAAAAGAGGAACAATTTAATTGTCCTTTTTTTGCGTTAAAACAAATCCATATGGCAACAATAAAAGAAAGGAAGAGGTTTTGTTAGTACGTTTTGCTCCCCTTATGTGTAAAACCTGCAGACCTCTTCCTTAATCATGTGTAAACCTTGAAATGTTGCTGTAAACAAAGTATAATATTTTCATATATGAATTTATGGAGGAAAAAAGTGGCAAAATTCCTGGTTCAGAAAAGTGGTCCGCTGCAGGGAGAAGTGACCATAAGCGGTGCGAAGAATGCTGTACTGCCGATAATGGCAGCGACACTTTTAACGGAAGAAAAATGTGTGATAAAAGATGTGCCTGCGCTTAGAGACGTTGACGTCATGTGTCAGCTGCTTGAGAGCATGGGTGCTTCTGTAGATAAAAAGCTTGATCAGAATACAGTTGAAATAGAAGCCAGAGGGCAGATATCATATGAGGCGCCGTTCGATCTCGTAAAGATGATGCGGGCGTCTATTCTGGTGCTCGGAGCTCTGCTGCTGAGGACCGGAAGAGCAGTGATACATCTGCCGGGAGGCTGCGCTATAGGAAAAAGGCCGGTGGAGCTCCATCTGAAAGGGCTCAAGGCTCTCGGAGTCAAGATAAACGAGGAACAGCTCAACCGTGGCATCGTTGATGCAAGTGCGGAGAAGATGACAGGCAGCACTATATATCTCGATTTCCCGAGCGTAGGTGCGACAGAGGTGATCATGATGGCTGCAGCGCTGGCGGAAGGAACGACGGTTATAGAAAACGCAGCGCAGGAGCCTGAGATCGTAGATCTTGCCAATTTCCTAAACAAGATGGGAGCAAGAATAAAAGGTGCAGGAACCGATACCATAAAGATCGATGGCGTCGATCACCTGAAAGGCGTATCGCATCATGTGATACCGGACAGGATAGAAGCCGGAACATTTATGGTAGGAGCAGCGATGACAAGAGGCAATGTTCTTGTGAAGAATGTGGTTCCGGATCATCTCAAGGCGGTCATCGCCAAGCTCAGAGAATGCGGAGTGTATATAGAGCAGACGGAGGAAGGCGTTCGTGTGAGAGGCGATATGGGAGAGCTCATCTCTACCGATATCAAGACTCTGCCATATCCTGGATTCCCTACCGACATGCAGTCGCCGTTCATGGCTCTGCTGACAGTGGCACAGGGGCCGAGCGTCGTGATAGAAACAGTTTTTGAGAACAGGTTCATGCACGTAGGCGAGTTCAACCGCATGGGAGCGAACATAAAGATCGACGGGAACTGCTCGATGATCCCGGGAGGCAAAGCTCTCAAGGGAGCTCAGGTCGTAGCTACAGACCTCAGAGCAGGGGCAGCAGTAGTACTGACTGGTCTCGTTGCGGAAGGAACTACTGAAGTTTCGCAGATATATCACGTGGATCGTGGATACGAGAAGTTCGTGGAAAAGCTCAGAAGTCTCGGTGCGAACATAATGAGAGTAGAGGACTGAGGCGGAGCTGTTTTACAGATCTGGAATACCGGTATAATAGATGAAAGAAATATATATGATATATGAGGCATAAAAAACGGGCAGCGCGGCTGCCCGTTTTTTATGTATCAACAGCAGTCCTTTTGCAGATAATAATGTCAAATGCAGATGACAGGAGGATATTTTATATGAAAGAACTCAAGGGCAGCAGGACATATGACAATCTGATGATGGCTTTTGCAGGAGAGACCCAGGCGAGAACGAAATACAGCATCTTTGCATCAAAAGCAAAAGAAGAAGGATACCACCAGATAGGAAGGATCTTCGAGGAAACAGCGGATAATGAAAAAGAGCATGCGGAGATATGGTTCAGGCATCTGGCGAGCCTGGGCAATACAGCTGAAAACCTGGTGTCAGCAGCAGAGGGCGAGCATTATGAATGGAGCAGCATGTATGCCGATATGGCGAAGACTGCACGCGAGGAAGGCTTTACGGAGATCGCAAAACAGATGGAGCAGATCGCAGATATAGAAAAGCATCATGAGGATCGTTACAATAAGCTGCTGGAAAACATCAGGAACGGAGAGGTCTTCAGACGAAGCGAGGAGAGGATCTGGATATGCGGCAACTGCGGACATCAGGTGACGGCTGCGGAAGCGCCGGAGATATGTCCGGTGTGCCATCACCAGCAGGGGTATTTCAGCATAAAGGCAGAGAACTACTAGGACATGGGCAGCATGACCGGCGTCAGCTTGTAAGTCCTGAGAAGCGGAAAAAATGCCGGATTTTCATGAAAATTCTGTAAGAAGAGAGAGCTGCAGACCTTTGCAAAATCAATTGTAAAAAGGCACAAAATAAGTCCAGAATTATGGCGAAAAGTTGTTGACAAAATGTCGTACAAGTGGTAAGTTATAGCTAACAAAGTTAGGTCTTATTAACCGACTTAGTAAACTGATCAGACAGATAAAAGGAGCTTACCATGAATTTAAATGACGCTGCAGCTGGCAGAAATTATATTGTTGAAGACATCCAGACAGATGACGAAGAACTCAAATCATTCCTGTTTTCGCTCGGGTGCTACAGCGGAGAGCCGATCACGGTTATCGCACACCTCAAGGGAGGCTGCACCGTATCGATAAAAGATGGAAGATACAATATAGATAAAGGAATAGCCAGTGCTGTTTTGATTAAAGAATAGTGATTTGAATCACTATTTTTTATGGGTATTAGTTAGCTCTGGTTAACTGAGTTAGTGTTGATTAAATTACAATAAGATTACTATATTTTAAAAAATAGGAGGGAATTTATGAGAATTGCTTTTGCCGGCAATCCGAACAGTGGTAAAACTACAATGTACAATGCCCTGACCGGAGAAAATGAACGTGTTGGTAACTGGGCCGGAGTTACCATCGGAAAGAAGGAAAGTCCTATCAAAAAGGAATTTTACGATTTCCAGGAGGAACTCATCGCAGTAGACCTTCCGGGTGCATATTCGATGTCACCGTTCACACCGGAAGAAGGTATCACAAGCGGATACGTAAGAGATGAGAATCCGGATGCGATAATCAACATCGTAGATGCTACAAATCTCAGCAGAAGCCTGTTCTTCACTACACAGCTTCTCGAACTTGGGATCCCGGTTATCGTTGCGCTCAACAAGAGTGATATCAATGAAAAGCAGAATACCAAGATCGATACAGAGCTTCTTTCGAAGAAACTGAACTGTCCTATAATCAAGACGGTTTCGACATCAGCTGAAAAGACTGGTCTTAAAGAAGCGGTAGACGCAGCTGTAGAGCTTTGCGGCAACGGTCAGAAAGCGCCTTATCTGCAGGCTGACATAGATCTGCACAACAAGGAGGCTGTAGAAAGAGAAGACAGAAAGCGTTTCGACTTCGTAAACAAGATCGTAAAAGAAGTAGAGACTCGTGAAGTACATACTAATGAAAAGAACTCACAGGACAAGATCGACGCTGTTGTTACGAACAAGGTGGCAGGTATCATCATATTTGCAGCAGTTATGTATGCAGTGTTCTGGATCTCACAGTCAGCGCTGGGACCACTCATCGCAGACTGGATCGTAGGATGGATCGAAACGTTCCAGGAATACGTAGCAGGACTGCTGGAGAACAGCTCGCCGCTGCTCCAGGCTATACTGGCTGACGGTATCGTCGGCGGTGTAGGTGCCGTAGTAGGCTTCCTGCCGCTGGTAATGGTAATGTACTTCCTGATCGCACTTCTGGAAGACTGCGGTTACATGGCGCGTGTCAGCGTTGTAATGGACCCGATCTTCAAGAGAGTAGGTCTTTCCGGTAAATCCATCATTCCGATCATCATCGGTACAGGATGCGGAATCCCGGGAATCATGGCAAGCCGTACTATCCGTGACGACAGAGAGAGAAGAGCGACAGCAATGCTGACTACGTTCATCCCTTGCGGAGCAAAGATCCCTGTTATCGCACTGTTTGCAGGTGCATTCTTTGCAGGATCATCATGGGTTTCACCGCTCATGTACTTCGTAGGTATACTGCTCATCTTCCTGGGCGCACTGCTCATCAAGGCGGTTACAGGCTATAAGTACAGAAAATCATTCTTCATCATGGAGCTTCCTGCATACAAGATCCCTAGCCTTAAGAGAGCATGCTTCTCGATGCTGGAACGTGCAAAAGCTTACATAATCAAAGCAGCAACTATCATCCTGGTTTGCAACTGCGTAGTTCAGCTCATGCAGACATTCAACTGGCACTTCCAGGTAGTGGAAGAAGGTGCGGCAGACACATCGATCCTCGCATCGATCGCAACGCCTTTCGCAGTACTCCTCATTCCGCTCGGATTCGGAGTATGGCAGCTGGCAGCAGCAGCGATCACAGGATTTATCGCAAAGGAAAACGTTGTAGGTACACTGGCTGTAGTTTACTCACTGACCAGATTCATCGACACTGATGAACTCGCTATGACAGGCGGAGCAAACGAAGTTGCTCTCACTATGGGACTTACTACAGTTTCAGCACTGGCTTATCTGATGTTCAACCTTTACACACCTCCTTGCTTCGCAGCGATCGGTGCTATGAACTCAGAAATGAAGAGCGCAAAATGGCTGTGGAGTGCTATTGGATTACAGCTTGCAACAGGATATACCGTAGCATTCCTGGTATACCAGTTCGGAACATTATTCACAACAGGAGCTCTCGGGGAAGCATTCATCCCTGGCCTTATCGCAATTCTGTGCATGGCAGCTATCATATTTGTGATCGCGCGCAAGGCAAGACAGAACTTCGACAGAGAGTACTCCTTACATGCTAAGGGAACGGGGGCGTCAGCATAATGACAAATATTATCGTCGGATTGATAATCTTAATTATTGTAGGTGCAGCAGTAGCTTACCTGGTAAGGGCAAAGAGAAAAGGCGTGAAATGCGTCGGCTGCCCGGATTCAGGATGCTGTTCTTCTTCAAAGAAGAAAGAGGAAACATCAGGCTGTGGCTGTGGGTGCCACGGCGGTAAATAGAACCTATTACTAAATGAACTAAATGACACGTAAACAAACGCTATGTGAGAAGCTGTAAAGTGAAGATCACATAGCGTTTTTTCTGTATCAGAATACCTGTGTGCCGCTGTAATAATGCGAGAGGATCTCTTTGTAGCCGTATCCGTTTTCTGCCATGCCGTCTGCGCCGTACTGACTCATGCCGACTCCGTGGCCGGATCCGTTCGAGGTGAATGTGACGGTGTTTTCAGATATGTCTACTGTGAAATTTGCTGAGGGAAGATCGAGAGCTTCTCTGACTTCGCGGCCGGTAAGCGTACCGCTGCCGAACTGCATCGATGCGACACGATTGCCGCTGCTCCGGTCCAGTATCTTTATACTGTCTGCAGTTATATTGCCGAAGTCGGTGCCGGGATAGCTGCTCTTTACTGCGGATGCGAGCTCGCTCACTGTAAAGGCATGCTTTTCTTCTCTGTGAGTGGCTTTCTCTTCGTAAGGGCTGTCTACACTTGTCAGATACGGGACTGCTGCCGCGAAAACGTCTTCGGAGTTTTCCGTCTTTCCTCCGCTCGACGAGTGGAAAAGCGCCTGCTCGACGAGCTCACCGTTGTAATAGAGCAGCTGACCTTTAGTTTCATCGGTAGCGCGGCAGATCTTTTTCCAGTCATCTTTCATCCAGTCGCTGCCCTTGAGCTGTTCGAGCTCCGAAGGACTGCGGTATACCTGGCAATGCGTGGAGTCGCAAAGCGGCGCAGCCGGGTGTGCCTGAGGGTTGCCTTCCGAAGCTGCGCTGAGGACCCGGGCAAGCGAATAAGTGCGCGCAGCGACGGCCTGTGCCTTGAGCGCCTCTATATGAAAGGTAGACGGCATTTCGCCGGAAACCACGCCCTTTACATAGTCTTCAAAATCGATAGTTTCAGCAGTTCCTGAGGCGGTCCGGTATATCGTGATATCGGAAGGTACTTCCTTGAGCTCGAATCCGGCTTCCGGCAGCAGGACCTTTTCCTTTTCGGGTTTTTCCGGTGTGAACATGACGACTGCCCATGGCAGAACGATCATCAGGAGGCATACTGCAGCTGTTATGATCAGGACAGGGCGAACGAACGGCAGCCTTAAAAGGTTCGCAGCCATATCGAGCGCGGCTTTCAGATTCTTTGACGTTTTACGGCGATGTCTGAATTTTTGTCTCATTGTACAAACTCCTAAAAATTTATTTGTACAAGTTTATGATAAAACTTCGAAACTATGACCATGATAGTGTATAATAAAGTACCGGACTGATGAAAACCGGCATGCTGTGCAGCGTGTAAACGGCGCTGATGATGCTGTGCCGGAAGTGATAAACGAGGTGACAAAATGAAAAAGATCTTATTTGTGAATGCCTGTGTAAGGCCTGAATCGCGTACGATGATACTGGCGAGACATCTTTTGTCCAAGCTTGAAGGGAATGTCGAAGAGCTGGATCTGGGAGCTGAGGATATAAAGAACCTCGATCTGGAAAGGCTGCAGGAGCGCGATCGCCTGGCAGGTGCAGGTGATTTTTCGGATGACATGTTCAAATATGCCAGACAGTTCAGAGATGCTGACGTCATGGTCATGGCTGCGCCGTACTGGGATCTTTCGTTCCCTGCGATGGTGAAGACTTATATAGAGGCGATATCGGTGAACGGGCTCACGTTCCACTATACCGAAGAGGGGATACCTGAGGGACTCGGCAATGTGAAAAAAGTGATATATGTCACTACTGCAGGCGGCCCGATAGGAGACAGCAATTTCGGGTTCGACTATGTGGATGCCGTGTGCAGAGGGCTGTACAGCGTAAATGATGTGGTATGCCACAAGGCTGAGATGCTCGACGTAGTCGGAATGGACGTGGACGGCATACTGGCAGAGACGAAAGCGGAGATAGATCGTATCTACGGCTGAGAAGACATGCAGAAAATCAGGGAGTGTGAATGATGAGAGAAATAGATGTAAAGATCATTGAGGACAAGATAGCGGAGCTTTGCATAGAGGCAAACCATTACCTGGGGGACGATCTGAAGAGCTGTATAAGCCGTAAACTCGATGAGGAAAGCTGGCCTGTCGCAAAGGACATACTTTCCAGCATCGAGGAAAACATAGCGATAGCTGAAGAAGGCGTATTCCCTCTGTGCCAGGATACGGGTATGGCATGCGTGTTCCTGGAGATAGGGCAGGATGTGCACCTGACAGGCGGGGATCTGACGGATGCTGTAAATGAAGGCGTGCGCAGGGGATATGCCGAAGGGTTTCTGAGAAAGTCGATAGTAGAGGATCCTCTGAGACGTAAAAACACTGGGGACAATACTCCTGCGTATATAAATACCGAGATCGTGCCGGGTGACAAAGTGAAGATAACAGTCGCACCGAAAGGATTCGGATCGGAGAATATGAGCCGGATAAAAATGCTGCCGCCGTCAGCGGGCGAGGACGGAGTGAAGGACTTTGTCGTTGAGACCTGCAGTGAAGCGGGAGCCAATCCGTGCCCTCCTATAGTCGTTGGAGTCGGCATCGGCGGAACGTTCGACAAGGCTGCACTGATGGCCAAAAAAGCGCTGCTTGTGCCTGTCGACAGGGAAAATGATGATGAATATTATCGTGACATGGAACGTGAGCTGCTGGAGCGTATAAACTGTCTGGGGATAGGCCCTCAGGGCTTCGGCGGAAAGACGACTGCGCTTTCCGTAAAGATCATAACGGCGCCTACGCATATCGCAGGGCTGCCGGTGGCAGTCAACGTGAACTGCCATGTGAGCAGGCACAAGGAAGCCGTGATCTAGGAAAAGCTGCAGAAGCCGGACGGAGCAGCCGGCTGCGCACTTTGCATAAAAGACAGCAGAACGAAAATCTATGTAATGAAAGGATCCATACGATGGAATACAGACTTGCAGAACCTTTTACAAAAGAAAAAGTCAGAGAATACAGGGCGGGTGATCGCGTACTTGTCACAGGAACTGTGTACACAGCGAGAGATGCGGCTCACAAGCGCATCGTGGAAATGCTCGAACGCGGCGAAAAACCGCCTTTTGAGATAGAAAATTCAATGGTATACTACGTGGGGCCGACGCCTGCAAAACCGGGGCATCCCATAGGATCGGCAGGCCCTACGACGAGCTACAGGATGGATGCATACGCGCCGACGCTGCTCGATCTGGGGCAGCTTGCCATGATAGGCAAAGGGCAGAGATCCGAAGCGGTGATGGATGCGGTGGTCCGCAACGGTGCTGTGTATTTTGCGGCGATAGGAGGAGCGGCTGCGCTGATGGCAAAGCAGATAAGATCGGCAGAAGTGATAGCCTTTGACGATCTGGGCGCTGAAGCCGTGAGAAAGCTGTATGTCGAGGATATGCCGCTGACTGTAGTGCTCGACAGCCACGGGGGCAATTTGTACAGGGAAGGACAGGCAGAATATTTGAATTCTGTATTAAAATAGTGTAGAATCATAAAAGCTGAATATTTACTAGGAGAAAGGAAACATAACAATGGGAATAGGAACTAAATGTGTGCAGGACGGATACAGACCCGGAAACGGGGAACCGAGACAGATCCCTATCATACAGAGCACGACGTTCAAATATAATACGAGCCAGGACATGGGAAAGCTGTTCGATCTCGAGGCACCGGGCTACTTTTACACTAGGCTGCAGAATCCGACGAATGACTATGTGGCAGCCAAGATAGCGTCTCTCGAGGGAGGAACGGCTGCGATGCTGACGTCATCAGGCCAGGCGGCCAATTTCTACGCTGTGTTCAATATCGCATCATGCGGAGATCATGTCGTTGCATCATCAGCGATCTATGGCGGTACATATAATCTGTTCGCGGTGACGATGAAGAGGATGGGCGTTGAGTTCACATTCGTTTCACCTCATGCGACGAAAGAAGAGCTGGATGCCGCTTTCAGACCGAACACTAAGGCTGTTTTCGGCGAGACTATCGCGAACCCTGCGCTGGTCGTTCTCGATATAGAAAAATTCGCAGATGCTGCACACAGGCATGGTGTGCCGCTCATAATCGACAATACTTTCCCGACGCCGGTACACTGCAGACCGTTTGAGTTCGGTGCAGATATCGTAACTCACTCGACTACGAAATACATGGATGGACATGGCGCGGGAGTCGGCGGATGCATAGTGGATTCGGGGAAATTCGACTGGACGAAGTATCCGGACAAGTTCCCGGGATTATGCGAGCCTGACGACAGCTATCATGGAGTTACATATACGGAGAGATTCGGCCTCGAGGGCGCGTTCATAACGAAAGCTACGGCTCAGCTGATGAGGGACTTCGGGTCGATACAGTCGCCGCAGAATGCTTATCTCCTCAATCTGGGGCTGGAAAGCCTGCACGTGAGGATAAAGCGACATGCTGAGAATGGTCTGGCGGTCGCACAGTATCTCAAGAATCATGAGAAGATCGCATGGGTAAAATACTGCGGTCTTGAAGGTGATGATGACTATGAACTCGCGAAGAAATATCTGCCTGACGGTTCATGCGGAGTAGTGAGCTTTGGTGTAAAGGGCGGCAGAGCTGCTGCTGAGGACTTCATGCAGAAGCTCAAGGTCGCTGCTATAGAGACTCATGTTGCTGATGCTAGGACATGCTGTCTGCATCCGGCAAGCTCGACGCACAGACAGATGACGGATGAGGAACTTGCAGATGCAGGTGTCAGCCCTGATCTGGTGAGACTTTCATGCGGTATCGAGGATGCAGAGGATCTGATCGCCGATATAGAGCAGGCTTTGAAATAGAACAGGAAGGCTGAGATAGTGAAAGGGGAGAGATAAACCAATGCCACTGATAATACCTAACGAGCTGCCTGCAGCGGAGGCGCTGCAGAGCGAGAATATATTCACGATGGACAGAGGTCGTGCGGTGACGCAGGATATCAGACCTCTCAAGATCGTAATAGTGAATCTGATGCCTACGAAGATAGCGACGGAGACCCAGCTCGCGCGAGTGCTTTCAAACAGCCCGCTGCAGGTGGAGATGACGCTGGTGACGATGGATTCGCATGAGTCCACGCATATATCGCAGGAGCATATGGATTCGTTCTACAAGACGATCGATGAAATCAAGGATGATTATTTTGACGGAATGATACTCACGGGAGCTCCGGTGGAACAGATGCCGTATGAGCAGGTCGACTACTGGAAGGAGCTGTGCGAGATCTTTGAATTTGCGAAGACTCACGTATACAGCAGCATGTTCATCTGCTGGGGGGCACAGGCGAGCCTGTACTATCACTACGGAATAGACAAGCATCTGCTTGATAAGAAGGTGTTCGGAGTGTTCGAGCATAAAGTCGTAAGACCGCATAATCCGCTGATGAGAGGATTTGACGAGGTGTTTTACGCGCCGCATTCCAGACATACGGAGGTGCTGAGAGAGGATATCGAAAAGCATCCTGAACTCAGGATACTGGCTGATTCGCCGGAAGTCGGGCCTCATATCATATCGACGGAAAACGGCCGTCAGATATTCGTGCTCGGTCACCAGGAATACGACAAGGGCACTCTGGCGGGAGAGTATTTCAGAGATGTGGACAAAGGGCTCAAGATCGATGTGCCTAAGAATTATTTCAGGAATGACGATCCGGAAGAGGATATCCTGTTCAGATGGAGGAGTCACGCCAGCCTGCTTTTCAGCAACTGGCTCAATTATTACGTTTACCAGGATACGCCTTATGATCTCGGCGAACTCAGGAATAAAGGCTGAGAGCGCAACGGGTTCGGGAGTTTTGAGGCTGAAAGCCGGATATATAATAAAGCGTAAAAAATGGGGAATACCGTAAAAAGTATTCCCTGTTTTGCTATTTATCGCCTAAATGGTCCGATCCTTGGCATCTGCGGAAGGAATGACGGTCGCAGATAATGCTATTCGTGCAGATTAAAGAGTTTTATGAGTTTTAATCTGTCCGTTTCATGCGTTTTTTCAAGGATGTGTGTTATGTGTTTTTTTACGGTAGATATCTCGATAGATAATATATTGCTTATCTCTTGATTGTTACTGCCGTTTTTTATCAATCTTGCAATTTCGATTTCTTTGGGCGTGAGCTGATAGGTTTTTTTTAGAAAAAATGAAAAGCTATCAGTTTCGTTCTGCTGATTTGAATGGAAAGCTTCAAGAACAAGGCGCCCCTCTATATGTGGCATCAGCCGGTTGAGCATATACAGTTCTTTATCAGAAAAATCTCCGGATACAGTATCTCTGTAAAAGAAGAGAATGTGTGGGGGTATTGCTTCGTTTATTATATAACAGTCCATACAGTAAATGAGATTTCTTGGCTCAAGAAAAAGGGTATAGAATTTGGATTTGTCACGAAATTGCGAACTGACAATATCAGATTCTCTGCAAACGACTGATTCTTTTGATCCCAGAAGCCATTTTGTATAGTCGTATTTGCCATATATATTGTCATACATGTACTTGTGTTCGTCCATAAATTCGTTGCAGAAATCGCCTACCATTATATAATTTTCGATCACAGCCTCGTGGTAGTCTGCAAATTCCTTGTAGTAACAGAACCCCGCAAGATTAAATGGTATGATTTCTTTTATCAGCTTCAGCACATTTTCTTTAAAAGTGTTGTCGTTTACGGGAAGCCATAATTGCTCTATTATTTTAACAAATTTATTCCATTCTGTATGGTTCAGCATGATTATGAACCTCCTTTAGGTAGTACATGTCTACAACCAAAAGCTAATAGCCAGTTAAAAAATACTACGAAGGGTGGTTGTCGTTTGTTGGACTAATACTATCATATGAGTATATACGATTTCAAGAACATTCAATATATTATGATATATTTTGCAGAGTATCAAAGGTGTAAAGCTAAATGGGGAAATGTCTGCAGGAATGGAAGGGGGTGAAATCAGTTTTAGAAAGCCGTTTTGTCTAAAAATGAACTGTCTGATAAGCAGAAGAAAGGAGAGTATTATGTCGAAAAAAAGAGTAAAGCTATATATAGTTATGGCAATATATTTTTCCATATGGGTATTGTTCATAACTTTTCCGCCGTTTCTTGACGTGATTGATGTAATAGACCCGCATATTATTGGACTGCCATGCTCACAGTTCTGTATTTTACTTGCACCGGTAATGATATGTATAGGTCTGATCACCTTTTTCGTTATCGAAGGAAAATTCGAAAATGAGGAAAGGGCAAATTTTGAAGAAGACAGTGGGGAAGGAGGTGAAAAATGATGCCAGATGCAGTTATAACGATTTCCATAATGATAGGGTATTTCGTGCTAAATGCATGTATCATTAAAGTTTCCACTCAAAAACAGATTGATTTAGAGACATATGCTGTAGGGAACAGATCTTTCGGGGTTTTCCTCAATGCCTTTTCTGTTGTAGGTGCATGGTATGTAGGAGCTGTATATGTCGGATGGGTCGCTACCTCTGCCGACACAGGTGTGTTTGCACAGTACATTATCATATATTCCACAGTAGCATGCATAATACAGTATTACGAGGCAAGACCGGTATGGATATGGGGTAAGGAATATGGACTGGAAACAGAAGGTGATTATATCGCCAAAAGATATGGCAGTCAGAAATTCAGATGGATATTCATGACTATACTGTTTATTTTCTATGCGCCTTGGCTGATTGTTGAAATAAAAGCATTAGGATATATGGTACATGCAGCCACATATTATACTGTAGGTTTCGAAGCGGCTATTATAATCGGTGCAGGCTTTGTAACAGCATATACCTTTTTCGGTGGAGCAAGAGGGACCGCCGTTGGAGGGCTGGTACAAGGTATAACTATGGGAGTGGTAGGTGTCCTGTTCATATACTGGCTGATATATAAGGCTTATGGAGGCATTTTTGATTTGTATGCACTTGTTGAGGAATTCAAGCCGCAGTTACTGTCGATCAGAGCGAACGGTGCCCCATTCTGGACATCTGTAATCATCACATGTGGTGTCGGCGGTTTTGTTCTTCCGGGAATGTTCTACAGGCTATATATGACGGACAGTCCGAGAACTACTAAAAAAGCAGTACTGTTTGCTCCTTTACTGGGAATCCTGATGGGCTTTCTGGTAATGGCTCTGGGACTGGGTGCGAGTTTCAATGAAGGTTTTCCGGAAGACTCTCAACAGACAAGTTTCTGGATGGCCGAAAAGTTTGGCGGACCTGTAGGACTGGGAATATTAGGTGTACTGGGTCTTGCTGCAAGCATGAGTTCTATCGCTGTTTTTATGAATTGCTTTGCGGTAGTGATCTCGAAAGATATCGTTGCGCCTCTCTTTCCTAAAATGGGTAGAGATAAACTGTTTAAAATCGCAAGGCTGTCAACGATAGGTGTAGGTGTTGTTGCGATGATCATTTCGATGTTTGAAGTAGCACAGCTTATGTACTTCGTAATTGCAATCTATGATTGCTGTGTTCAGGCTTTTCCTCTTGTGTTCATTGGCTTGTTCTGGAAAAAGGCAAACCTGCAGGGAGCCATCTCAGGCTTTGCAATCGGTTCTTTCTGGGCTGTGATAGGTATATTTTATCCGCAGGCGATTGCATGGGCAGGAGGCTGGACCGGTGGCTTTATAGGTCTCGTATGCAATACACTTGCTGTGGTAATATGCGGGCTCATATTTGGCAAACAGAGCCATGTAGACGAGATGTTTGAGGTCCTTAAAAATTATAAAGAGCCACGAAGCAGAAAAGCTATATAGAACATAGCATAGCAGAGGCAGGTGATTGTTCAGTGCGTTCATAACTCTTTTTACAGATGATTTTATGAACGCCTGATTTTAGAAAGGAGAGCAGCATGAAATATGATTTGATAATAAAAAATGCAAATATTATTTCTATGAATCCGGAACTCAGTAAGTATAACTGGCTGGCTGTTAAAGAAGGAAAAATAAACGATATAGGCACGGGTGATTTCAATGGCGAAGCGGACAGGATTTTAGATGCTGATGGTGCAACAGTTCTCCCGGGACTTACAGACTGCCATGTGCATGTTTTAAATGCAGGCATAAATTTAAACGGGGTGGATCTGCAGAATTGCCGTAATATAAATGAAGTACTGGAGGTATTAAGGGAAAAATGTTCTGGTGAAGAAGGAAATGGCTGGATATACGGGGTGAATTATGTCCCGCAGAATATAGAAGAAGGCCGCTATCCGGACAGATGGGAACTGGATCAAATATGCAATGGGCATAAAGTGGTTATTTTTGCCGCAACTCTTCATGGCTGTGCGACAAATTCTGCAGGAATAGAGATTGCAGACGTGCCGGACGATTACCCTGGAGTTGAGAAAAAAGATGGGGGTATAAGTGGAGTGTATTTGTCGGATGAATCTTCTTTTCTTGCAACTGCTAATATTCTGGGATCGCTGACAGATGATGAACTTTGGAAAGTCATAGAGGATTGTGCGGATTATGCGGCATCAAAAGGAGCAACTACTATACATGGTCTTTTCGGACAGTTCGTAAAAGATGATAGAGATCTTGATCTTATTCTTGAGAGAAGTGACAGACTTAAGACAGACATGGTTGTGTTCTATCAGACATGGGATGTGCAGAAAGCCATAGATAAGGGACTGCCTAGAGTAGGCGGATGTCTGACTTTAGATGGAGCGCTTTTTGAATATACAATGGCAAATTTTGAACCTTTTGTTACAGCTCCGGCACTCAGAGGAGTTCTGTATCATACTGATGAAGAAGTATACAGAGTTATTTCAGAAGCGCATAAAGCCGGAATGCAGTGTACGCTGCATGCAGTAGGAGAGCGTGCGATAGATCAGCTGATATGGACGTATCATAGAGTGATAAATGAACAGGGAAAGAAAGATCTGAGGCATAGAATAGAACATTTCTGCCTTCCTACAGATGAGCAGATTAAAATGGCGGCAGATCTGGATCTTATTATTTCGATGCAGCCGGGCTTTACATACACATGGGACAAAAAAGATGGCGGAGAGTTTGCAATGATTCTCGGACGGGAACGCGCTGACAGATGGGATCCTTTCAATAGAATAATAGACGCAGGGATAACTATCTGCGGAGGTTCGGATTGCCCTGTCACAGCAATAGAACCGCTTGTCGATATAGCTGCCTGTGTCAACGGTGATAATCCGATAAGGAACATTTCGGTAACAGATGCGCTGAGAATGTATACGACAAATGCAGCTTATGCAGCAGCAGCGGAAGATATCAAAGGAAGTCTTGAAATAGGAAAGCTTGCAGATATCGTTGTAATAGACAGAGATCCGTATGATTACCCTGACAGCAGAGAACTTTACGATATGAAAGTTTTATATACGATAAAAAATGGTGAAGTGATTTTTGAGGCTTGATTTTATAATTTCAATAATTACTTTCGAAACTTTGATGGATTTATTTTTGCCAATCTGTCGGTGATAGGCTGTTATTTGTTAATAAGGAGGATAAGATATGACATATAAAGTAGGAATAGACATAGGAGGGACCTTTACCGATCTGTTTGCATATGAAACAGAAACAGGCGAATCTCTTTGCATCAGCACACCATCGACACCGGAGAATTATGCCAATGGTGTTATGGATGTAATAGAGAAAGCCGGAATAAGGCATGAAGATATTACTCTTATCGTGCATGGAACAACTGTGGCAACCAATGCAATGATAATGAAAGCATATGCAGATACTGCGTTCGTCACTACTGATGGAATGCGGGATCTTGTGGAAATCGGCAGGTTTCACCGGAAAATTCTGTATGACCCATATCAGAAAAAGCCTGAGCCTATAGTGCCGAGGTGCAATAGGTTTACAGTAAGAGAGAGGATCGATAAAGACGGGGGTATTCTGATACCTCTTGACGAAAAGCAGGTACGTCAGGTTGCAGAAAAAATCAGAGAAAAAGACATAAAGACCGTATGCGTAGGATATATGAACTCATATGTGAATAAAGAGCATGAACACAGGACTGCAGAGATCTTAAAAGAGGAACTTCCGGAAACATATATAGTATCATCAGCAGACATACTGCCTGATATCGGTGCACTCGGCAGATTTACAACAGGAATAATAAATGCTGCACTTTATCATCTTGTAAGCCGGTATATAGAAAACCTGGAAGATCGTTTAAGGGCAAAAGGATTTGGTGGAAAACTGCTGCTGGTACAGTCTAACGGAGGAGCGATAACGTCAGAACTTGTAAGAACGAAACCGGAAACACTTCTTATGTCAGGTCCTGCAGGAGGTGTTGTAGGTGCGCTCTCTATAGCGAAAGTTTCAGGACATGAAGATATCATCACTTTTGATATGGGAGGAACGAGCACAGATATTTCAATAATAGAAAATGGTAAACCGTTTATGACTTCAGACTTTGAAGTAGACTGGGACATGCCTGTACCTATACCTCTAATTGAGATAACATCAATCGGAGCCGGCGGCGGAAGTATAGCATGGGTGGATTCAGGCGGAGTTCTGAAAGTCGGTCCCAAAAGTGCGGGTGCATATCCGGGCCCCGTATGCTACGGGCTTGGCGGGACCGAACCAACGGTATGTGATGCAAATCTGGTGCTGGGATATCTGGATGAAGAGGAATTCCTTGCCGGAGATATGCGGCTTGATATCGAAGCGGCAAAAGCAAGTATAGAGGAGCTGGGAAAAAAGATCGGGCTTGGAATGCTGGAAACTGCGAAAGGGATCCTTGAAATAGTAAACCAGAATATGTCGAATGCTGTAAAAGAGATAACGATAGGAAAAGGAAGAGATCCGAGAGATTTTGTGCTTTCGGCATTCGGAGGAGCAGGATCGATGCATGCGGCAGCATGTGCGGAAAAAGTCGGAATTCCTGTGGTTATAGTGCCTCCGGAACCGGGCAATCTTTGTGCATACGGCGATATCAATATGGATCTTCATAACGAAGTGGAGCGTTTTTTCTACAGCAGTCTGTATAAACTTGACATAAACGATATAAACACGGCATTTGCAGATATGGACGCAGAAGGTACGGCACTGTTGCTTTCACAGGATGTTCCGATCAAAGAAAAAGTCATAAAGCATATTATTTCCATGAGGTACAAAGGTCAGAGCTACGAACTGGAAATAGAGTGTGAAGCTGATCTCATTACTGAAGAAACAGTAGAAAAGCTTGAAAAGGATTTTCATGCCGCACACAAGAAAATATACTTTGTAAATGACCCTGGAAGCGAGGTGGAGATCACGAAATTAAGGACAACGGTTATAGGCGTTATTGCAGAAGAAATAAATATACAGGATGCATATATATCAGACTCTGATGCTGACATAAAGCTTGTAAAGGCATACTTTGATGATGCTGAAACATCGACGCCTGTATATCAGAGGGATTTTACAGGAAGCGATATCACTATTTGTGGTCCTGCGATAATAAGAGAAAAAAAATCTTCGACGATAATACCGCCGGGCAAGATATGCAGAGTGGATGAAAGTACCAGGAGCCTGATAATTGAAGCAGAGCAGGAAGGAGGCATATAATGAAAAGAAAACTGGATCCTATTACATTCGAAGTAGTGAGAAGCACTTTTGATTATATAACCAAGATGATGTCGCAGACGCTGCAGAAGATCTCTTTTTCACCTATTATGTACGACCAGGTGGATTTCTCAAATGCGTTGTTTGATGACAAGGCAAATCTGATAGGGCAGACTACAAATGTTCCCGTGCATCTTGCAGCCATGCATCACTGTGTGAATGCTGCAGTAGAAGCTTTTGAAAACGATTTCAATGAGGGAGATGTGGTCATCCTGAATGATCCATATCGGGGAGGTACTCACAATATGGATGTAACGTTTGTTACACCGCTGTTCTGGGAGGGGAGACTTATAGCGTATGCCTGCAGCAGAGGGCACTGGCAGGATATGGGAGGAAAAGCAGCATCTTCAGAATCTCCGACAGCAGTTCATATAGCAGAAGAAGGGTTACGTCTTCCGCCTACGAAAATATTTGTAAACAGAGAGCCTGTAACGTGGCTTATAGATATCATAAGAAACAATACACGCGCGCCGTATTTTATAGACGGGGATATAAGAGCACATATGGGAGCGCTTAATACAGCGGAGAAATATTTTTTCGAGCTTGTGGGAAAATACGGCGAAGAGACAGTAAGAGCCTGTATGAAAGAAGCTCTTGATTATACGGAACGCAGGACAAGAGCAGCCATTGCCAACCTGCCGAACGGAGTATACACAGCGGATGATTATATAGATGCTGACGGTGTAAATAACGAAGCTATTTATGTCAAGGCAACTGTGACTATAGAGGATGAAGATATTACTGTCGACCTGACGGGGAGCAGCCCTACGGTAGATGGTCCTGTGAATTATCCTCTGGCGGGAACATGCTCCGGAGTGTATTTCGGATTGAAGTTTTTCCTTGATCCTGATGCTCCTCCGAACGCAGGTATGTACAGACCTATAAATATTGTAGTGCCTGAAAATACAGTATTCAATCCAAGATGGCCTGCACCGGTATATTATGGAAATCTGATAACAAGCGAAAAGGTCGCAGATTTGATATGGATGTGTCTCGAAGAGGCTATACCGGAAAAGATAGTAGGAATGCCTTATGCGGATTGCAATCCTATATCATGGGGGATCGTAGATGCTCGTCAGGGTGTTTCAGACACATTTGGAGAACTGCCTCCTGGCGGCTGGGGAGGAACTCCGTTTGGAGATGGTATGAATGCGACATACAGCAGGCATGGGAATTGCATGGATTTTACTCCCGAACAGATGGAGCTTTTGTATCCGGTGATATGCACAGAAAGAGAATTCAGAACTGATTCTGCAGGGGCAGGAAAATACAGAGGAGGACTGGGGCTCAAAGTAAGCTGGAAATTGCTGCAGAATGCTACCATGAATGTAGGCATGGGCAGAAGCAGATTTGGACCTCCGGGTGTATGTGGAGGCAAGGACGGAAAACCGAGTTCGGTGATACTGAATATGGGCACAGAAAAAGAGAAAGTTATTGGAGGATATACGAAAGATCACCAATATCTGATGACGATGTTCGATAATTATCCAATGAAAGCAGGCGACACAGTAACTATGATCACCCAGGGGGGAGGAGGTTACGGAGAACCAAAGGAAAGAGATATAGAGATGATAAAAAAGGATCTGGAAAACGAGGTGATATCGGAAGCAGCTGTGAAGGATGATTATGGCTGTGATAAATTAGTAGCTGTATGATCACGTCTTTGACACCTGATTGACGAAAAAGCCTGCTGTCCATTGGTATTACTGGGATAGCAAGCTTTTACCCGTTCATCGGAGGGTGATTTCTTCAAAGGAAATAATAGCCGGATAAGATGGCAGGCTGAGACGCCTGCTGCCTGTCCGGCGTTTTTTTATTCTGAAATACTGTCTGAGATAGTTACAGATATTCACAGGGCGGGCATGGCAGTTAAGCAGGACAGCCTTTAATGTGTCAGTTTATTCGGGGCAAGGAAGCAGAGAAACACGACAGAAAATTTGATATTCAGTGAAATCAGAAGGATAGAGGAAAATAATTCAAGGAGATAATTCGATGGGCCTGATCGCGTCGGCGGGTGTAAAAGTGGCGAAAAAGGCACTGCATTACAGAGTCAGTGTTTCGTTCGTGATGAGCATACAGCCGGATGCATTAACATGTTTCAAAACTCCTCATTATGTTGTATAATAACAGAGAATGAATTAAATGAGGAGGATGTGTCATGATTGACCAGCATTTGCTTAGGCATCTGTCTAAGAAATATCCAAATGTAAAAGCGGCAACGGAGGAGATCGTCAACCTGAATGCGATACTTTCGCTGCCTAAAGGAACAGAGTATTTTTTAAGTGACCTGCACGGCGAACATGAAGCTTTTATACACATGCTGAAAAGTGCGTCAGGTGTCATAAGGTCCAAGATAGAAGAGATTTTCGGACCTGATCTCACACGAGACGAGAGAGATGAACTCGCGGCTCTCATATATAACGCTGAAGCGGAGATAAAGCGAAGAAAAAAGAGCGAGGAAGATTTCGACAAGTGGTGTAAGATTTCTATTTTCAGACTGGTCATGGTCTGTAAATCCGTTACGAACAAATATACAAGATCAAAGATAAGAAAAAGGCTGCCGAAAGAATATGCCTATATACTGGACGAACTGCTGCACACCGCAGACGAAGCCAACAAGGGAAATTATTACGGTCAGATCATAGCGACGATCGTCGACTGCGGCATAGCTGAGGACTTTATAATAGCATTCACAGATGTCATTAGCTCCCTTGCGGTGGACAGGCTGCATATCATCGGAGATATATGGGACAGAGGTTCGCATCCGGACGCGATAATGGATTTCCTGATGGAGTATCACGATGTGGATTTTCAGTGGGGAAATCACGATATCGTATGGATGGGCGCAGCTACAGGAAACTGGGCGTGCATGACAAATGTTCTCAGGATGAATATCAGTTACAATAATTTCGACATGCTTGAAATCGGCTACGGCATCAACCTGAGACCGCTGGCGTCGATGGCTCAGAAGATATACGGAGATGATCCGTGTGAATTCTTCATGCCGAAGAAGCTCGAGGAGAACAAGTTCGACCCGATAGACGATCTGCTCGCTGCGAAGATGAACAAGGCGATCTCCATCTGCCAGTTCAAGGTGGAGGGGCAGAGGATAATGGCACATCCGGAATACGGCCTGGAAAACCGTCTGCTGCTCGATAAGATCGATTATGAAAAGGGCACTGTCCAGCTCAGAGACGGGGTTTTCCCTCTCAGAGACACGAACTTCCCTACTATAGATCCGGATGATCCGTACAGGCTTACAGAAGACGAGGTCAATGTGCTCAACGCGCTCGAGGCGTCTTTTGTCCAGAGTGAAAAGCTGCAGGCTCACATAAAGTTCATGTACAGCCACGGTGCGCTTTACACTATAGTGAACGGAAACCTGATGTTCCACGGCTGCATACCTATGGATGAAGACGGTAATTTTGAAAACTGTACTGTAAACGGCGTGACGGCATCCGGCAAAGCGTATATGGACTTCCTGGATTCGGAGCTCAGAAAGGCTTATTTCAGTCCTGACGAGTCCGGAGAGACAGGCAGGTCCGGAGATCTTATGTGGTATCTGTGGCTCGGCAAGAAGTCGCCGCTTTTCGGTAAAGATCAGATGACGACTTTTGAAAGATGCTTCGTCGCAGACAAGAAGACGCATAAAGAGCATACGGTGCCGTATTACAAACTCATAAACAGAAAAGACATATGTGAAAAGATTCTCATGGAATTCGGTCTCGACCCGAAGAATTCGATAATACTCAACGGACATGTACCTGTTAAGATCAAAGATGGTGAAAGTCCTGTCAAAGGCGGAGGCAAACTGATAGTCATCGACGGCGGTATGTCAAAAGCTTATCAGAAACAGACCGGTATAGCAGGGTATACTTTCATATTCAATTCGAGATTCATGGCGCTCGCGGAGCACAAGCCGTACAGTCCTCTTCAGCCGGATGGTACACAGGAGTTCCATTCGCCTGTTATCAGAACTGTCAAGACCCTTGAAAAGAGAATGCTCGTAAAGGATACGGACCTCGGCAAGGAGCTCCAGCAGGAGGTAGACGAGCTCAAAGAGCTTGTAAAGGCCTACAGGACGGGACGTCTGAAAGAGAAGTAAAATAAATAGAATTGTGTGGCATTAATCATAAACTTGTCATAAATGCCGTACAAATACAGGCAAAATTTATAATTGAAATAAATATGAATAATTTGCTTAAAAACAACTTGAAATACCCACTAAAAAATGTTTTAATGGGTAATGTAGATTGTTACAAACATAACGACTTGCTGTGATAAACACAGCAAGGATATGATTAAAAACGTTATTAGTAATTAAGGAGGCATGTACATGAACTTTCAACTAACGAAGGAGCAAGAATTCGTAAGAAAAATGGTAAGAGAGTTTGCCGTAACAGAGGTTGAACCTTTAGCTGCGGATATCGACAAGGAACACAGATTCCCTGTTGAGACTGTAGAAAAAATGGCAAAATACGGTCTTTTAGGCGTACCATTCCCAACAGAAGTTGGCGGAGCAGGCGGAGATCACATCTCATATGCGATCACTGTTGAAGAGCTTTCAAGAGTATGCGCATCAACTGGCGTTATCTGCTCAGCTCACACTTCACTCTGCTGCTGGCCTATCTTCAAGTATGGTAAACCAGAGCAGAAGGCAAAGTATCTCCCGGATCTTCTTTCAGGAAAGAAACTCGGAGCATTTGGTTTAACTGAGCCAAACGCAGGAACTGACGCATCAGGTCAGCAGACAAGAGCAGAAGACATGGGCGACTACTGGCTTCTCAACGGAGCTAAGGTGTTCATTACAAACGGCGGATATGCAGAAGTATTCGTAGTTATGGCAATGACTGATAAATCAAAGGGAAATCACGGAATCAGCGCATTCATCGTTGAGAAGGGTGACGAAGGTTTCTCAATCGGTAAGACAGAAGACAAGATGGGTATCTGCGCATCTTCAACTACTGAGCTTATCTTCCAGAACTGCAAGATTCCTAAGGACAGACTTCTTGGCCAGTTAGGAAAAGGCTTCAAAGTTGCAATGTCAACACTGGACGGCGGACGTATCGGTATCGCTTCACAGGCTCTTGGTATCGCACAGGGAGCTCTTGATGTAACTGTTGAATACATGAAGGCAAGAAAGCAGTTCGGCAAGAAATTATCACAGATGCAGGCACTTCAGTTCACAGTAGCTGAGCTGGCAACTGAAATCGAAGCTGCAAGACTTCTCGTATACAAAGCTGCAGACATGAAGGACAAAGGCCTTGCTTATGGTCCTAACGCTGCAATGGCTAAGTTATTTGCTGCAGAAACTGCAATGCACGTAACTACTAAGTGCGTACAGCTGCACGGCGGATACGGATATACTAAGGATTATCCGGTAGAAAGAATGATGAGAGACGCTAAGATCACTGAGATCTATGAAGGTACTTCAGAAGTTCAGAAGATGGTTATCGCCGCATCAGTTCTGGGTAAATAATATATTAGGAGGGAAAAAACATGGCTTTTAAAGTATTAGTATGCGCAAAACAAGTTCCTGATACAAATGAAATCAGAATCAACCCTGAAACAGGAACATTGATCAGAGATGGTGTACCTAGTATCCTCAATCCGGATGACGCCAATGCTCTGGAAGAAGCGTTAAAGATTAAAGATAAATTTGATGATGTTCACGTTACAGTAATCACCATGGGACCTCCGCAGGCTGAAGCTATGCTGTTCGAATGCATCGCTATGGGCGCAGACGAAGGTATCCTCGTAAGTGACAGAGCTGTAGGTGGTTCAGATACATGGGCTACTTCAAATGCAATCACTGCTGCTATCAAAAAGTACGGTGAATTTGACATGATCTTTGCAGGACGTCAGGCTATCGACGGAGACACTGCACAGGTTGGTCCTCAGATCGCAGAAAAATTAGATCTTCCACAGGTTACATATGTTCAGAAGTTCGAAATCAGCGATGACAGAAAGAAAGTAACTGTAGAAAGACAGCTGGAAGACGGATACGAAGTTATCGAAATCGCACTTCCTTGCATGCTGACTGCAATCAAAGAATTAAATACACCTAGATATATGTCGATTTCAGGCATCTTCAATCCTGAAAAAGATATCAAGGTTTGGAATGCTGCAGACATCGAAGTTGACCTTACAACTGTAGGTCTCAAGGCATCCCCTACAAACGTATTCCGTTCATTCACACCGAAACCAAAGGGCAAAGGCGTTATGCTTGACGGAGATTCTGAAAAGGATCTGGCAAAGAACCTGCTTATCAATCTTAAGAAGAAGCACGTTATCTAAGGAGGGAGAAAGAACATGTCAACAAATTTTGCGGATTATAAAAATATCTGGGTATATGCAGAACAGCGTGATGGCAAGTTGATGAACGTGGCACTCGAACTTATCGGCGAAGGTCACAAGTTATCAAGAGACATCAGCGCTGACACAAAAGTTTGTGCTCTGATCGTTGGTAACAACGTTGGACATCTGGCACAGGAATGCTTCGAATACGGTGCTGACCAGGTTTACCTTATCGAAGATCCATTACTCGAAAACTTCACAACTGATGGATATACAAAAGTTATTTCAGACGCTATCGTTGAATACAAGCCTGAAATCGTAATGTACGGTGCTACACACATCGGAAGAGACTTAGCACCAAGAGTAGCAGCAAGAATGGATACTGGTCTTACTGCAGACTGTACTCACCTTGACGTAAAAGTTGCAAACTACATCAAGTTCGCAGAAGAAAACACTACTCTGAACACTTCAACTTTAGACCCTGCAGATCCTGACACTGGATTAAAGATGACAAGACCTGCATTCGGCGGTAACTTAATGGCTACTATTATCTGCCCTAGAACTAGACCGCAGATGTCAACAGTAAGACCTGGAGTTATGCAGAAGATGGAAAGAATGGAAGGTGCTACTGGCGAAGTTATCAACGTTAAGCCTGTTATCACTGAAGCTGACATCAGAACTAAGATTGTTGAAATCGTTAAATCAGCTAAGGAATTAGTTTCATTAACTGATGCTGACATCATCTGCTCAGGCGGAAGAGGTCTCGGCGATGCTTCAGGTTTCGAACTGATCAAGCAGTTCGCTGACAAAGTTGGCGGAGTTGTTGGTTCATCAAGAGCAGCTGTAGATGCTGGATGGATCGATCACTCACACCAGGTTGGACAGACTGGTACTACTGTAAAGCCTAAAATCTACTTTGCATGCGGTATCTCAGGAGCTATCCAGCACCTGGCAGGAATGCAGACATCAGACATCATCGTTGCTATCAACAAGGATCCTGATGCTCCTATCTTCGAAGTTGCTGACTACGGTATCGTAGGCGACCTCTACAAGGTAATTCCTGAAATCATCGCTGAGTGGGACAATGCTGAAGCACTGTTCGATGCAGCAGAAAAGGAAGCGTAAGCTTTACAGCTTTTAAAGCGGACGAGTAAAATCGTATAATGAAATCAAAGACCTCAGACTTGAAAGAGTCCGGGGTCTTTTTGTATAAGGAAAACCCCGCGTTTAACGCGGGGTTCCGTTTTGCTGTATAAAGAAAACATGCATTAAATGTGGGTCCCTGTTGGCACTCTGCACCTATAGCTATAGCTTCAGTAATGCAGCTATCCTTTCCCATGGAAAGCCCACGACATTGTCATAGTCGCCTTCGATATGGTCTATGTATTTTCCAAAAGTGCCCTGGATCGCGTAGCCGCCGGCCTTGTCGTAGGGTTCTGCGGTATTTACATAAGCAAGGAGCTCATCATCGCTGTAGTCTTTAAAAAATACGGAGGTCGTTTCGTAAAAGCATTCTTTTCTCTTAAATGACTGAAGCGGCGAGCTGCTTTGAGCGGAGCCTGTTTCGAGGATGCATACCCCGGTGATGACATGATGGGTATCATTTCGCAGCTCATGCAGCGTATGGAATGCATCGCCACTGTCGTGCGGCTTTCCGATGATCTGCCCTTTATATTCCACGATTGTATCAGCCGATATGTAGATGCTGTCCGGTTTATAGTGCAAAGTCGCTGTGTGGACGGCTTTTTTGAAAGCAAGGTACATGACCGAAGCTTCGGGTGTCATGTAAAAGGGCAGGTTTTCGTTCACGTCTGCAGGTCGTATTTCCGGATCGAGTCCGTGATCCTTCATTATTTCTATCCTTCTCGGTGAGCCGGATGCAAGTATTATATTTTTCATAGGCAGATCCTCTCTTTCATTTATCCTGAAAACGGTGTCGTTTTTGGAGATACCGATATTATTATTTTGATATTTTTCTGTTTTTCGGTTTATTATAGCACAAATGGAAATAATAAACGAGACGGTAAAATGAACAGGGGGAGAGTTGGAGAGATGACTGGCAACAGAAACGACGATAACAAGGGTATGCCTGAGAAAAAACAGATCGCAAAGGCTTATGAAAAATATTCTGAGAAGTTTACGCCGAAGCCGAAGTATTTAAAAAACTCGCTAAAGGCTTTTCTGACAGGAGGAGCGATATGTATGGTGTCTCTGTGGGCTGAAAACCGGTTTATTGCAGCCGGTGCATCTGAAAAAAATGCGTCTG
The DNA here is from genome assembly GCF_025567305.1 of Brotomerdimonas butyrica. Taxonomy (NCBI): domain Bacteria; kingdom Bacillati; phylum Bacillota; class Clostridia; order Eubacteriales; genus Brotomerdimonas; species Brotomerdimonas butyrica. The sequence continues at coordinate 58,893 of NZ_JAOQJP010000001.1, forward strand.
CGTATGTGGTGATGCTGCTGATAATGTCGGCGCAGCTGCTGACCGGTCTCGGATGGTTCGATACGATAGGAAAATTCGCAGGAGCGGGAGTGATAGTTCCGATAACGGGATTTGCGAATTCGATGGTGGCTCCGGCGCTGGAGTACAAGAAGGAAGGTGTGGTGCTTGGCGTCGGTGCGAAGCTGTTTTCGCTGGCCGGGCCTGTGCTGGTGACCGGTATAACTATCTCTATGGTAACAGGGTTCATATACTGGCTGATCGGTATCTTTCTGTGAACTGACCAGTGTGGAAATGATCAGCGCGGATATGGACTGATCTGTGCGGATATGGCTTGCCGGTGCGGACAGCCGTATCGCAGGCAGTGTTGTAAGCTGCAGCGTAAAACTCTCAGGAGGTTGTGATGAAAGGCAGAAAACAGACTATTTTTTTTAAAAACAGGCCATATATCATAGGCACGTATTCCATAGGCGGCGTCAAGGAGGACGAGGGGCCTATGCATGAATGGTTCGATCAGTGTCTGGAGGACGATACCTACGGGGAGAAAACCTGGGAAAAAGCGGAAAGCAAGATGCTGAAGACAGCTATAGTGAAGGCAATGGAACGTTCGGGAAAGAGCAGTGATGATATAGGCGCGATGCTCAGCGGTGATTTGCTCAACCAGCTGATGTCATCCTCTTTTATGGCGAGAGATATGCACATTCCTTTTCTGGGGATGTATGGTGCATGTTCGACGATGACTGAATCGATGATACTCGGCTCTGTCCTGGTGGACGGCGGATACAGTGACAATGTGATCGCCGGCGCATCGAGTCATTACTGTACTGCTGAGAGGCAGTTCAGGATGCCGCTCGAGCATGGTAATCAGAGGCCGCCATCTGCTCAGTGGACGGCTACAGCGGCAGGTGCAGTGCTGATTGCTTCGGCGGACAGCGATAGAAGGATGAGTTCGGATGAGAACGGCAGGGTGAGCAGGATCAGACGTATACGTGTAGAAAGCGGCACGATCGGGAAAGTCATCGATGCCGGTGTGAAAGATGCCAATCAGATGGGGAGCGCTATGGCGCCGGCTGCTGTAGATACACTTCTCAATCATCTTCAGGATACGGGGAGGACTCTGGATCACTATGATGCTGTGTTTACCGGGGATCTGGGATTCATAGGCAAAAGCATCGTCGAAGATCTGCTCGTCGATGCGGGATTTGACAAAGCGGTGATAGATGCTGTATACGATGACTGCGGCGCGATGATATATGAAAAGGAGCAGGATGTTCACAGCGGCGGCAGCGGCTGCGGCTGTTCGGCGTCGCTTTTTGCCGGATATGTATGCGGGAAGCTCAGAAAAGGCGACTTCCGCAAAGTCCTGATCATGTCCACAGGTGCGCTTTTATCTACTATAAGTCCGTTCCAGGGGGAGTCCATTCCCGGAATAGCCCATGCGGTTTCGCTGGAGGCAGAGTGACGTGCAGGCAGGGATCTCATAATAGATAAAGAACAGAAGAAAAATAAAATAAAAAGTATCTGAGAATGGAGTGAAGTGTTGACATGGATTATATATATGCTTTCGTAACGGGAGGCGCTATATGCGTCGTGGGACAGCTGCTGATGGATGCGACGAGGCTTACGGCGCCGAGGGTGCTGGTGCTGCTGGTCTGCGCCGGAGCTGTGCTGCAGGCTTTCGGGTTGTATGAATACCTCGTCCGGTTCGCAGGAACGGGCGCCAGAGTACCGCTGCCGGGGTTCGGGTACAATCTGGTCAAAGGTGCTGTTGAAGGCGCAGAAAAAGGGCTTTTCGAGGCAGTTACAGGAGGATTGAAAGCGGCGGCAGGGGGGATAACCGTAGCTATAGGCTGGGGATATCTTATCGCTGTGATATTCAACCCCAAGTCGGTAAGATGATATGTATTAAAAAGATCTCTGCGTCAAATGATCAGTATTCGGCGGAGTCGACTTTTGTTCTATAAAAAAACAGTGACTGACAGATGTCGATCACTGTTTTTGTCATTATTCAGAATTCAGATCAGCGGGGCCGGTCGTGTTTATGAGGTGTATCCTATCATCAGTTGTTATCTCCGCTGCTTGAAGATTCGCTGCCTGATGAAGGTGTCATCGATGATGACTCTTCACTGCTGGACGGCTCTTCACTGCTCGATGGCTGGGTAGTGGATTCCCCCTGAGTTGCGGAAGGTGTGAGTCCTGTCTTGGAATACGTTCCGTCGGTGTAATATTCACCGCCGTAGCTTATTACATTGCTAGGCTTTTCTCTGAAAGAAGCTCTAGGAATGTCAGCGCAAACTCTTTCCATGATATTTGACCAGAAGCTTGCAGACTGCGCACTGCCTGCAGTAAGGTCTATGTTTACATCGTTACCCATCCATAATGCTGCGGAATACTGCGGTGTAAAGCCTGCGAACCATGCATCGTAGTTGTTATCGGTAGTACCGGTCTTGCCGCCTACCGGCTGTGAACTGATATTGGCGTTGCCTGCGATACCCTGCGTTACTACAGTGTGAAGTATATCAGTCATTATCCATGCTACACCTTCGTTATATACCTGTTCACCTTCCGATGATTTCTCGAAGAGGACTTCATCCTTTGAATTGAGAACCTTTGTATATGAAATAGGGTTTTTGTAAACTCCTCCATTCGGGAATGTAGCGTATGCTGCAGTGAGCTCGAGAGGGGAGATACCCTGTGTCATACCGCCCAGAGCAAGAGCTGCAGGATTCAGGTCGTTTACTTCACCTTCGTCATCCACTGTTGTTATACCGACTTTCTTCAGCATGGATGCTGCATAATCAGGACCGATCTGAAGATAGATCTTTACTGCGCAGACGTTTACTGACTGCTGAAGCGCTGTACGGAAGGACATCTGGCCACGGTAACCGCTGTAGAAGTTCTTAGGCCATGTCGCACCGTTAAATGTAAGAGGTGCGTCGTTGATGATGCTTCCGGCAGTTATGTATTTGCCCCAGTTGCTTCCGTCACTGCTGTCGAGGCTCATTGTCTTGCCGTCTTTTTCATATTCATAGCTCATCTGGAGAGCAGGTCCGTATACAGCGATAGGCTTTACGGATGAACCAGGCTGTCTAGGGTTTGTAGCTCTGTTGAAGAGCTGTTTTCCGGATGTGCCTCGTCCGCCGATCATAGCTTTGATTTCACCGGTCTCGTTCTCCATGATAACCATCGCAGCCTGCGGCTGTCTGGTCTTCTGTTTGAGACTGTAGTTGCCGCTGTTGACGGTATAGCTGTCTCCGCTCTTTACGAAGAATTCAGGGTAGTCCGTGAAGAACTGTGCCGAAATGATTGCGTTTCCGTCACCGTCGACTGTCTTGTAACCCTGAGGGATGGAAAGTGCACCGCTTTCTATGAAGTAGAATGTGCCGCCTTCGCTCGTGTACATTCCCTTGAATTCTATGCTTACGTCAGGCTCGTCGTTGACTTCTATCTCATAGATATTGAGTCGTTTTCCGGCAAGGATCTTCATGCTGCCGTCGCTCTCCATAGTGTATTCGTCGCTTGTCAGCGTGAATTCATCATTGCTGTTGAAATAGTGCGAGTAGTCGTATAGAAGTATATCTCCGTTATCGTCAAGCAGGTCTCCGGAACTGTTCGTTCGGGCATATCCGATGCCTGCGTAGTTGCTGTCATCGCTGAATTCATCTTCGACGATGGACTGTATGCTGGAATCCATAGTTGTGTAGATCTTGAGGCCGCCTGAATATATCATATTCTGCGCATCGGAGCGATCCACACCGTATTCGGATACTATGTCGTCAGTGAGCTGATCGACTGCGTAGTCGGTGAAGTAGGAAGTGAGGCTTCCGCTTGACGATATGCCGAGCTTCATGTGGTTCTTGAGGTCATCATTCAGGCACTCGCTTTCCTGTTCAGCTGTTATGTACCCTGCATTCTTCATGTTTACGAGTACTGCATCACGTCTGTCTTTTGAGATATCTCCGTTGTACAGATAAGTGACAGAGTCCACACTTGTGAGCACAGGCAGCGATGTATTGCTGTTGTCGTAGTCAGCCTTGATCAGCGCATATGTGTCAGGCGACTGAGGCATAGCTGCGAGTGCCGCGCATTCGAGCGTATCCAGTTCAGGAACATCTTTTGAAAAGTATGCCTGTGATGCAGCCTGTATGCCGTATGAATTGAATCCCAGGTAGATAGTATTCAGATAGGCTTCCATTATTTCTTCTTTTGTTAGGTTTTTCTCAAGTACTATCGTGCAGTAAGCCTCCGAGATCTTTCTGCTGAGACTTCGCTGGCTCTTGATCTCAGACAGGTAAACGTTTCTCGCAAGCTGCTGAGTTACCGTACTTGTACCGCTTATCTGACCGCCTCCGAGTACGCTGTCCTTGATTGCGCCGACCATTCTGATAAAGTTGAAGCCGTTATGCGACCAGAACTTCTTGTCTTCTATGGAAACGACTGCGTTGACCATGTCTTCAGGGATATCGTCGTATTTTACGATAGTTCTGTTGCCATCGGAAAAATAGAGATTTTCGATCTCATTGCCGTCAGAATCATACATTACCGATCTCTGTGAAAGCATCGAATAAATATCATCTGTATTGATCTTAGGTGCTGTAGTGAACACGATACCTACGTAGATACCGACAGCCATGATCAGTCCGACAACGAGCAGGGCTGCAGATTTCAGTACTATCGAAAGAGTGGTGTCGTTTGATTTCAGGCCGTTGCTGTTTGCCATTTTCTTAAGGAAAGATGCACGCTTTCCCGATCCTGCAGATGAAGATCCGGCCTGCTGTCTGCCCTGTGCCGAAGCTGTGCGGTCAGTCGGTCTGCCATTTCTGCGTGAATTGTCTCGGCCGCTCCGGGATGATCTTCTCCTGCCCGCGACACTGCTTTCCGTATAAGCGGTGCCGACATTGTCTGCACCGCTGCGATTAGCCTGATCTGCCGGTGTCTGAGGCTGATCAAACTGAGCGAAAAACTCATCATCTGTTTTGTTGTTATATTTATCAGACAAAATCTTTTCCTCCTAGTTTTTTGAATTAGTCGACATAATTATACCATTAAAGAAATGAAAAGTAAAAGAAAATAGGCAAGTTTCACAGAGCCTTGACAAAAATAGTTTTATGGAATAAAATAGAAAAAAAGTAAAAATAATCAAACAAAGTGAGGCGGCGCAGCAAATGGACAAAGGGGACGGAACGAGAAATTGCAGTGTGAGGAGACCGCTGCTGTACATAGTGTTTGCATTTGCAGCTCCTGTCGCTGCAGGGTATTACTGCGGGCTAAAAGTCCTGATCCTGACTGCAGCTGCATGTATGCTGATGCTGGCTTTAAGCAGCCGGAAATGGCGACTGCCTGCGGCACTTTGCATGGTGCTCATTTCGTATCTGGCAGGCACTGCGAATTTCGTGATGTACGATATTGTAAGGGGCGCACCGGTGCTTCAGGATGGTGAAGTTTATGAAATGACGGGGAAGACAGTGCAGATAAGTCAAAAGGAGATGAGTGACGGCACATGCAGGCATCAGTACAGGATCAGGATATACAGACCAGGCGGCAATATCATCTCATCTCGTGATGTGCTCGCAGTGAGATATTCTGAGAATGCCGATGATGGCATGGTGCCGGGCGATATCATAAAAGTGAAGGGCACTGCAGAGCGTCCTTCGCCGGGGAGAAATCCCGGCTGTTTCGATTATTCGCTGTATCTCAGATCTGTAGGTATAAATGATGTGATAAAAGCTGACAGCGTGGAGGTGCTGGATGGAAAAGGGATGCACACGGTTGCCGGCCGGCTGTATGTGTTCAGGGAAACGTTCCTTTCAAAGCTTGAGCAGAAGGCGGGACACGATGCATCGTCGATGATGGGGGCGATACTGTTCGGGGAAAAAGATGAGATGGATGAGGATGTCCTGGAGGAGTTCCGGAAAAACGGCACGGCGCATGTGCTGGCGGTAAGCGGACTGCATATAGGGATCATCTATGCTGTGATATCGAAGCTGTGGAGATGGGGAAAAGGCAGACTGTATTTTGCCGCGACCATGACGTTTTTCTGCTGCTATGCAGTGCTTGCATCATTTTCACCGTCGGTGACAAGAGCGGTGTTCATGATAGGACTGCATCAGTTCGCGATACTGACAAACCGGAGATACGATCTGTATTCGGCAGCATTCTGCACTGCTGCGGTCATGATGATGAGAAATCCCATGAGTATTTTCAATACGGGGTTTCAGATGTCGTTCCTCGCAGTGCTGACTATGATGATGGTGATGCCTGCAGCTGAAAAAATATATAAAGGTATATTCACGGCAAGCCTTTCGGTGCAGGCGGGGCTGATGCCGTACGTCGCATATGTATTCAACTATCTGTCTCCGGGTGCAGTGCTCGTGAACGTGCCTGTGATTTTTCTTACCGGTATCATAGTGCCGATGGGGCTGTGCGCCATGGTCTTTTCCGTATCGTCGGACGGATTGTTTTCTGTCGTATCTGCTGCAGCGGCAGGTCTTTGCAGGATGATGACTGTGCTTAACCATGTTTCAGCTGCAGACGGTGTGACGGTTTTTGAGGTGACGTCTCCCGGAAAGGGCACGCTTGCGTTTTATTATATGTCACTGATGGTATTCCTTTCGGAAGAAGGGCGTCTGGCGATAAAAAGAAGGGGCGGGAAGAAGTTTATACCTCTGATGCTGTCTGCGGTGCTGCTTGTTTCGTTTTCTTTAGGGGAAATATGCGGCAGCGGTTTTGAAAAGGCAGATTTGACTTTCGTGGATGTAGGGCAGGGAGACTGCATACATTTCAGGACAGAGGACGGCGGAAATTATTTTGTCGATGGAGGCGGCAGCATAAATTACAATGTAGGGAAAAAAGTACTGAAGCCGTATCTGCTGAAAAACGGAGTGAAAAAACTGGACGGGGCCTTTGTGACGCATCTGCATACTGACCATTATAAAGGTATCGCAGAGCTTTGCAGAGAAGGGATGATCAAACGTCTCTATCTGTATGAGGGCAACCGCCCGAGAGAAGAAGAGATACTGCGCGAGACAGGGCTTGAACCTGAAGCGCTGACATATCTGTATAAAGGGCAGACTGTGCAGCTTTCAGCGGAGACAAGCGTAAGAGTCCTGTGGCCTGAGAGAAAAACAGCCAGAGAGTATGAGAAGCTGCTGCAGCAGGAAGAGGACGAGAATCAGTCGAGTCTGATCATGAAGATCTGTATGCGGGATGTGAGCGTGATAGCCACGGGAGATGTTGATGCGGATTGTCTTCAGAAGATCGGAGAGGCGTGGCGGAGCGATATATGCTGCGATATACTGAAAGTAGCCCATCATGGCAGCCGGTACAGCTACAGTGGGAAATTCATGGAGCAGGCAGCGCCCTCATACGCTGTGTTCCAGGTCGGAAAAAACAATTTCGGGCACCCTGACAACGGGGTTATTGAAAATTACCGGCAAAACGGTATAATGGTATACAGAAATGATAAGGACGGAGCTGTCGGCTTTGACTTTTCGGATGACGGGAAGGCAGAGGTGATGACTATGTTAAGACAGTGATAAAGAGGAAAGGCGACTGATGGCAGCGGAGCGTTACAGAGAAAAGGAACATGCATTCATAACTATAGGCAAGGATATAAAAGCGGGGAAGATACCGAGTCTCGTGCTCCTGTGCGGCAAGGAGGAGTACCTTATAAGATGGTACACCGATGCGCTCATCAGAAAATATGTGTCAGAAGCATGCAAGGCTATAGATCTCGTTGTGCTCGAGGGCGAGGATGCATCGGCGGGAAAGATAATAGAAAGTCTGGAGACAGTCAGTCTGATGTCAGAGAGAAAGGTGGTGCTGCTTCAGGATTTTGCGCCTGCGATGGGGAACGATCTGAAAAGCATGCCTGCTGATGATCTGAAGATGCTGATCGAATATTTTTCGGACATACCGGAAGAAAGCCTGCTGCTGATAACGGCGCCTGAACAGGGTGAAAAGAAAAGCGGGAAGAACAAGATCAGGACGGCCGTGGAAAAGAACGGCAAGGTGTATGATTTCCAGCCGCTCAAGGACGCCCAGCTGAGGAGTTTCATCGAAAAACGGTTCAGGGCTGCAGGAAAGAGTTACACGTCGTCGGTGATAAATCTGATAATGTCGGAGAGCGGGTACGGCAACAAATCCATCGAATACAGCCTGTACAATCTGGAAAACGACCTGAAAAAAATAATAGCGCACAGCGGAGCTGCACCGGAGATAACAGCTGCAGATGTAAGCGACATAATAGCTGCGAATCCGGAAAATAACGTATTTGCGATGCTTGACGCGATCGGCAGGAACAGAAAGGACGAGGCATTCAGACTTTTACACAATCTGCTCAACATGGGAAGCAGTGTGTTCCAGCTTCTGGGGCTGATCACAGGTCAGCTGGAGCTTATCCTGTCAGTCAAGGAAATGAAAGACGAGGGTGTTCCTCCCGGAAGTATCCATAAAAAGCTTGGTATGCACGAGTTCAGAGTGAAAAAGGCAATGGCTGTCACAGGGCTTTACTCCATGGCGGATCTGCGAAACGCGCTGTCTGCTGCATATGAGGTGGATGAGAATATAAAGACAGGACTTATGGAAGATTCTCTAGCACTGGAGTTTTTTATAGCGAAGCTGTAAAAAAGTCCGGAAATATCTGAAATCACTCACGCGATTCCAAATTCGCGCGGGGCGTATTTTATCTGAATTTGTTACGAAACCTATAAATTGTTTTATAGTGCCGTTGTTGTGCTACATGTTGCGCGCCAGCGGTATTTTTGTTATAATAAAAACGTTCGAATTTTGTGTAAATATTGTAAATATGTTATTGTGTATCGTGTAAGTGTATTTTAGGAGGAACTAACATGAGTGAAAATTGTTGTAGCTGCGGTTGTTCTCAGAGCAGAGAAGAGCAGTTCAGGGAGCTTGCTCCTGTGCTGGAACAATACGCAAAAGTGCCAGGCAGTTTGATCACTATTCTGCAGAAGACTCAGGATATCTACGGATATCTTTCAGTGGATGCTATAAACTATATATCTGAAGTGACAGGTATAAAGCCTGCGAAGATCTATGGTGTGGCTACTTTTTACGCACAGTTCAGACTGAAGCCTGTAGGCAAATATCTGATCATGCTGTGTCAGGGTACCGCGTGCCACGTAAACGGTTCGGAGATGATCGAAGAAGCTGTGTGCGAATATCTTGAGATCAAGGACGGAGAGACTACCGAAGACGGTATTTTCACGCTGAACAATGTGGCATGTCTCGGATGCTGTTCTCTGGCGCCTGTAATGATGATAAAGAGTTCAGAAGGCGATGAGACATACGGAAATCTCACAAAAGATTCTGTAAAGAAGATCCTTGCTGAGATCAGAGAAAGGGCATAGGAGGTAGCGGAATGAAAGTAGTAATCGGACAGGGAAGCTGCGGCGTGGCTACAGGAGCCAGGAAAACAGCGGCTGAATTCGAGAAACAGATAGCAGATAAGAATTTAGATATAAATGTCGGGATCACGGGATGCGTGGGAACATGTTATCTTGAACCGATCGTAGACATATATGATGATAACGGCGAAATGACAAGATACGTCAAGGTGCAGCCGGAAAAAGTCGAAAAAATCGTTGAGGAACACCTCGTCAACCACAAGGTGGCAGAGGAATATGCGATCTCTGATGAAGACAAGCAGTTTGTCGGCAGGCAGCAGAGAGTCGTTCTCAGAAACTGCGGTGTGATAAATCCTGAGGATATAGAGGAATATGTTGCCGCAGACGGATACAAGGCTATAGAAAAAGTGCTTTCTTCTATGACTCCGGATGAAGTAATAGAAGAAATAAAAATATCAGGACTCAGAGGCAGAGGCGGCGCAGGCTTCCCTACCTGGTTCAAGTGGAACGCTGCAAAGCAGAGCCCGGGAAACGAAAAGTATCTCGTATGCAATGCCGACGAGGGAGACCCGGGCGCATTCATGGACAGATCAGTCCTCGAGGGAGACCCGCATTCACTGCTTGAAGGAATGATCATAGGCGGTTATGCGATGGGAGCGAACCACGGCGTGATCTACTGCCGTGCAGAGTATCCGCTCGCGATCAAGAGACTTGAGATCGCAATGGCCCAGGCAAGAGAAAAAGGATTCCTCGGAAAGAACATATTCGGATCGGGATTTGACTTCGATATCTACATCAAAGCCGGTGCGGGCGCATTCGTGTGCGGTGAGGAGACTGCACTGATAGCTTCACTGGAAGGTGAGAGAGGTATGCCTAGACTCAAGCCGCCGTTCCCGGCAGCAAAGGGATTCTGGCAGAAGCCTACAGATATAAACAACGTTGAGACGCTGGCTAACGTTCCGTGGATCATCTTCAACGGCGGTGCCGCATTCGGTGCGATGGGAACCGAAAAGAGCAAAGGTACGAAGGTATTCGCTCTCGCAGGAAAGATCAAGAAGGGCGGACTCGTAGAAGTGCCTATGGGCCTTACGCTCAACGACGTGATCTTCGGCATAGGCGGAGGAATCAAGAAGGACAGGCAGTTCAAGGCTGTACAGATGGGAGGTCCGTCAGGCGGATGTATCCCTGCACACCTGATCGAAACACCTGTAACTTATGAAGATATAAACAAGACAGGCGCTATCGTAGGATCCGGCGGTATGATCGTAATGGACGAGGATACATGCATGGTAGACATGGCAAGATACTTCCTCAACTTTACAAGAGACGAATCATGCGGAAAGTGCAACTACTGCAGGATAGGAACGAAGAGAATGTTGGAGATCCTGGAGAGGATCACTGAAGGCGAGGGAAAAGACGGAGACATCGAGCTTCTGGAAGAGCTTGCAATGAAGATAAAGGACGGCTCTATGTGCGGACTCGGTCAGACTGCGCCTAATCCTGTACTGACTACGATAAAGTATTTCAGAAATGAATACGAAGATCATATCTACAACAAGAAATGTACTGCAGCATCATGCAAAGCGCTCGTTACATATACGATCACAGATGCATGCAAAGGCTGCACATTATGCTCAAAGAAATGTCCTGTCGGAGCTATTTCCGGCAGCGTAAAGGAAAAGCATGTCATCGATCAGGACAAGTGCATCAAGTGCGGCAAGTGTCTTGAAACATGCAAATTCGGAGCCATAGAGAAGAAATAAGGGAGGAGGAAAAGAAAAATGAACAAGTTCAGACTTAATATAAACGGCAAAGAAGTTACAGGATTTCCTGGTCAGACTATCCTTGAAGTTGCCAGAGAAAATGACATTTTCATTCCAACTCTCTGCTTCGATGAAAGAACCAGGATATACGGCTCGTGCGGCCTTTGCATGTGCGAGATGGAGGGCAACCCTAAGCTGTGGAAGGCATGTGCGACTGAGATCGCTCCGGGAATGGTGATCCGCACGGATACAGAGAGGGTCATCGAATCGAGAAAGACGAACCTCGAGCTGCTGCTTTCGAACCACCAGGGAGACTGCAGACCGCCTTGCGTACTGGCATGCCCTGCACAGACAGACTGTCAGGGATATGTAGGTCTCATCGCCAACGGCGAGTATGAAGCGGCTCTTGAGCTGGTCAAGGACAAGGTGCCGCTCCCGGCGTCACTGGGAAGAGTATGTCCGCATCCATGTGAAAAGGAATGCAGGAGAGGTCTCGTAGACGAGCCTATCTCGATACAGTGGCTCAAGCGTTTCGTAGCCGATCAGGATCTGGCAGACGAAGACGTGTTCATCCCTGAGTGCGACCCTGATACAGGAAAGAGAGTAGCGATCATAGGCGGCGGCCCTATGGGTTTGTCGGCAGCGTACTTCCTCAGACAGATGGGTCACGAGGTGACGATATTCGAAGCGATGCCTAAGGCAGGCGGTATGCTGAGATACGGCATCCCTGAGTACAGACTGCCAAAGGCTGTGCTTGACGAGGAAATTTTCACCATCCAGAGAATGGGTGTTGAGATAGTGACAGATACGAAGATCGGCAAGGATATCCCGTTCGAAACTGTTAAAGAAGATTTTGACGCAGTGCTGCTCGGCATAGGAGCATGGATCTCGACAGGAGTCGGATGCAAGGGCGAGGATGCTGCAGGAGTCATCGGCGGTATCGACTTCCTCAGGAAAGTGGTAAGAAACGAAGAGATCGAACTCGGAGAGAAAGTAGCGATCGTCGGCGGCGGAAACACTGCCATGGACGCGTGCAGAACTGCCGTGAGACTCGGAGCAAAGGAAGTCTACAATATTTACAGAAGAACGAAGGATGAAATGCCGGCTGACATGGTCGAGATCGAAGAGGCAGAGGAAGAAGGCGTTATCTTCAAGAACCTTACGAACCCTCTCGAAGTAGTCAAGGACGAAAACGGACATGTAAAAGAAGTAGTGCTGCAGGTGATGGAACTCGGCGAGCCTGACGAGTCAGGCAGAAGAAGGCCGATACCTGTAGAAGGAAAGACAGAAACGATAGCGATCGACACTATGATACTGGCTATAGGTCAGGCTGTAGACGCATCGATATTCGAATGCGACAAGACGAGAAAGAACGCGATCGCATACGATAAAGAGACATTCATGACAAGCATACCCGGCGTATTTGCAGGAGGAGACTGCGGTAACGACAAGATCTCGATCGCGGTTGAAGCTATCGCAGATGCGAGAAAGGTTGCGGACAGCATAGATGCGTACCTCGACGGCGAAGTTATCAGATACGAGAAACCGTTCTTCGTTGAGAGGGATGATATAACGGAGATGACTTTCGAAGACAGAGAAAGACTTTGCAGACCTGAAATGCCTCAGCTCAGCGCAGAAGAGCGCAAGGGCAACTTCAGCGAAGTCATCCCTGACGGATACACTGCAGAGCAGGCAGAGGCAGAGGCTATGAGATGTCTCGAGTGCGGATGCCACGACTACTTCGAATGCAAGCTGATAGATTTCGCACATCAGTACGACGTTCATCCTGAGAGACTTGCAGGTGACAAGAACCTCGTGGAATACGAGGATGCTCATCCGTTCATCGTGAGAGACCCTAACAAGTGCATACTCTGCGGCCTTTGCGTGAGAGTCTGCGACGAAGTTATGGGCGTAGGCGCGTTAGGTCTCGTGAACAGAGGATTCGACACTGTCGTGAAGCCGAACCTCGAAAAACCGCTCATCGAATCGGGATGTATCTCATGCGGACAGTGCGTGAGCGTGTGCCCGACAGGCGCTCTGCAGGAAAGAACGACAATGATAAAGGAAACACCTGTTGCAGCGGTAGAGACGGATACGACATGCTCGTACTGCTCGGTAGGATGCAGCCTCAAGCTGGAATCATATGCTGACATGCTGATAAAGGCAAACCCTGACAGAGAAGGCACAGTCAATGCAGGTCTGGCATGCGGCAAAGGCAAATGGGGATTCGACTGTTCGATGCTCGAAGACAAGCTGGAAGAGCCTCTTGTAAAGGATGCAGACGGCTTCAGAGAGACGGATTATCATGAAGCTCTCGTACTTATCGCAAAGAGATGCCAGTCTACAGGCGCGAAGTACACGAAGGATGCGATCGGTGTTGCGATCTCAGACAGATATACAAATGAAGAAGCTTACGCTATAAAGACTATGGCGGAAGATATGGGTGCAAAGGTGTTCTGCATGAACAGCAGAAAGAGCGGTATCGCTCAGGTCATCGGACACGACGCATCACCTAATACGATAGATGAGCTCCTGTCGACAGAAGTGATAATCGCGGCAGGGTTCAACGCAGCAGACAATCCTGTTATACAGCTCAAGCTCAAGCAGGCTGCAGAGAGAGGTGCAAAGGTGATCCTGATAAATCCTGAAGATTACCCTCAGGATATGAGTTACCTTGCAAAGGAGATCTACACTGCAAATGATCTCAGATTCATCAGAGAGATCGCGAAGGCAGTGGCAGACAGCGGCAAAGGCACTGCAAAGGCAGGCTTTGAAGCATTCGCAGAAAGCCTTAAGGATGTAAAGGTAGGCGAAGAGGCTCAGGCTGTAGCTGATATGTATCTGAACGCTAAAAAGGCGATGATCGTATTCAATCAGAACCTGATCACAGAGGATGCGGCAGCATTGCTCGCGGATATCGCACTGGCAAGCGGTCATATCGGAAGCCCTAGAGACGGTATACTTCAGGTAAAAGCGAAGAACAATTCTCAGGGACTCGTAGACCTCGGAATAACTGCAGGCGCAGAGGCTCTGGAAGGAGTGAAGGCGCTGGTGGTATTCGGTGAAGAGGCTGATATCGACACCGATGCTCTCGAGTTCCTCGCAGTATGCGATACACACATGACTCCGCTTGCAGCGAAGGCAGATGTAGTGATCCCTGGAACAGGCTTTGCATCGACTGACGGTACTTATACGAATACAGAGAGAAGACTGCAGCTCGTTCAGGCAGCGATCGATGAAAACATCGAGCTCAGCAACTGGGAAGTGGCAGCAGAGATCTCCCATATATTCGAGATAGAGCACGACTGGGAAGACACTGAAGATATTTCCATGGAAATGAACGATAAGGTACCAGCATACAAGTATGCTGAGATAGATGAGGTGCTTGGCGGAGTGCTGGTTCCGACAGCTGAAGCGAAACTCGTTGCAGTAGCTGATGGAAAGTTCGCAGATCCGATCAAGTGCACTGACAGCCTTATGAATGTGATCGCGGAAAGACTTCCGAAACCGGCAAATCCTACAGCATAGGCGCATATTGCTGTGAGCCGGACCTTTTCCTGCATGACAGCAGGGAAATAGATGTATTAAATAAAGAACATACGATACACTTTAAAAAAGAGCGTTGCATGATGTTTATATCATGCAGCGCTCTTTTGCAATGTGCGTCAGCAGAATCATACCGGTTTTGCCGGATATGAATGGATCATTTTCCGTATAGTTACTTTTTCAGTGATATCCCCATCTTCTCCGGTCGGAACAGTCTTTCGTCCATTAGCCTGAGGTCTTTCGAAATGACCGGAGTGAAATCCATTTTGCCGAGGATATCTTTTTCGAGGTCGGCTCCGGGAGCGATCTCTATAAGGGTCAGCCCTTCAGGCAGGAGTGCGAACACGGCGCGCTCGGTGATGTATATCACGTGCTGTTTCCCCTTGTCCAGCGAGTTTTCGCCGGAGAAGGTGATGTGGTCGACGTGCTCCCTGAACTTGATGTGCGGCCCGTCCTTGACGATATTCAGCTTTCCGTCCTCTATGCGCATATCGCTTTTTCCGGCTGTGAATGTACCCATGAAGCATATGTTCTTGGCTCCCTGCGTGATATTGATGAATCCGCCGGGGCCCGGCACCTTTCCTGCAAATCTCGAAACATTGACGTTGCCGTGCATGTCGATCTCCGCAGATCCGAGGCATGCGTAGTCTATGCCGCCGCCGTCGTAAAAGTCGAACATATCGGGCTGCTTGAGGATCGCGTCAGGGTTGTATGCCGCGCCTGTCGCGATGCCGGGAGCAGGTACTCCGCCCATCACGCCGGACTCGATGCTGGCAGAAACCTTTTCGATCAGGCCCTCCTCGTTTAGTATGCTGGAGACATTCATCGGAACGCCGATACCCAGGTTGATGAAAGAGTCTTCCTTTATTTCGAATACACCCCGCCTGCATATTATCTTTTCGGGACTGAGCGGTATGCTTTTGATTTCCTCGAGCTGTATCTTCTCGTCGCCGCACCACGAATCGATCGGATCAGGCAGTCCTTCGATGAAGTGCTGGCCTGTGTTTCCGGGAGAGCCGAGTATCACGTAGTCGACGAGGGTGGATGGCACCGTCACCTGCTGAGGGTGGATAGTTCCGTGTTCTACGATCTCATCGACCTGTACCATCACGATACCGCCGGAATTCCTGGCTGCGGTGGCCATTTCCAGCTGCTCGAGATGCATCGCTTCCTTTTCGAGCGATATGTTGCCCTTTTTATCGGCTTTTGATCCCTTGATGATCGCGATGTCTATGGAAAAGGCAGGGTAGAACAGGCAGTCGGAGCCGTTGAGCTGTATCAGCTGCACGGGACGCTCGTCGCATGCCTTTGCCGCGTCGTTGATGCAGCCGCCGTCTATGCGAGGGTCGACGAATGTCTTCATGCCGACTTCTGTGATGATCCCGGGCTTTCCTGATGCGATCGCACGCATCATGTGGGAAAGAACGCCTTGCGGTATCATGAAGCACGGGAAGGCGTCTTCCGTTATCAGAGGATATATTTTGTTTGCGAGACTCAGGTTGCTGCAGAGAAATCTGCGCATCAGGCCCTTGTGTGCGAAATGATTGATACCGCGGTCTTTGCCGTCACCGCCGATACCGGCAACGTTCACGACTGAAAGCGATGACGGATGTCCTTCGCGTACGAACCTCGACTCGATCTCTCCCAGTATGTCGTCTGCGAGACAGAAACTGATGAATGCATCGATCGCCACGGTCGAACCGTCAGGTATCATAGATGCAGCTTCTTTTGCGTTGATGAATTTTACAGTCATATCTTACCTTTCAAGTTTTCAACTATGTTCGGACAGATTTATATCTATCTGTTTTTAAAGTGTATCTCCTTTTTCTTTTCGAGGAAAGCGCCCATGCCGGTCTTCTGGTCTTCCGTCGCAAAAAGTGCGCTGAAGTTTTCTCTCTCAAAGAGGCAGCCGCTCTGTATGCTCATGTGATCCGACGCGTTGATCGAGCGCTTTGCGGCGCGGACAGCCAGCTGTCCGTTTTTTTCTATGTCGTGGCAGAGAGCCAGTGCCTCGTCTGTCAGGCTGCCTTGGGACGTGACGCGGTTCACGAGTCTGAGTTCCTTTGCTGTCTGCGCATCGATTATCTTCGCTGTGTAGATCATCTCTTTTGCGGCGCCGGTACCTATGAGGCGAGGAAGTCTCTGAGTGCCGCCGGATCCGCATATCACACCCAGGCCGGTCTCGGGAAGTCCCATCTTCGCATTTTCACTTGCAAGCCGTATGTCACATGCCATGGCAAGCTCGAGACCTCCGCCCAGTGCATAGCCGTTTATCGCGGCGATCACAGGTTTGTCCATGTTCTCTATCCTCATGCAAAGGTCGCACGCGAGTGCAGCCCAGGGCATGATGGACATCTCGTCTTTTT
Source organism: Brotomerdimonas butyrica (assembly GCF_025567305.1). Classification (NCBI taxonomy): domain Bacteria; kingdom Bacillati; phylum Bacillota; class Clostridia; order Eubacteriales; genus Brotomerdimonas; species Brotomerdimonas butyrica. The sequence continues at coordinate 75,930 of NZ_JAOQJP010000001.1, forward strand.
CGTACATTTCAGAGATGTCGGCGCCTGCGATGAAGGATTTTCCCGAACCTGTGATGATGATCGTATAGATATCGGGATCAGATTCAGCCCGGTCAAGCGTTTCGTTTATCTCTGCGATGAATTTTTCACACAGCGCGTTGAGAGTTTCCTGCCTGTTCAGCGTTATCAGGGCAGTATGCCCGTTTTTTTCGTATATTATGCTGCCCATTTAGCACACCTCCTGAGGTCAGCTCTTTATGTATCCATATTCAAAGTCAGTATTATAATTATAACATAAACTCTGCGGGAAAAGAAAAGGAAAGTGCGTCATAAAGAAAACGTGCATCTTTACATAATAAACATATTAGTGCGACGTATTCTTCAATTTATATTGTCATAATCTTTATATAAATGTAAAATAGTAGGAAAGATCATAGGCGGTCTTTGTGAGCCTAAATACAGTAGTAAGGAGAATGCGGGGCGGTTCAGCCGTGCGGTCATGCGTATGTCATTTGTAAAATTTGAAAATGTAGGGAAGATATATAAAACAGGAGATGTCGAGGTCAGAGCACTGCACGATGTCAGCTTTGAGATAGAAAAGGGCGAGATATGTGTAGTCGTGGGGCAGTCGGGTGCCGGAAAGACGACGCTGCTCAATATACTCGGCGGTATGGATACGCTCAGCGAGGGCAGGGTGACGCTGGACGGGCGGGACATATCGGCGCTGACGACCAAACAGATGGCAACGTACAGGAGATGGGACATAGGCTTCGTGTTCCAGTTCTACAACCTGATACCTAATCTTACCGCGCTCGAGAATGTCGAGATCGCGTCGCAGCTTTCGAAAAAACCGCTCAGCAGCGAGGCGGTGATGAAGGCTGTAGGGCTTGCGGACAGGATGGACAATTTCCCGGCACAGCTGTCCGGCGGCGAGCAGCAGCGTGTTGCGATCGCCAGAGCACTGGCAAAAAATCCGAAGCTTCTTCTCTGCGACGAGCCTACGGGAGCTCTTGACTATGAGACGGGAAAGGCGATACTGAAGCTGCTGCAGGATTCCTGCAGGAAAGGAGGCATGACAGTCGTCATAATAACTCACAATTCGGCGCTGACTGCGATGGCAGACAGAGTCGTGAAGATCAAAAACGGCACGGTGGCGTCTGTGTCGCTAAATGAAAATGCAGTCCCTGTGGAAGAGATAGAGTGGTAGAGGAAAAGGATATATGTCGGGTAACATTTATGGAAGAAGTATAAGAAGGACTATATTCGGCAGTATGGGAAGATATATAGCCATACTGGCGATAATCGCACTGGGCGTGGGATTTTTCGCAGGTATCAAGGATACAAAGGATTCGATGATGCTCACGTGCAATAAATATGTGGATGAGTACAGGCTGTATGATTTCAGGCTGCTGTCGACCTATGGATTCACCGATGAGGATGTGGAGGCCATAGCCGGTGCAGACCGAGTGTCGGCAGCGGAAGGATCGGTTACAGCTGACTTTTTTTCAGAGGATCGCAGCGGGAATTCCATCATACTCAGAGCGCACTCGATCACTGAGAATGTGAACAAGGTGGATCTTCTCGAGGGCAGGATGCCTGAGAAAGCGAACGAATGCGTGGTAGATGACCATTTCTTTTCGAAAAAAGATATAGGCAGCACGATCAAAGTCAGTGATGAGAACACTCAGGCTGAGAAGGACGCGCTGAAATACAGCGAGTATAAGATAACGGGAATAGTGAACTCCCCCTATTATCTGATGAAAGAGGAGCGCGGTACGACGTCGCTCGGCGACGGCAGCATCAGAGCGTTCATATATGCGCCACTCGACGGATTCACCTCCGAATATTACACGGAGGTGTTTGTCACGTCTGAAAAGCAGGGATTCGTTTTCAGCGATGAGTATTATGCGAATATGAAGAAGACTGAGCCTGCTGTAAAGAAGGTCGCGCAGGAGCGCATGCAGATCAGATATCAGGAGATCGTCAGCGAGGCAGAGCAGCAGATAGATGATGGACAGAAAGAGCTGGATGACGGCAAGGCGGAGCTCCAGTCTGAAAAGGATTCTGCATATGCAAAGCTCAGGCAGTCTAAGAACACGCTGGATCAGAAGAGCGCTCAGCTGAGCTCGGGAAAGCAGCAGCTCGCTGCACAGAAGAGCACTCTCATTTCGCAGAGGGAGCAGGTCGCAGCAGGCATAGCACAGCTGCAGCAGCAGATCGCAGCAGCAGATCCGGAAACGCCTGAAGAAGTGATCTCCTCGATGAAGACACAGCTGGCACAGCTTCAGGGAAGTCTGGCGCAGATAGATGCAGGTTTGGCGCAGGTGAGCGAGGAAGAAAAAAAACTCGAGGCAGCACAGCAGCAGCTCGACAATGGTTACAGTCAGTACAGCTCGGGCAGAGCAGAGGCGGACAGTCAGTTCGCATCTGCAGAAGCAGAGCTTGAAGAAGGGAGTCAGGAGCTCGACAAGGCGAGAGAGGAACTCTCGGGACTCGAGGAACCTGAGCTTTATATACAGGACAGGGAAGACAATATCGGTTTCGGCTCGTTTGAAAGCAATGCCGACATAGTAGACAGCGTGGCAAAGATATTTCCTGTGTTTTTCTTCCTGATAGCGGCGCTGGTGTGCTCTACGACGATGACCAGGATGATCGATGAGGAAAGGACGCAGATAGGCGCGCTCAGTGCGCTGGGATACACGTCGGGCAGGATCATGTTCAAGTATATGATCTATTCAGGCTCGGCGGCGGTGATAGGATGCACTGCAGGATTCCTTGCGGGTTCGAAATACTTCCCGTATTTCATATGGATCGCATACGGAATGATGTTCGGATTCGCACCGCTCGAGTTCTATTTCAACTGGAAACTGGCACTGATATCGCTGCTCGTCTCGCTACTCTGCTCGACAGGTACGACGTATCTCGCATGCAGAGGTCAGCTGGCTCACATGCCGGCTGAGATACTGAGACCAAAAGCGCCGAAATCAGGAAAGCGCATACTGCTGGAGCGTGCAGGGTTTATATGGAAGCGTCTCAGCTTCCTGCACAAGGTGACGGCAAGGAACATATTCAGATACAAAAAGAGGATGATAATGATGATCCTCGGCATCGGCGGATGCACATCTCTGGTGCTGGCAGGGTTCGGTATAAACGACTCTATAGCCGGTATAGCGGATCATCAGTTCTCGCAGATAGAAAAATATCATATCACGGTGGCGTTCGATTCTCCGGGCTATGATAACAAGACCGGTTTCGAGAGTGAATATTCCGATTCGCTGGCAAGCACCGCTATGCTGCAGCAGACTTCTACAGATGTAAAGAACGGCAAAGTCACGAAATCGTGCAGTCTGATGGTAACGGACGACAGTGATATCATGAAGGCTGTGGATTTCAGGGAAGATGGAAAGAAGCTGAAGTACCCCGGCAGGGGTGAGGCGATGATAAACAACAAGCTTGCCGATATGCTGGGAGTCGGAGACGGTGATACGATACAGCTGAATTATGATGATACGCATACTGTAAAGCTCAGGGTTTCAGGCATCTACAGGAACTATGTTTCTAATTATGTCTATATCAGCAGTGAAACCTATGAGGAAGAGATGGGAAGGAGATACGAGCCTTCCATGATGTTCGTGACGCTCAGGGACGGAGAAGACATACAGAAGACTGCAGAGAGCATAAACAGCTTTGACGGAGTCATCGGGATATCCGTGAACGAAGATGTAAAGGCGAGAGTCGACGATATGATGGTCAGTCTGAACTATATAATAATACTGGTCATCGGATGTGCCGGCGCGCTGGCATTCATCGTGCTGTTCAATCTCGGAAATATCAATATCACGGAAAGAGAGCGCGAGATAGCTACTATTGAGGTGCTCGGATTTTATCCGCGCGAGATGGGGTCGTATGTGTTCAGAGAGAATTTCATACTTGTACTTCTGGGGATAATCATGGGACTGCCGACCGGATTCGTGCTGCACAGCTTCATCATGAGCCGCATAGTAGTCGACGCCGTATCGTTCAATCAGGTGATCGAGCCGATCAGCGTCCTGTGGACCGTGCTGGTAGTACTGGGATTCTCGATAATAGTGGATCTGATCCTGAGGAGAAAGCTGAGACGCATAAACATGGCAGAATCACTGAAATCAGTGGAGTAACGAAAATGTACATCATTGTGTGCCACAGATCATGAGACAACGATTATATTTATAGCTGGATATGATGGAGGAAAATATGGACAACGTTCTTTTGCTTAAGGAAAAGACTGCATTCAGGAATAAAGATTTTGATGAAAACGGCAATGTCAGAGCTTCTGCGCTGCTGCGGCATTTTGAGCAGATCGCGACCGATCATGCGGAGCTGATGGGGATCGGGCATGATGACCTGATGAAGAAAAACCGGATATGGGTACTTTCAAAGCTCAGATTCAGGATGCATGGAAAGATCAGGGCAGGGGAGCTCTACGACATAGCGACATATCCATCCATGGGCAGGGGCGCGGCATACCCCAGAGGATACTATATCTGCGACGAAGATGAAAACCTGATCGTATCCGCCATGAGCCAGTGGTGCATAGTGGATTTTGAAACGAGGAAGCTCGTGAGGTCAGCACTGGAATTTTCCGGGGAATATATAGATATCCCTGCATTTGAGGAGAAGATAGAGAAGATAAAGTACAGCGATCCGCAGGCGGCAGGAGCTCATACCGTTACCGAGGAAGATCTCGATATAAACTGCCACGTGAACAACTGCAGATATGCGGACATGACGAGCGAGATACTGGATCGCAATGATTTTCAGAGCTTCACGATAAATTTTCTGAAGGAGACTGTAGTTGGAGACAGGATCGATATGTTTATGGAAAGGGCAGAAGACGGCAGCGATATTGTCGTCGGCATGCTTGAAGATGAGTCTGTGGTGTTCCAGGCGAAGGTGACGTATTTATAGGAGCGATCAGCGTTTATGATCACGTTCCGTCGTTAAAGATAATAATTAAATTTATTAAAGATGTCCCGTGTCGAATAGCATTTAGCGTTCGGTGCGGGTTTTTCTTTGTGCAGCGATATTTTCTGCATAATAAAAAGAACGGCATCACAGATACCGTTCTTTTCTATTTATATGTAATTATAAACTACATAATTAAAAAGTGTGAGACATTTAAATGCTATGGTTTATACTAAACCCTGTTCCATCATTGCCTGAGCAACTCTTTCGAAACCAGCGATGTTAGCACCCTGTACCAGAGCGTTCTTGTTGTCATAGTACTTTTCTCCAGCGTTAGCACAAGCGTTGAAGATGTTTCTCATGATCTGGTGAAGCTGTGCATAAACGTCTTCGTGCTGGAATACAGTGTGTCCTGCGTTCTGTCCCATTTCGATGCATGAGCAAGCAACACCGCCAGCGTTAGCAGCCTTAGCAGGTCCAACAGCTGTCATGTTGTCCATCAGGTAAACGAGAGCGTCGTTTGTTGTAGGCATGTTAGCACCTTCGCAGTAGAACTTGCAGCCTGATTCAACGATGTTCTTAGCGTCTTCCATGTGTACATCATTCTGCATAGCGCAAGGGATGAAGAGGTCAACCTTAACGTCGAAGTCTTTGCAAACTCCCCAAGGCTTCTTGCCAGCAACGAATGTAGCTTCTGGGAACTTCTCAGCGTAAGGAGCGCAGATGTTCTTTCCTGATGATCTGAGGTCGAGCAGGAATGCGATCTTTTCGTCAGTGCTGATTCCTTCTGGGTCGTAGATGTATCCGTCCGGACCTGAGATAGTTACGCACTTAGCTCCGAGCTGCTGCAGCTTCCAAGCTGAACCCCAAGCTACGTTACCGAATCCTGAGATAGCAACTACTTTGTCTTTCATTTCTTCGCCGTTAGCCTTCAGCATTTCTTCAGCATACCATACGATACCGAATCCAGTTGCTTCTGATCTTCCGAGAAGTCCGCCGTAAGGGATTCCTTTACCAGTGAGAACGCCTTCGTATCTGTCAACGATTCTCTTGTACTGTCCGAAGAGGTAACCGATTTCTCTTCCGCCTACACCGAGGTCTCCAGCAGGAACGTCAGTGTTAGGTCCGATGTGTCTGTATAATTCAGTCATGAATGCCTGGCAGAATCTCATTACTTCTGCATCTGACTTACCGTTAGGATCGAAGTCTGAACCACCCTTACCGCCGCCGATAGGCAGACCAGTTAAGCTGTTCTTGAAGATCTGTTCAAATCCTAAGAACTTGATGATTCCAGGATATACGTTTGGAGCAAATCTCAAACCACCTTTGTAAGGTCCGATAGCACTGTTGAACTGATATCTGTAGCCTTTGTTAACCTGCACTTTACCTGCATCGTCAACCCATACTACTCTGAAAGTAACTCCTCTTTCAGGTTCAGTCAGTCTTTCGAGAAGAGCAGCTTCTTCATACTCAGGATGCTGTTCAATAACCGGCTTTAATGAAATAAGTACTTCTTCTACTGTCTGGTGAAACTCTAATTCGCCAGGATTCTTCTGCTTACAAAGCTCAATACATCTTTCAACATAATTTGACATTTTTTTTCTCCTCTTTTTTAAATAAAATTTCGCAAAGTTGGTAATGCCTTGTTACACTAAATATATCACTTTGTTAAATTGCAGTCAATGGATTTAAATTGTTTATTGGAAGTTGTAATTTTCTGACAAAGACAAAACAAACCGTGAAAAATACTCGTTCCTCATATCGCCGCAGATGTTTGTCCGGCGGCGGTATGCGTGATATAATATATAAGGCACAGGCGGCGGACCGCAGGCCTGCACAGATAATACAGAAATATCGTTTTCGATATAGTTATAGATACAGTTACAGATCGACGGGGGAAATGGTTTGATAAGAAATCTGGTAAAGGAGACGCAGCAGCTCCTGATGTGCGAAAGCTCGCTGGAAATACTGGGCATGAGCAGAAGAGGCATGTCGCAGCTGCTGAATGATTTTCAATGGAAAAAGACATTTGAAAAGCTTGCGAAGGACGGTGATTTTTCGGCGGGTACGATACTCGGTGCGCTGAAGCCGGTGATGGATACGTGGGCGGCTGAGCCGCAGGGCGGCTGGCTGGGATTCATATGCGAAGAGACGAAATCTCTGATGTATCCCGAAAATTACAGAGTCACGGCAGACGAAGGGCAGAAACGCGCGAAATATTTCTTTATGGAAAACTACCGCGCGCTTCTGGGATATGAGAGAGAGATCAAAGGGTTTTCGCCTACGGATCAGATAGAATTCCTTGATGATGACGAAGTCAGAGATTGCATGACCTTCAAGGAATATGAAAGACTGAAGGAATTCTGGTCCGGGAGCTATATATTCGAATTCATGAGGATAAGCCGCGAGATAACTCCGTTCAATACGGTGGGGCACATCGGAGGCGTGCACCACGTGGCGACTTTCGTGGGCAAACAGCTCGCGGGGACAGACATACCTGTGGACATGGCGCTGCTGTCGGGCGCTGCTGCAGGTCATGACATAGGCAAGTTCGGATGCAGCCCGCAGGAAGCCAGGAGGATACCGTATCTCCATTATTACTATACGGATGAGCTCCTGAGAAAAGAAAACATGCCGATGATCGCGCACATCGCGAGCAATCATTCGACGTGGGACCTTGAGCTCGAGAATCTTTCCGTGGAGTCGCTGCTGCTGATATACGCGGATTTCAGAGTCAAGAGCAGCAGGGAGAACAGGGAAGAGATAATACACTTCTATACGCTGGCAGAGTCTTTTGACGTTATATTGGGCAAGTTGGACAATGTCGACACCCAAAAACGTCAGCGCTATGAAAGAGTATATGCAAAGCTCAAAGATTTTGAGGATTACCTGACAGACATGGGCGTGCAGACGGACGTCAGTATGCCGCCGGCTGAGGATGCGGGGCGCAGAAAGAAAGACACGGCACTCCTGATGGGCAACGACGTCGTCGATCACATAAAGTATACGGCGATCGAGCACAATATCAGGATCATGAGCATATTCAACAACGAATCGTCGTTCGGCAGCCTGATCGAGGCGGCCAGAAGCGAAAAACAGTGGAAGAGCCAGAGAGCTTATCTCGACATACTCTCTGAATACTTCACATATATGACGAAGCCGGAGAAGCAGATAACGCTCAATTTCCTATATGAGCTGCTTTCACACAGAGAGGGAGATATCAGAAGACAGGCCGGAAGGCTCATGGGAAAGATCATAGCAAAATATGACGATGTCTACAGAAAAGAGCTTCCCGAGTGCGCGCAGGACAGCAGCATCAATATGACGGAGGCCGACGAGATATGGGACACGTATCTGCACAAGATCGTTTTCCCTGACTACAGAGTCACGGATCAGCACAGGAGCTGGATCGGATATACGCTGAAGGGCGTGCTGACAGGCATACTGGAAAACGCGGACAGCGACAAGGCCGGACTGTTCGTGCAGCGGTATCTCAGGCTGTTCGGATTCAGCAAAATGAAAGACAGCGCTGTTTTCGTACTGCTCGATTCAGTGATCTCGCTGCCTGACGGCATATTTTCCGATGAGGAAATGGCAGACGTGCTGGATTTTGCAGAAAAGGTATCCGTCAGGGAACCGGTGGAGATAAAGATCGGCTCACTGAGAGTCGCCGAATACATTTCCGGCAGACTCAGGACGACACCTGTACAGGACAGCATCCGGAAGATAATAAGGAACACCGAAGATACTGCAGAGAACATAGGCGTAGCGTACCTCGTCTACAAGGTGCTCAAAAATGTAGGCGAATACAGGACTGCCGGCATTTACTACAATAAGATAGAGACCCTGGAGCAGCACGGCACTCTCAGCGATGCGATATCGGGTATATTCCGTGAAAATCTCAAGGTCGGGACGCCGTGGGTCATGAAGATCATAAACATGGAATTCCTGCTGGAGCATGCGCTGAGCGACAGGCTGAAAGAGCAGACATTCTATCTTGCCGCGCATTTTTCGAACCTCGTGAAGGTGAGCGAGCGCGTGACTGTCAGACATGAAGCGGGACGCGGACTGATAAGGATCGCCAGCAGCCTTCCTATAGAGCAGATAAACGAGCTGGTCATAGAATTGACGAAAGGCCTTGAGATAGGAGAGTATCAGTTTTCGAAGTACATCCCGGAATATCTGGGAGAGCTCGTGCTGTATCTGCATCCGAGCGAGCTCGACGAGTTCATGGACAATATAAGCGAGCTGATAGAGAACACGAATGACAAGATCGGATCAGTCGCACTCGACACAGTTGGGGAGGTGCTGCAGAAATATTCAGGATACAGGTACCGCAACGGAGAATCGAAAAACGCATATGAAGCCAGAAAGACGAGGATGCTGGGAATGCTTCTCAAGGGACTGGCGAACTACCATGAAGTGGTCAGCCGCGAAGCGATAATGGTGGCCGGAAAATACATCTTCGGCACTGAGGAGCTTTCCGGAGAAGAGAAATTCGACGCTTTCAGACAGATATACAAGAAGATGCTGACGCTGATGAGCGGGATAGAAGAATATGACATGACTTTCTTCACGAATGCGGCGGCACTCAACCACATATACAGGTTCATATCTGACTACAGGTTCTGCTGCGGCGAGATGGAACTTGCTGTGAACGACAACGTTGCGTTTTTCCCGGGGACGTTCGACCCGTTCTCGCTGAGTCACAAGGGGATAGTGCAGGCGATAAGAGATGAAGGCTTCGAAGTGTACCTGGCGCTCGATGAATTTTCATGGTCGAAGAAAACGCAGCCGAGGATGCTGAGGCGCAGGATAATCTCAATGTCTGTGGCAGACGAGGCGGATGTGTTCCTGTTTGCCGATGACTTTCCTGTGAATATAGCGAATCCGAAGGATCTCAGAAGACTGAAGGATCTGTTCCCGGGCAAGGAGCTGTATCTCGTGGCGGGAAGCGACGTCATCATCAATGCATCGTCGTACAAGGCCGCGCCTGCGCCTGATTCAATACATTCGATGAACCATATAGTTTTCCAGAGGGAGACTCTTGAGGGAAAGGGTGAAGACAGGGCGGCGCTCGATGCGGCATATTCGAATATGAGCGGAAAGATACGAGAGCTAAAGCTGCCGGTATACCTTGAAGATATAAGCTCGACCCGCATAAGGGAGAACATAGACCTGGGACGGGACATATCGAACCTGATAGATCCGGTGGCGCAGAACTTTATATATGACAACAGTCTGTACCTCAGAGAGCCTCAGTACAAAAACGTGTTCGAGCGGAAAAACATAAGATTCGATCCGCTGAAACAGAGAGGCAGCGGTGTGCTCAGGGATCTGGAGGCAGGCATACACGCATCCGGAGCCGATCTCGGCAGGATAAAGGCTTATTTCGACAGATCAGACGTCCGGTCAGCAGCGATGCTGAACGAATACCGCAGGATATGCGCGGTCGCGGCTGTGAATGAACGGGAGACCGGCGAGCTTTACGAGGAGTTCGGAGATATAAAGATCGCGTCGTATCTGAGAGGCAAGGCGACAGGGCGCATGATGATAATAAGAGGACTTTACTGCTCCGAGGAGACGGATACGCGCAACCTGATGCAGATCATAACGACGGAAGTCCTGGCGGAAGCGGCGTCGAGAGATGTGACCTATGCCATCTACCATCCGCTGGACGGCGGGACCGATGAAAAGATCCTGGATGTGCTCAGCAGGCAGGGATTTGCCGAGATCGTGATAGACGGCGCGCCGCAGGGCGTGTACGAAGTCAACATGAAATCGCCTATGGCGGTGATAGAGAATATGGATACCGTGCTGAAAGAGCCGTTCAACACGAATCCGAGGATACTGGATATACTGGAAAGCACGCACATGGACATGCAGCGGGCTCTGACAAAGCTGAATCCGGGCAGTCTGGTGCTTTCGTTCAACGCAGGCATAATGCATCAGAAGATAGTCGACATGGTGACGAAGACGAACAACGTGCCTAATTATCCGAGGGCAAAACGTCAGCTGGGCGAATGCATGTGCGTCCCGTTCGGCAAGATACTGAGGGGCATGGTCGTGCCTAATACGGTGACGAAGACGCTGCATACCGAGAAGCGTTTCACGCCGACGCTGGACAGCTTCAGCATCGAGGAGTATCCGATGTACGCCACGATACCGAACCAGATAAAGACGATAAAATCATTCGGCCGGCCGGTGATACTCGTGGACGACCTGCTTCACAAGGGATACAGGATAAAGGCGCTGGACCCCGTTTTCAAGGAGAACGGTGTCGAGATAAGAAAGATGATAACCGGACTGCTTTCAGGCTACGGCAGGGATCTGATGAATATACAGGGTCGTGACGTGGAAAGCGCATATTTCATACCTGATCTGAAAGCGTGGTTCGTTGAATCGACGCTCTGTCCGTTCATAGGCGGAGACGGCGTGGAGACGCTCGAGAAGACGGAGGCGAATCTGATACCATCGATAAATCTGATACTGCCGTTCGCGGCGCCGGCTTTCCTGCGTGACTCGAGCAGGGAGTCCGTTTTCGATCTGTCGATGGTATGCCTGGAAAACGCACAGAAGATATTCAGCGTGCTGGAGGAGGAATACCAGAACCTGTTTGAGAGAAAGCTGACGATAAAGCGTCTGTCGGATGTGATAAAGTCACCGAGGATGCCTAACGGCTCGAACCGCGTGGCGGTTGATTTCAATCTGGCGCCGTCAGTGTACATGGCTGACTACATCGAAAGACTGAAGCGTCTCGAGAAGGCGCTGATATAGCTGATGCAGATGCTCACGGGATCACATGGAGGAAATGATCATGAAGAAAAGATATATAAATGAACTGATAGACAGCTCGCGCGGGGCTGTGCTCAGAAGCGGTGAAGTGCTGCTTCCTGATGCGGATCGTGTAAAGGCGGCAAACAGAGTAAATCTGCTGGCGCTCGGCGATGTCGGGGGCACAGTGCTGATGGGACTGAGACTGCTGGGCGGTGAAGCGGTCGGGCAGATAGGCATATACGATCTGGATCCGGCGATGATGCGCCGCTACGAGATGGAGATAAATCAGATCTGCTTTCCGGACGGCAGGACGCTGCCGGAGGTCAGGATGCTGGAGCAGGACGAACTGTTCGACTGCGACATGTTCGTGTTCTGCGCATCGAAGGGAGTGCCGCCTGTAGGTGCAGCAGGAGACGTCAGGATGGCACAGCTCGAGGCAAACAGCCAGCTGGTGGGGATATATGCCGATATGGCTGTAAAGGCCGGATTCGGCGGGATATTCGCAGTAGTTTCTGATCCTGTAGATCCGCTGTGCAAAGCGGCAGTGCTGTCGGGGCTTGCGCCTGAGCAGGTGCAGGGATACGGGCTCGGCGTGATGAACGGGAGAGCTTCGTATTTTGCAGCAAAGGATCAGAGGTTTTCGCAGTATCTGCGAGACGGGAGAGCCTTCGGGCCTCATGGGGCAGATCTCGTGATCGCAGACAGCATCTCGGCCTACGATGATGAGCTGTCTGCGGAACTGACGGAGCTTACCGTCAGAGCGAACATGAAGGTCAGAGAGGACGGCTTCAAGCCGTATATAGCTCCTGCCATGTCATCAGGCGCGATATCGCTTGCAGCCACACTCAGGGGAGAGTGGAACTACTCTTCGGTATATCTTGGAAAAGGGCACAGCGGCGCTTTTCTCGGGTGCAGGAACAGGAGAAGCAGTGAAGGCATCATCGTGGAGGATCTCCCGCTGGACGAGCGGCTGTTCAGCCGCATAAGGCATGCGTACGATGAGCTCAGAGCGCTGAGATAGGATCAGCGTGAAGCGTGTGCGTACTGCATTCGCATATCGTGAACGTGAAGCGGAGGCCGGCCCATACCTGATGTGTGCGGGCTGCAGGCCATATATAATGATATATGTAAAACGGGAGGTGACGATATGAAAGATCTTATGATAATAGATCCGTTCTGTCCGGAGGAAAGCAAAAAAGAGCGTCTGGAGAAAATAGTGACACACAGCGTCGGAGACTACTCATATGAACGGTTGACGACTGTCGAAGAGCTGGAAAACGCGGATCTGACGAACAAAAGGATACTGTTCACGCTGTCGCTGGGGCAGTCCGGAATAAACCTGAACTGGTACAGCATGATGAAGTATCTGCGTCTTAACAAGGATGCGCTCGACGGTTCGGTAGGAGGCGTGATACTCGACGGCAACAGCGAGATCTTTACGAAATCGACAGGCCGCAGCCTGGTGTTCACCGCCAACCGCGCAGGATGCACGTTCCCGGGGAGACCTCTGGTGGAAGGCACTAGGACGCTGAAAAACTACAACATACAGGCGAACAATCTGCATACGGATAATATGGGCGCCTATATGGCGGCAGGAAAGACGCTCGTAGAAAACATCATGAACTACAGACCCGTAAAGAAGGAGCATCCGGAAGTGCTCGTGCTGCATGCCAGCAGCCGCAGCACATCGAATACGATCGCTCTGTGGGAAATGATAAAGAAGCATCTTCCGGAATGCAGCTTCAACGAGATATCACTGCGAAACGGCGAGGTCATGGACTGCAGAGGCTGTCCGTATGACATCTGCCGCCATTTCGGCGAGGAGGGAGACTGCTTCTACGGAGGGCCGATCACACACAAGGTGTATCCGGGCATACTGTCGTGCGATGCGCTGGTGATGGTGTGTCCGAACTACAACGATGCGCTTGGAGGCAACCTCACGGCATTCGTGAACAGGATGACAGCGCTGTTCACGACGCACAGGTTTTACGACAAGCAGCTCTTCGGAGTCGTGATATCCGGATACAGCGGCAGCGATATCGTGGCAGAGCAGCTGATAAGCGGACTCAATATGAATAAAACCTTTGCATTGCCCGGCAGATTTGCTATACTGGAAACTGCTAATGCTCCTCAGGAAATACTGCATTCAGAGGGAATAGAGCAGCGTGCCGAAAACTTTGCTTATAATATGAAAAGAAATCTGATAAGATAAGACAATACTCACATACTACAGGTGAATGCGTAAACAGAGAAAGGCGCATATTTACATAAGAGAAACGAGGAAGGAGGTAATATCATGACTGAAACATCCATGGACATGGACCAGAAAACGCAGCAGTTCGATGAAGATGTGCAGAAAGTGCTGGATCTGCTGCAGGAAAAATCATACTTTAAAGCGAGGGATGAGATATTAAAACACAATGAAGTCGATATTAGCGAGATCCTCGAGGAGGTACTGGAGGAACTTGGCCTGGAAAAGACGATCATAATATTCAGGATGCTGCCGAAGGACGTGTCGGTAGAGGTGTTCTCATATCTGCCGTCCGACGACCAGGTGGCGATCGTACAGGGCATAACCGACCGGGAGATATCTTATATCATAGAAGAGCTGGACTTTGACGACAAGATCGACGTGCTCGAGGAGCTTCCGGCAAATATAGTCGACAAGATCCTCGAAAAGACGCCGAAGGAAGAACGAAGGCTGATAAACACGTTCCTGAATTATCCGGACACGTGTGCAGGCAGCCTGATGACACCGGACTATATAAGTCTGCAGGAGAACATGACGGTCGCTGAAGCGCTGGCTCACATAAAGCAGGAAGGCATGGACAGTGAAACGGTCTATACCTGTTATGTGAAAAAGGAAGGCAGGAAGCTGGACGGCATCGTGTCGCTAAGATCGCTCGTGATATCTGACGGCGATATGAAGATCGCAGATCTGATGAGCACGGAGTACGTTTATGTGAACGTTTACGACGACCAGGAGGAAGTCGCGGAGACTTTCAAAAAGTACGGATTCCTCGCGATACCCGTTGTAGACAATGAGCACAGGCTCGTCGGGATCATCACGTTCGACGATATCCTGGAGGTCATAGAAGAAGAAACGACTGAAGATATACAGAGAATGGCCGGTGTCATCGACGATTCGGATACCGAATATCTCGACATGGGCATTTTCAGGCATGTCAGGAACAGGCTGCCGTGGCTGGTGTTCATGAACATATCTGCGATGATAACAGGAACGATAATACTCAGATTCGAGGCGGTGCTGGCTCAGGTGATCGTGCTGGTATCGTATCTGCCGCTGCTGATGGGGACAGGCGGGAATACCGGGTCACAGGCGGCGACGCTCGTCATACGAGGCATGGCGATAGATGAGATAGAGCTGAAGGATGTGCTGAAGGTATTCTGGAAGGAATTCAGGGTCAGTCTGATACTTGGCGTGCTGCTGAGCATATTCAACATGGCGAAGGTCGTGTTCATAGACGGCGAAAGCATCCTGATAGGACTGACGGTGGCGCTTTCGATGACAGTGATAGTAATTTTTGCAAAGCTGCTGGGAAGCATGCTGCCGATGGCTGCCAAGAAGCTGGGGGTCGACCCTGCGCTGATGGCGAATCCGATGATATCGTCGTTCACAGACATGTTTTCATCGGTGACATTCCTGCTCGTGGCGTCACTGCTTCTCGGGATAACGCTGTAAAGGCGCCGGGCAGATTTCTGACGTGCCGCTGTGGGATCTTGATATGCGCGCATGCATGTACGGCATAAAATACAGCTGTGCATGCTGATGATGCCGTCGTGATGTTTCAATCCGCAGCGCGGTATGCTATAATAGTGACGCGGCCGGTATATATCGTATCGGCAGCTGCGCGTAATCCGGAAAAAACGGAGAATTTTATGGAAAATACAGGTTTAACGACTCTCGAATATGTAAATACTATTATCAGGGAAAGGCCCGAGGAGATACATAAAGGCCAGTGCGGCCGTGTTCTCGTCATGGCAGGTTCAAAAGGCATGGCCGGTGCGGCGGTGCTGGCATGCAGAGGCGCGCTGAAGTCCGGTGCGGGGCTTGTAAAGGCTGCAGTGCCGGATGAGATCAACGATATAGTCCAGATCGCAGTGCCGCAGGCGACATGCATGAGTATTTCCGAAGAGCTTTCCTCACGGTCACTCGAGATATACGGAGCGATAGCTGCGGGACCGGGAACGGGAGTTGATGAAGGAAATTATACACGCATAAAGAAAATACTTAACTGTTATGAAGGACCTGTCGTGCTGGATGCTGACGGACTCAATTCATTCTGCAGGTTCGACGACAGACTTGAAACGATAAGAAAAAGAAAGAGTCCGACCATACTGACGCCTCATCCCGGTGAAGCGGACAGGCTGCTGGCGGCTTTGCACGAAAAAAGCGTGAGAGAGCTCGGCAGGCAGAAGGCTGCGGAGACGATAGCGGAGCATACAGGAGCGGTAGTCCTGCTCAAAGGCGCAGGCACAGTGGTGACCTTTGCGGGAAGAGGAACATATATTAATACCACAGGCAACCCGGGAATGGCGACGGGCGGAAGCGGAGATGTGCTGACAGGCGTCATCGCTGCGATAGCCGCGTCAGGAGCGGATGCACTGGATTCTGCCAGGACGGGAGCATTCATCCACGGTATGGCGGGAGACATCGCTGCAGAGCGTCAGGGCCAGTGGGGCATGACGTCGGTGGACATAGAAGAAGCTCTGCCGGCAGCATTCAAAACGATAGTAGGGAAATAGAGATATAAATATTAGGAGTGTGATGGACTTGAGCATTAAGAAGGGAGACCTTTATTTTGCTGATTTAAGTCCGGTGACGGGCTCCGAGCAGGGCGGGATAAGACCCGTTCTGGTAGTACAGAATGATGTAGGGAACAGATACAGTCCGACGATAATCGTCGCGGCGATCACTTCAAGGAAAAACAAGGCCGATCTTCCGACCCATGTTGAGATAGAAGCGGGCGGGAACGGCTTATCAAAGAATTCGACAGTATTAATGGAACAGCTCAGAACTATAGATAAAACAAGGCTCAAGGAAAGGATCGGAACGATCGACAGGAACCGTTTACCGGAAATAAATGAAGCGCTGAGCGTCAGCTTGGGGATACAGAACGATTCATTTTTCTGATGTATGAAAGGGCTGCATCGTCAGCCCTTTATAATAAATAATAAAACATGGAGGAAGCTATGGATATAAAAGCTCTGGAAAAGACAGCAGCAGAGGTTAGAGTAGGAGTGGTAAAAGCTATACATAATGCGGGATCGGGCCACCCCGGAGGTTCGCTTTCGGCGGCTGATATAGTAACGGCACTGTATTTCAGCGAGATGAACGTGGATCCGAAAAACCCGAAGATGGAAGGTAGAGACAAATTCATCCTTTCAAAGGGACATGCAGGTCCTGTGCAGTATTCGGCTCTTGCCCTGAAGGGATATTTTCCTGTGGAAGATTTCATGACACTGAGAAAGCTCGGTTCGAAATTCCAGGGACATCCTGATATGAATAAAGTGCCGGGGATCGAAATGTCAACAGGTTCGCTGGGACAGGGATTCGCGGCAGCAGGCGGAATGGCTATCGCAAACAAGCTCAATAATGATCCGGGAAGGATATACGTGCTGCTCGGAGACGGCGAGATCCAGGAAGGCATCGTGTGGGAGGCAGCTATGTCTGCGGCACACTACAAGCTCGACAATATGGTGGGCATTCTGGACTACAACGGACTCCAGATCGACGGAAGGAACGAGGACGTCATGACCGTAGCGCCTGTGGCCGACAAATTCAGGGCTTTCGGATGGAACGTCCTGGAGATAAACGGACATGATTTCGAAGAGATACTGGATGCCTTTGCAAAAGCCAGAGAATGCAAGGGAAAACCGACGATGATAGTGGCAAAGACAGTAAAGGGCAAGGGCGTATCGTTCATGGAGGACAATGCAGGCTGGCACGGCAAGGCGCCTAACGACGAAGAAACTGAACAGGCAGTAGCAGAACTTGGAGGTACGATGTAATGGCAGATAAAATGGCAACGAGACAGGCTTATGGCAAGACCCTGATAAAACTGGGAGAGCAGTATCCCGATCTGGTGGTCATGGATGCAGACCTTTCCAAATCGACACAGACTGCGGAGTTCGGCAAGACATACCCTGAGAGATTTTTCAACATGGGTATCGCGGAGCAGAACCTCTATGCGACAGCTGCAGGCATCGCGCTTTCGGGCAAGACGGTCTGCGCCAGCACATTCGCGATGTTCGCTGCAGGCAGAGCATTTGAGATAATAAGGAATTCTATCGGCTACACGAAAGCCAATGTAAAGATCTGCGCTACGCATGCGGGCATAACCGTAGGCGAGGACGGCGCGAGCCATCAGACGTTTGAGGACATCGCCCTGATGAGGACCATTCCGGGCATGACTGTCATCAACCCGTCGGACGGTGTGTCGGCAGCCAAGCTGTTGGAACAGGCAGTAGCTATGTACGGACCGTGCTATGTCAGACTCGGTCGTGCGGCAGTTCCTGTGTTTTACAAGGAAAGCGACGAGATAACACTCGGAAAGGCGAATGTCGTAAGAGACGGGAAAGACATTACTGTCATCGCTACGGGAATAATGGTGAACGAAGCTGCGATGGCGGCTGAAGCTCTCGCAAATGACGGCGTCGACGTGAGAGTGATAGACATGCACACCATCAAGCCGCTCGATGAGGAGATCATCATAAAGGCTGCGAAAGAGACTGGCGCGATAGTCACTGCCGAGGAACATTCAGTGATCGGCGGACTCGGCAGCGCAGTCGCAGAAGTCGTGGTGAAGAACGCACCGGTGAAGATGGCTATGGTCGGACAGCACGACACGTACGGCGAGTCAGGAAAGCCGGATGAACTCAAGAAAAAGTACGGTATGACGAGCGACGATATCATCGCCGCAGTCAGATCTCTGCTGTAAAGCGCAGACGGTCCGGCATGCCGGGCAGCTGAAAGCGAAACTGTGTATGCGTCAGCCGCAGGAGAGATCCGATGCCGGCGCAGACAGTGTGGATGCCGGTGCTGCAAATACTGAGTCATAAACTCCTTTTTCCGTAATAGATTTCTAGTATGGATCATTACGCGGAAAGGAGTTTTTGTTTTGAAGAAAATAAACAGAGAGAAGGACAGTGCAAAGGCCGGAAACGGCGGGCTGCAGGGAGGAAAGAAAAAGCTGATAGCTGCAGGGATCGCTGCTGTCGTGCTGATCTGTGCGGCACTGGTGTTCGTAAGATTTATCGGCGGAGATACGCCTGTGGACTTCAGTGAAGTAGCGGAGAAAGACATGCCTGACGACATAACCTCAGACATCATACCTGAGTACAGGTCGCTCGAGAGGGCGCTGGCATGTGCGATAGACGACGATGTGTATGTGGTGGTCACGCGCGGTGAAAAGCCGACGTCGGGATTCGGCGTCAGTGTGAAAAAGCTCGTTCTCGAAGAGAAGGACGGGAAGGAAAACCTGATCGTATACGCATTGTTCGAAGATCCGCAGAAACAGACTGCGATATCGCAGATACTTACATATCCGGTCAGAGTCGTGAAGACAGATCTCAAGTCTCTGCCCGATACGATAGAGCTGAGGATACAGTACTGATCCTGCATCATGACAGTGTCGTGCAGCTTTCACATAACCTTCACGAAAATGAGCAGGTTTCAAAGAATATAGGCCGTAAATCCCCATAAAAAGTTGAAAACGACTACCGCATATAGTAAAATTAGAATGTATGTTTTGCAATATAGAAAGGGGCAGAAACGATATATGATCGTATTCAACAACGTAACGAAATATTACAAGTCGAATGTGGGCATTGAAAATGTTTCGGTAAAGATAAACAAGGGGGATTTCGTTTTCCTGGTAGGCCCCAGCGGCGCAGGAAAATCGACTTTTATAAAGCTTATTCTCAAGGAGATAGATGCGGATTCAGGGAGTATCAAAGTAAGGGGAAACGAGGTGACGACGCTCTCGAACAGACAGGTGCCGAAGCTGAGGAGAAACATCGGCATAGTGTTCCAGGACTTCAGACTGCTTCCCAAAAAGACGGTCTATGAAAACGTGGCATTTGCCATGGAGATAATACACCAGCCGAAGAAGCTCATCAGAAAATACGTGCCTCAGGTGCTGAGCATGGTGGGGATAGCTTCAAAGGCTGACAAATATCCGGACGAGCTTTCGGCCGGTGAACAGCAGCGTGTGGCGATCGCAAGAGCGATAGTCAACAAGCCCAGGATACTGATCGCCGACGAGCCGACAGGCAATCTTGACCCGGATACGGCATGGGAGATAATGCAGCTTCTCGACCAGATCAATATGAGAGGCACCACGATAGTGATGGTGACACATGCTAAGGATATCGTCGACAAGATGGGCAAGCGTGTCATAGCTATAGAAAAAGGCAGGATAGTGAGAGACGAGTTCGGAGCATATGGTTATGAGGAAGCCCTTGCTGAGATGGAGATGACTGACGATACGCTTCAGAGCAAGCGCACATTCAGATCCAGATTCAGGAGAGGGGGCGACGAGTGGTGATAAAGCGATTTTTTTACACAGTGAAGCAAGCATTCCTGCAAGTGCTGAGAAACAGAGCGATGTCGCTGGCGTCGATATTCGCGATCACGGCGATGCTGCTGATACTGAGCCTTTTCTTCATACTCGTGATAAACGTGAACACTGCTGCGCAGACGATACAGCAGGACTACGATTCGATAGAAGTGTATCTGAAGGATGATGTCACCGAGGAGCAGGCCGATACGATCATCGATGATCTGAGGACCCAGGACGGAGTCGAGGATGCGTACTACAAGAGCAAGGAAGACGCGATGGACGAGTTCAAGACCAGATGGGGAGAAAACGGATATCTGCTGAACAGCCTTCAGGAAAACCCGCTTCCGAATTCTGTCGTGATAATGATAGGCGACCTGGAAAAGGCGGATTCGCTGGCTCAGAAAGCTGCTACATACGACGGAGTCGAGGACGTCAAGTTCTACAAGGATACTGTCGACAAGCTGCTCGGAGCAACGAAGTTCGTTCAGATCGCAGCCATAGTGGTGATGATATTCCTGATAATAGTATCGATAGTCGTCGTGTCGAACACGATAAAGCTTACAGTGTTCAACCGTGCGAACGAGATAAACATCATGAAGTATGTGGGAGCGACGAACTGGTTCATACGGGGACCGTTCCTGGCTGAGGGGATCATAATAGGCGTGATCTCGGCAGGCATATCGATAGGGCTGTCAGCGCTGATATACAGGCAGATAGTCAAGGCGATAGGCGATCAGCTGCTTTCAGTACTGTCGATGCCGATGGTTCCGGTCGGATTCCTCGTGTATAATTTCACCTGGATATTCCTGGCACTCGGTATAAGCATAGGAGCATGCGGAAGCATGATATCGATGAGAAAATTCCTTGATGCGTGATGAACGGCGAACGATGGACGGACAGCAGACATCGGAACATCCGTGACAGGCAGAAAAATATTTGAAGCATCGAGATAAAGCGTTGTAATATAGAAACAGCAGAAACAGCAGTCAGCAGGAGGAAGAGGTATGAGAAAAAAACGGTTGATGATCATCATGGCAGTCCTTATGGCATTTCTTATGTGCATGCAGACTTCAGTTGCCAGTGCGGCTTCGCTGAGTGAGATAAGAGATCAGATAAAGCAGAAGGAAAGCCAGCTCAAGGAAGGACAGTCCAAGGAAAGCGATCTGGCATCGCAGATGCTGGATCTTGAAAAGAAGATACAGAGCATGCAGGACAGCATAAATCAGCTGGATGCAGCCATAAGCGAGGGTGAAGCCAAGCTGACGACTCTCGAGGCAGAGCTGAAGGAGGCTGAGGACAAAGTCCAGGTGCAGAACGATAATCTGGGAAGCAGACTCAGGAACATGTACAAGAACGGGACGATCGGATTCGTCGATGTACTGCTCGATTCAGGCAGCTTCACGGAATTCCTGACAAACCTCGATATGGTGGAGAAAGTATACTCCAGCGATAAGGAAGTGCTGACAGGACTTCAGGACGCATATGACGAGATAGACAAGAAAAAGAAGGAAGTTGAGAAACTCCAGACAGAGCTCAATGAGTCAAAGAAGGTAGCTGAAAGCGAAAAGAGCACGCTGGAGGCGAGCAAGGCGACAGTAGAGAAGCAGAAGGCTGAGATCTCCGCATCGAACACTGAGACTCAGAAGATGCTTGACAGCCTCAAGGCGGATGCTGCCGCTATGTCGCAGAACGCGGTAGAAAACGGAAGCTCCAGCAGCGATTCATCATATACGGGCGGAGCTATGGCATGGCCTGTACCGAGCGTCGGGACAAGCAATATAACATCGATATTCGGGTGGAGAACGCATCCTATTTTCGGTGTAGGCAGAGGTCATACAGGAGTAGATATCGGTGCATCTTACGGATCGAGTGTCGTAGCGGCAAATCCGGGCAGGGTGATATATGCAGGATGGTACGGCGGCTACGGAAACTGCGTGCAGATAGACCACGGCGGCGGTGTAGTGACGCTTTACGGTCACAACTCGAGCCTTAATGTGAGTGTGGGACAGCAGGTTTCGAGAGGCCAGACGATAGCTTACATAGGTTCTACGGGATACTCTACAGGCCCTCACTGCCACTTCGAGGTGATACTCGACGGCGTCCAGGTAGACCCTCTGGATTACATACTGTAACAGGGAGACCGGTATAAAACAGGCATTGAAAACAAAAATCGGACAGGAAAGAAATACATGAAAACAGCAGAAGAGATCCTGAAGGATATCCTGAACAGGAGAGGGATATCAACAGAAGAAGACATTTCCGAATTTTTGTCAGACAGACCAAAGAAAACATACGATCCATTCCTGCTTCTTAACATGGAGGCGGGAGTGGATTTGTTGTTGTCGGAAATAAATTCAGGAAAAAGGATATGCATATACGGAGATTATGATGCTGACGGGGTGACGTCCGTATGCATACTGTCGCATGTTATGAGCATGCTGACGGATAATTTTACATATTATATCCCGTCGAGGTTCAGCGAAGGATACGGCCTCAATATGGAAGCGGTATCGCGTATAAAGGACGACGGTGTCGATCTTATCATAACAGTGGACTGCGGGAGCGTGTCATACGAGGAGGTCGAGTATGCGAAAAGGCTGGGAATGAAGGTGATCGTGACCGACCATCACAGCATCGAGGATGTGAAAGCCGACTGCATACTGATAAATCCTAAGCAGAAGGAATGCGGCTATCCTTTCACAGAGCTGGCGGGATGCGGTATTGCGTTCAAGATGGTGCAGGCGATATGCAGAAAGACGGGACTGCCGAAGAGCGTGATAAACGACGTGCTGGATCTTGCGGCGATAGGCACGGTGGGAGATATCGTGGCTCTGACAGACGAGAACAGAACGATCGTGAAATACGGACTGATGAGGATCAATGAAGGCAGGCGCAAATCGCTCAAAAGACTTGCGGAAGCGATATCGCTCAGAACAGTCACATCGGAAAACATCGCTTTCGGCATAGCGCCCCATATAAATGCTGCTGGCAGGATGGCTCATGCAAAAGAAGCCGTCGAGCTTTTTCAGGCGGAAGACAGCAGGACGATCGAGACAAAGGTCGCGGAGCTGGTCAGGTTCAACACTGAGAGAAAGGCGAAGCAGAACGACGCATACGAGCGGTGCATGGAAAAGATCACCGGGGCTGAGAACTTCATCGTCCTCGATATGGATGACATACATGAAGGCATAGCGGGTATCGTTGCAGGAAAGATCAAGGAGACTCTGAACAGACCGGTGATAATAGTGACGCCGTCGGGAGAAGGCGATCTCAAGGGTACGGGACGCAGTGTCGAGAGCATAGATATATTCGCGCTGCTCAAGCGGCACGACGGCCTTTTCAAGAGATTCGGCGGACACAGGAGTGCGTGCGGTTTCCTGATGAAGAAAGAAAATCTCGATATCCTGAGGAGCGAGCTGAACAGGGAAGTACAGCTTATGCTCGACGGAGATCCGCACATGTTCGATGTGCCGACAGTGTGGGATGAGACGATAACTCCGGGAGAGCTGACCATGGAGCTGGCACAGGGTCTTGAAAAGCTGCAGCCGTACGGTCAGGCAAACCCGAAGCCGGTGTTCAGGATGTGCGATGTGACCGTTTCAAAGCTCAGGTTCATGGGAGATGATGCGGAGCATGCCAGATTCACGGCAGTGGCTTCAGACGGCAGCAGAGCGGACTGCATACTTTTCAGGAAAGCCGGGGAAAATGCAGACCTGCTTTCGTCCGGAGGTCCGGTCGATATCACAGGCACGATAAATATAAAGGAATGGATGGGAAGAGAAAGCGTACAGTTTGTTATTGAGGAGGTAATGTGATGGAGATGAAGAAAAAGAAATTTGTGATCTGCATCGTTGCGGCATTCCTTGCGGGAAGCGTGGTGACAGGCGGAGCCTGTGCTGCCGTGTTCAACGGAGCTCTGGGATACGTCAAGATGTCAAAGAAAGACTACGACGAGATGTCGGGTGTATATGAAAGATACAGCAAGCTGGAAAGCCTGTACGAAACGATAAACAAGAACTATTATTCGGATGTGGATGACGATGCACTGCTCGACGGAGCGTGCAAGGGTCTTGTATCCGGACTCGACGATCCGTATTCGAGCTATATGACTGCCGATGAATACAAGAGCTGGAAGGCCTCGGCAACAGGTGAATATTCAGGCGTGGGCCTGACCTTTGCAGAGGCAGACGACGGCAGCTTTACAGTAGTGTCTGTATCGAAGGATTCCCCTGCAGAAAAAGCAGGTATGAAGGCCGGCGACATACTGCTCAGGGTCGACGATAAGGAGTATGATGATCTGGAGCTGATCGCGAACGCTATACGCGGAGACGAGGGCACAAAGGTGACGATCACATATTCAAGAAACGGCAAGGAAGATGAAGTAACACTCACGAGAGCAAAGATAACGCAGCACAGCGTCGAATATGAGATGCTCGACGACAGCACAGGATATATCAGCATCTCTTCATTCATCGAGTCTACGGGAAATGACTTCAAAAAAGCCCTCAAAGATATCGAAGACAAGGGAGCGAAGAACCTCGTGCTCGATCTGCGCGACAACGGCGGCGGCCTGGTGGATGCAGCGGTAGAAGTGGCAGACCAGTTCCTCGATGAGGGCGTTGTAGTATATGTCGAAGACAAGAACAAGAACAGGAACGACTACGATTCGAAAGACGGCAAGACAGATCTCAACACCGTGGTGCTGGTGAATGAAAACAGTGCGAGTGCGTCGGAGATACTGGCTGCAGCCCTTCAGGACAACGGATTCAAGCTGGTAGGACAGAATACATACGGCAAGGGTGTGATACAGTCGACGGCTGAGCTTTCCGACGGATCGGCGATAAAGCTCACGATAATGCAGTACTTCTCGCCGGACGGCAACAAGATACACAAGAAGGGTGTGAAGCCTGACTACGAAGTGAAAAACGAGGAAGACAGCAGCACTGACGCACAGCTCGAAAAAGCTCTCAGCCTGTTCTGATGAGGCCGGTATATCTCGGTCACTGCACGCTGACCCACACTGATTCGCACACTGATTCACGCTTTAAAGCTTTAAAGTAATCATTGACTGAGAAAGCCGGAAATGATATAATCCAGTTACAGACGTGTGTGATGAAAGGAGCATGATATGGCATACGAATCCAGATTCAAGAGAGAAGATATAGATGAGCTTTTTAAAGCGATACTGCTGCTTCAGGATGAGGAAGACTGCTACAGATTCTTTGAAGACATATGTACTGTCAACGAGATACACGCTATCGCACAGAGGCTTCAGGTGGCGAAGCTGCTGTCTGAGAACAAGACCTACAGTGAGATAGAGAACATAACGAAGGCATCGACTGCCACGATAAGCAGGATAAACAAGTGCCTCGTATACGGATCCGACGGATACAGGAGGATCCTCGAAAGACTGGCAGAGTCAGAAAAGTGAGAACTGGCGCGACTTGAATACGACCAGACATAGCAAAAGCGGCGGACATTAAATAGTCCGCCTTTTTATCGCTCTTTATCATTTGACGTGTGAGAGGCTTTCAGGGGATCATTTTATGGAATTATATATATATGAAAACTACAGAGACATGTTTCCGGAGGCGTCAGGCAGAGAGCTGACCGATCTGCTGATACTTGATGCGCTTCGTCAGTGCGGGGTGCATGCGGGGCGCGTGGAGCGGACGGACAGGGGCAAGCCATATATCGCCGGCGTTTGTACAGATCCGGATGAGGACAGAGCTATCTGCGATAATAGCGACGGCCGGCCGTATATATCGGTGAGCCACAGCGGAGCGTATTTCGGCTGCCTGGTCTCAGATGTGCCTGCGGGACTCGACATACAACAGGAGAGAAACGTCAGAGTCGAAAAGGTCAGCCGCAGATATTTTACAGAAGAAGAACAGCGCTATATAGAGAAAACGGGCAGCGACGGCTTCTTTTTACTGTGGGCGCGGAAAGAGGCTTACTGCAAATACACGGGCAGAGGCCTGGAAGAGATACTGGGAGGCACGCCGGTGCTTGGCCGCAGCGACGTGGAATTCACGGATTTTCAGCTTGAGAAAGGGATGTATTGTTCATGCTGCAGAAAGATATAGATAGAAGAAAAGGTTACACGGCGGCAGTCTTTTTCTCGGTACTCGTGGGATTTTCATTCCTCGGGATAAAGATATGCCAGAGATACACGGGCGGACTCAATCTGCTGTGCTACAGATACGCATTCGCGTTCGTGGCAATGATGCTGCTGATGGCGCTCAGGATAGTGAAGATAGACATCAGGAACAAGCCTAAGGGAAAGTTGATGCTGACAGCATTTTTTTACGTGGGCTTCATGGCGCTGCAGGTGGTCGGTCTGTCGCACTCGACCTCTGTAGAAGGGTCGATAATATTCGCAGTGGTGCCGATACTTGTAAAGATCATAGCTTCGGTTTTCCTCGGTGAAAAATCGTCGTGGGTCGAGAACGTATTCATATGCCTGACGGTCGCGTCACTGGTTTTCATGATCGTGATGGGTGCGGCGAAGATCACGATAGATCCGCTGGGAACGGTGCTGCTGCTGATCTCGAGCATAATGATGGCTCTCAGCAACATACTTATGAGGTACACGAGGAACGACTATGCTCCGATAGAGATAACGTTTTCTATAGTTGTGTTCGGATTCATCGTGTTCCATATAGCGTTCATAGTCAAATACATCATCACGGGCGAGAGCTTCGGAGATTATTTCTCGGCGCTGGCGATCCCTCAGGTGCTCGTTGCGGGCGCATACCTGGGTATCGGATGCATACTGCTGTCGGCACATCTGATGAGCTATATGCTGAGCAAGATGGAGGCTGCAAAGGGCACGATATTCGGCAATGTCTCGACTGCTATCTCGATAGTTGCAGGCGTTGTCGTACTCGGTGAAGATCTGATGTGGTATCACATAGTATGCACGGCTCTGATAATCGCAGGCGTCGTAGGCATGAGCCTCAGCGGCAGAAAAAAGGAAGAAAGCAATGAACAGTGAAAACAACAGGATCAGCGACAGCATAAAGATCAGCTTCCTTGTGGAGAACAAGACGGATAACCCCGGCATCATCGCGGAGCACGGGCTTTCCATATACATAGAGACACCCGAACGAAGGATACTGTTCGATGCGGGTGCCACGGATATACTGGCACACAATGCGGAGCGTATGGGCATCGATCTGGCAGAGGCGGATCTGGCGGTGGTCAGCCACGGGCATTACGATCATACGGGCGGATTCCCGGCGTTCTGCAGGATAAATGAAAGGGCGCCTATATACATCCATCGCGATGCGTTCAGAGAATCGTACTCGCTGCGAGACGGCAGGCTGCACGGTTCCAACGACGGCATCAGATGGACAGCTGAGGAAAAAGCCGAGATAGGCGGCAGGCTCGTGAAAACGGACGGGCCTCTATGGATCACAGATGACATATGCGTGACGGGGTCGATCGTAAAAGAGGAAGGCTTCGTTCCATCCGAAAGCTTTTACTATACGGACGAGGACGGGAACATAGCAGAAGACGATATGTCGCACGAACAGTGCCTGGTGATAAGACAGCCCGGCGGACTTTACATATTCTCGGGATGCAGCCATACAGGAGTGATATCCGCTATGGATACGGCGAAGAGCCTTTTTCCGGGGGAAAAGATCGCGCTGCTGGTCGCAGGCATGCACCTTTACAGCGCAGCAGATGAAGTAAGAAAAAATGTAGTGGAGCGAGTGGCGGCGGAAGCGCCGGATTGCGTGATGCCGGTGCACTGCACGGGAATAAAGGCCATATGCGATCTTCGCAGCATGCTCGGAGATGCGTGCATAGTGGCGACAGCGGGGGACAGTTATGGCGGATGTTAGAGAAAGCGCAGTCAGATATCTGAATGTGAAGCCGAGGACGAGGCAGCAGGTCATGCAGTATCTGAAGCGAAAGGGATTCGAGGACGGAGAGATAAAGGACACAGTCGATGAGCTGGAGGCTCGCAGATATATAAACGATCTCGACTACAGCATCATGTATTTCGAGTACGGTTTTGAAAAAGGCCGCGGGATATCGAGGATAAAGCGCGAGCTCGCGGAGAAAGGCGTGCCGACAGACATCATCAGCGCGGCGTTCGATGAGCTCGACGATGTCCCTGATCAGTACAGCGAGGCGCAGAAGATAGCGGACAGCATGCTGATCGGGATCGATACGGAAGAACTCGATTACGACGGGATGCGAAGGCTCCAGGCGAAAATAGGCAGGAGGCTGGCATCGCGCGGTTTTTCACAGGATATAGTGTACAGGATAATCAACGGGCTGCGCAAATAGCAGGGCGCAGCAGAACGCCGGACGCGGCATCGCGCTGATCGCCGGGATCAGCGGCATCGTGGAGAATGCCGGCCGGGTGCATCACAACGAGCGCGGCACATCGCGGTAATCGCAGAGTTTCGCGGGCCGGCGGCAGAGAGGGAGTATAGATGAAAGAACAGTTTGTCAGGACAGGGATGCTGGTGGGTGAAGGCGGCGTAGATGCGCTGGCTTCGGCGTCAGTGATAGTGTTTGGCATCGGCGGGGTAGGCAGTTATGTCACGGAAGGTCTTGCGCGTGCCGGAGTAGGGCGTATAACGCTGGTCGACAAGGACACGATAGATATCAGTAATATAAACAGGCAGCTGCCTGCGCTCCACAGTACTGTGGGGAGGCCGAAGGCTCAGGTGATGGCTGAGCGCGTGGCTGATATAAATCCCGACTGCAGGATAGAGGCGGTACAGTGCTTTTTCCTGCCGGACACTGCAGATGATTTTGATTTCAGCACATATGACTACGTCGTAGATGCGATAGACAACGTCACGGGAAAGCTGGCGATCATCGAGAAGGCATACCGCGAGGGAGCGCCGGTGATCTCGTCGATGGGAACAGGGAACAAGCTGGATCCTTCGGGATTCAGGATATCGACGATAGAAAAGACGAAGGTGTGCCCGCTGGCTAAAGTGATGCGAAAGGAGCTGCGGGCAAGAGGTATAGAGGGCGTCAAGGTGCTGTACTCCGAGGAGCTGCCGATAAGGCACGGCATGGGCTCGACTCCGGGAAGCATATCGTTCGTGCCGTCTGTGGCAGGGCTGATGATCGCCGGTGAGGTGATAAGAGATATATGCGCACGAAAGGTGCAGGAATAGATAAGGAAAGGTAGCGAAATGGGAAATCAGAGTATCCTTCTGGCAGGACTGTTTGTAGCAGTGACAGCACTTGCAGTCCTCGTCATAATACTGATGATAAAGATATCAAGAGGCGGAGCAGGCGGCATCGGAAACGAAGCCGAGCTCAGGTGTGAGATACGCGAAGAGATGCGCAGATCGAGGCAGGAGATGAGCAAAACCGTCCAGCTGAGCGTCAGGCAGATGGGAGAGATGATCGCGCAGAACCAGCGCGAGAGCACAGAGAACCAGAGCCGCAGGCTGGCCGAGCTCAACAGACAGCTGGCAAGCACATCTATGGGCATAGAACAGAGGCTTGAAAACATCAGGATCTCCATGGAAAAGAAGATCACGATGATGACGGATGAGAACAACAGGCAGCTTTCCGAGATGAGGAACACGGTCGATGAGAAGCTCCAGAAGACCCTGGAAGACAGGATCGGCAGATCGTTCAGACAGGTCAGCGACACTCTTGAGCAGGTGACGAGAGGGCTGGGGCAGATGCAGACGCTGGCTGCCGGAGTCGGAGATCTGAAAAAAGTTCTTTCAAATGTGAAGACAAGAGGCATAGTCGGAGAGATACAGCTTGGCGCGATACTGGCGCAGATACTTTCCCCGGAACAGTACGACGAGAACGTCGCTGTGAAGGGCGGCAGCGAGCGAGTGGAATTTGCAGTAAAATTCCCTGGTGAAGGCGACAGGCCTGTATACCTGCCGATAGACTCTAAATTCCCGGCAGATGCATACACGAGACTGCTCGACGCGTACGACACGGGTGACAGGCAGCTGATAAAGGCTGCGACGGACGGGCTGAGGAACGCCGTGCTCAAGGCGGCAAAAGACATCAGGACGAAATACATAAGTCCGCCGTACACGACTGAATTCGCGATAATGTTCCTGCCGTTCGAAGGTCTGTATGCCGAAGTGCTCAGGCTGGGACTTGTGGACACGCTGCAGAGAGACTACCGCATAAACATAGCGGGACCGACGACGATGGCGGCGATGCTCAACAGCTTCCAGATGGGCTTCAGGTCTCTGGCGCTGCAGAAGCAGTCAGGCGAAGTATGGGATACGCTTGCAAAGGTGAGGACCGAGTTCGACAAGTTCGGAGACGTGCTCGTCAAGACACAGACAAAGATGGAGCAGGCACAGAAGGATCTCGAAAAGCTCGTAGGTGTGAGAACAAGAGGCATACAGCGAGCACTCAAGGGAGTTGCGACGGTCGGAGAGCCTGAAGAGACGGGAGACAGCAGGCAGGATACGCTGAAGTTTTTCGAATAAAATAAACAGAAACACAGAGGATGGATATAAATGAGCATATATGCTATAGCAGACCTGCACCTTTCATTCGATCCTGCGGTCGACAAGCCGATGGACATATACGGCCCGAGGTGGTACGATCATGCCGAAAGGCTCAGGAAGAACTGGTGCAGCAGTATATCGGAAGACGACACGGTCATACTGCCGGGTGATATTTCATGGGGGCTGAAGCTGGAGTCGGCGAAGTACGATCTGGACTGGGTCGATGCACTGCCCGGCCGCAAGATCATCACTAAGGGAAATCATGACCTGTGGTGGAGCGGCATAACAAAACTCAATAAAATGTATGAAACAGTCACGTTCCTGCAGAATGACTGCTGTGTTGCCGAAGGCATTTATATATGCGGGACGAGAGGCTGGCTGACGCCGGACAACGATGACTTCGGCGAGGACGACGAGCGGATCTACAAGAGAGAGATGCTCAGGCTCAGAGCTTCACTGGACAAGGCGGTGAAGATGGCGGCAGATGCGGGAGAAGAGCCGGACATACTCGGCGTGCTGCATTATCCGCCGGTATCGAAGCAGACGGCGTTTTCGGGGTTCCAGCAGATATTCGATGATTACGGTGTAAAGCGCGTGATATACGGGCATGTCCACGGCGAAGACGGCTTCAGGACTGCCATAGAGGGCGTGCATCACGGTGTGGAGTACAGCCTCGTATCGCTTGACAGGCTGAACTGCGTGCCGCTTTGCATAAAACCGTAGAAACCCGGAGGGACAGGAGGTTTGTATCAGATGAATACTGTAGATATCATAATAAAAAAGAGAGACGGCAGAGAGCTTTCGGAGGATGAGATCAGGTACATCGTGGATGGATACACGTCAGGAGCGATACCTGACTATCAGATGTCAGCATTCCTGATGGCGGTGTATTTCCGTGGAATGAATGACGAGGAGACGATCTGCCTGACGAAGACGATGCGGGATTCAGGCGAAGTGATGGATCTGAGCGGGATCGCAGGCATCAAGGTCGACAAGCACAGCACGGGCGGCGTCGGAGACAAGACCACGCTGATCGTCGGACCGGCTGCGGCGGCATGCGGCGTGCCGGTGGCAAAGATGAGCGGACGCGGACTTGGATTCACGGGCGGGACGATAGACAAGCTCGGAGCGATACCGGGATTCCATGTCGCGATGGCGTACGAGGATTTCGTGAAGCAGGTCAACAGCACAGGCATTGCTGTGACTGGTCAGACCGGTCATATCGCACCTGCCGACAAGAAGATATATGCGCTCAGGGACGTCACGGGGACTGTGGATAATCTGAGCCTGATAACATCGAGCATCATGAGCAAGAAGCTTGCAGCGGGTTCTGATGCGATACTTCTCGATGTAAAGTGCGGCAGCGGCGCGTTCATGAAAACGGAGCAGGACGCTCGAAGACTTGCTGAGCTGATGGTGAAGATCGGCAGTGCGGCAGGCAAGGAGACGGTCGCTGTCATCACGGATATGGATCAGCCTCTCGGCCGCGCGGTCGGAAATGCGCTTGAGGTCAGAGAGGCGATACAGGTACTGAAGAATGAAGGTCCTGATGATATCACGGAGCTTTCTGTAAAGCTTGCAGGTACCATGGTCTATCTCGGCGGCAGGGCATCGTCGCTGCAGGAGGGCGAGCAGAAAGCCGCGCAGGCGCTGAGCGACGGAAGCGCACTGCAAAAGTTCAGGGAGTTCGTGGCGGCGCAGGGCGGTGATCCGGATATCACGGAGGATCCGGGGCTGCTTCCTTCGGCGGAGATATCGGAAGATCTGAAAGCATGGTGCGACGGGTATATAGCAGGGATGGACACGATGAGGATCGGCCTCGCGTCGCAGCACACGGGTGCAGGCCGTGAAACGAAAGATGATGAGATCGACCTTTCGGCGGGGCTTTATCTGCATAGAAAGACAGGCGAATACGTCCGCAAAGGTGATGTTATATGTACCGTTTATGGAAATGATGTGAAAAAAGTCGGCAAAGCATTGGAGGAAGTCGGCAATTCTGTTAAAATCAGAAATGATAAACCGGAACCGCAAAAACTGATAAAAGCAGTGATCACGGTTTAGGTGAATGGAACCCCGCAGGGGTGTAACCTTAATGTCGGCTGTGCCGACAAATAAATATATGAAACACCACGAGGGTATAACCTGATGTCATTCTTCGACTGACAAATCATAGAAACCCTAAAGGATAACCTTGATGTCAGTCTTTGACTGACAAATATATGAAACCCTAAAGGATAACCTTTATGTCGGCTGACGCCGACAAATATATGAAAGGAGTGTCGGTATGAAACGGATAGTGATCAGCATACTCACAGCAGCAGTTCTCATATTTGCGATGGCTTCCTGCGGACAGAAGCAGGACAGCGGATCGAACAGCGATATGACGTGCGAAGTGGCGATGATCGCAGAAGACAGGAAAACAGATGACACGTCCTTTACACAGACGGCATGGAAGAGTGTGGAAGGATTTGCAGAGGAAAAAGGTGTGACAGCTAAGCTGTACAAGCCTGATGACGCGTCGGAAGAGGCGTATCTTTCAGCTGTGAAAAAAGCTGCAGATGACGGAGCGGGAATGATAGTGATGGCAGGCAGCGGCTTTGCTCAGGCAGTATATTCGGCGCAGTCGGCTTATCCTGATACGGACTTTCTTCTCATAGACGGTGTACCTCACGATGACAGCAGCAATTATGCCACTGCCGGGAACACTGTAAGCGTGATCTTTGCAGAAGAGGAAGCCGGATACATGGCCGGATATGCCGCTGTCAAAGACGGATATACGAAGCTGGGATTCATAGGAGGACAGGCTCTTCCGGAGATAAAGCGATACGGATACGGATTCGTTCAGGGAGCGGCTGCAGCTGTCGCAGAGACGGAAACGAAGGTGGAGATAGACTACAGATATGCAGGAGCATCCGAAGGCTCTGACGACGTGCAGAAGCTGGCAGCGCAGTGGTACGACGGCGGCACGGAAGTGATATTTGCATGCGGCGGATCAGTGAGCAGCTCCGTGATAAAAGCAGCCGAGAAGGCAGGCGGCAAGGTGATAGGTGCGGACTTCGATCAGAGCGGTCTGTCGGAGACTGTCATAACATCGGCATGCAAAGACACGGACACTGCAGTCACAAAAGTGCTCAGGAGCTATGAAGACGGCACTTTTGCAGGCGGAACTGCGTTCAATTATGCTGCCAGAAACAACGGCGTGAGCCTGGAAATGAAGAATTCAAGATTCAGGACATTCAGCGAAGCTGATTATAAAAAGCTTTTCAGCCAGCTGAAAAACGAAAAAGTCGAGCTCAAAAAGGATACGGCTGTAAAGTCTGTATCTGAGCTTGCAGGCGAGTGGGTAACACTCAGGGAATAGATATTTGATATAACAGGGCATGTAAATGGAGGCATGACATGAAAGCCAGAAAAACTAAAGACAGGATACTGGACACATCTATAAGATTATTCAACGAGCGGAAAGCTTCTAATGTCAGTACTGTGCAGATTTCCGCGGAAATGGGTATAAGCCCCGGCAATCTGTATTACTACTACGACAATAAAGAGGAAGTGATCCGCTATATCTGGACAGAAAGGATGAAGAGCGAGGCCGAAGCGCTTGTGGAGAAATATGCTGAAGTCAGGAGTGCAGCCGATTTTATCGAATGCATCAGAGAAGTGCTGAAGCACTGTCTTAAATACAGGTTTTTCTATACGGAACTGACTACGCTTTTTGCGAATGACAATATGCTGATAGATATGTATCGTGATCTGAAGGACAGGATCAGAGCGGCTGCGGTAGAGATGCACAAGACTCTTGTACGTGAGGATATGACTCCTGAGCTCGATCGCGATGATATAGAGGCTGCTGCCGACAATGGTGTGGCACTGCTGGTGGGGCTCGTCATGTACTGCGATGTGATGGCAGTAGAAGGGCAGAGCATGGAAGTGTCGGCCTCAAAGGCGCTGATACGTATGGTGCGCTATATGATAATGATGAAGAGATTCGGCAGCGCGATGAGCGCGGAACTTGAGAAAGAACTTGAACGCATGCCTGCATCCGTGTGACGCGGCGCCGGTATCAGCTGTGATACCAGCGGCCTGCGAGATACAGCGATATCAGATCTTTTGTTATACGTGGATCGAGTCCTGTGCGGTTTATGATCTTACTGATCTTATACTGCACAGTATTTTTATGTATGAAAAGCTCGCGCGCTATCGCATTTATCGAGCCGTTATTCTTGTAGTATATATTGATGAAATGGATGACGTCGTTTATCTCGTTGTCATTGCAGTTTCTGAATATCATGTCGGTGAAACGTTTTTTGTGATCGATATCGACAGAAGCTATGATGATATCGAGGAGAAGATCATCGTACAGGTATATACCCGACGAACAGTTTCTCTTAAGGCTCATCGCTCTTCTGGCCTGACGGAAAGATTCCACTGCGGATTTGCAGTCGGGGTAGCACGTGCCTATGATGCACAGATACGCTTCCTGAGGGAACTCGCTGTTGAAGCGCGGCTCCAGGTAGTCTCTGAATTTTGCAGCTGAGTCGAAGTTTCCGATCAGCATGCCGAAGTCATTGTTGTATCCTGTGAGGATATGTGTCTTGTCTATCCTCGAATCGAGGAACTCGCTGATGCTGTATTCCGGGTCGGAGAGGCTTATCAGTGCAGCTGTCATAGGCGAGTGAGGATCGAGGTGGTACTTTCTCAGCGTGTCGGCCAGATGATCAGGATCGTCGAGCTCGTCGTTTATCCAGTTGCTGATGAAGAGCATGCGCGCATGCTCTTTTTTGTCTTTCTGCTGTATGGTCTCAAAATCCTTTACGAGGATCTCGGTGACTTTCTTGATTATCCTGGCATATCTGCTGGTCTCGGAAACCTCTCCGGTTATGCCGACAACGCCTATGATATTGTCGTCGGAAAAGAGCGGCAGGTTGATGCCTTTCTTGCATCCGGCGTATTCGTCATCATAGTAGACAGGCAGTTCGCGAAGATTCTCCTTTATGACAAGATGAGCGCCTTCATGGAACTGTCCCGGACGGAGCGGGTCGGTGCTGGCCATGATTATGCCGTTTTCATCCATGATATTTATATCGTAATCTATGACTGAGCTGATCTCACGTATCAGGTCAGTGGCCGTGTTCTTGCTTATTTTCATCGTTTTCCTCTCTCTGCCGCCTGTACAGGAATGCGTTCATGCAGGTCTGCAGGCAGGCTTTTACAGTTTTTTATTATGCAGGAAATATCGCTTTCGATATTTCCGGAATATCAACAAAAGTTCCACATGAAAATATGTGGCTAAGCCACTTTTGTTCTTTTAACAATGCGTTGTTATATATAACAACAAAAACTCATGCATTAGGAAATATGCATAAATAAAGCTGTTACATATAATATTATAATAAAAAAGCTCAACATCGTCAATGACTGAATAAAATCGTCTCCGGGGGGAACGATATTCGTATAACGAAATATAACGAAGCCGGCATAAGAAAGACAGGGGGATACGGGAAATGGTGGAACAGGACACGATAAGGCTGCTGAGAGAATGCGACGCAGGCATCAAGATGGGCGTTTCGTCGATAGATGACGTATTTGAATATGTGCAGAGCGAGGATTTCAAAAAAGCGCTGAAATTCTGCAGGGGACAGCATGTGAAGCTTCAGGACGAGATACAGGTGCTTCTCGATCAGTATCACGACAGCGGCAAGGAGCCCAACATGATGGCCAAGGGCATGTCGTGGATGAAGACGAACGCTAAAATGGCGATGGACGGATCGGATCAGACTATCGCGGATCTGATGACAGACGGCTGCAACATGGGCGTGAAATCACTGAGCAGGTTTCTGAACCAGTATAAGGCAGCCGATGAAAAGTCAAAAGACATAACGAAACGACTGATAGGGCTTGAAGAAAAGCTGGTCGTCGACGCACGAAGGTTTCTGTAGGGGACGCTGCAGAGCCTTTTACAGATACAGGCCTTCTTTTTCCTTGAAATGGAGCATACATTTAAGGAGAAAGGAGGTTTTTTAGTGAAGAAAAAATCAAAGCGCATGGAGAACGTGCTGACGGGCGTGCTCGTTGCAGTGCTCCTGATAGCGAGCGGATTCATGGGTATAGAGAATTTTGAACCTGTCGTCAGGCACCTGACGATAACGGACAGGAGCATGGCTGACGAAGAGGCGTCGTCAGAACGAGGCTCTGAAAAGCTCACAGCGGATGGCGGTGAGGAAAGTCTGGAAACGGCAGCTGTATCAGAAAACGCGGAGGCTGACAGTGCTGATGGAACAGGAGAAGGATCAGATGGAAACGGATCGGGCGAAAACGGGCAGTCGCTGAAGATAGATGCAAAGTCAGCCGTGCTCATAGACGGCAGCAGCGGACGGGTGCTCTTTGCGCAGAACGAAAAGGAGCATCTGCCTCCTGCATCGGTCACAAAGGTGATGACACTGCTGCTCGTGCTTGAAGGATGTGAAAGCGGCAAGATATCGCTCGACGACAAGGTCACTGTATCAGAGCGCGCAGCATCGATGGGAGGAAGCCAGATGTACATGGAGCCCGGCGAACAGCATACGGTGGAGGAGCTGATCAAAGGCGTCATCATGGTGAGTGCGAACGACGGCTGTGTCGCACTTTCGGAGCATCTGTGCGGCAGCGTGGAAAGCTTTGTAGAGCGCATGAACGAGCGTGCGCGTGAGCTCGGGCTCAGGGACAGCCATTTCGTCAACACGAACGGCCTTCCTGTAGCAAATCATTACTCGTGTGCATATGATATAGGAGTGATATCCGTGGAGCTGATGAAGTTTGAAAATGCCAGACCATGGTTCACTGCGTGGCAGGAGGACATCGAAGTCGGTCTTCCGGGAAAGGAAAGCAAATGCACCCTTACGAACACAAACAAGCTGATCAGGAGCTACAGCGGAGCTATAGGTGTAAAGACAGGTTTCACGCAGGACGCAGGGTACTGCCTTTCAGGAGCGGCGCAGAGAGATTCGACCAGGCTCATAGGCGTGGTGCTCGGATGTGAGAGCAGCAAGATCAGGTTCGCGGAAATGGCAAAGCTGCTGGATCACGGGTTTGCATGCTATGAGACGGTGCAGTTCGCGAAAAAAGGAGAGAAGATCCGGAAGATAAAAACCGAGAAGGGCGATGAGATGAAGTTCTATGCCGTGACAGAATGCAATGCGGGCGTTACCGTAGAGAAAGGTGCAAAGTCGCAGCTGAGCAGGAAAGTAAAGCTGGATAAAGGATATAAGCTTCCGCTGAAGAAAGGGAGCAGAGTCGGAACACTGGAGATATGTCAGGGAAAAGAAAAGGTGGCAGAATATGATCTGGTAGCCGATCGCGATGTGGATCGTGCAGATTTCATCACTACATACATCCGTCTGATGAAGAAGCTGATCTGAAACGGCATCGGCGGTGTATGCACATATCGCAGTTACTGGTGCGGCATGTGACAAACAGCAGCGAGGAACGACAGAAGGGAGGCATCCCTGTGAGTGGCAGATACTGTTACCTTTTCTTTTCGGGATACTGCAGCGTGACGGAGGCATCTCAGCTTCTGGCACATAACATGATATCCAACCGCATCGTCAGAGCTCCGGCAGGGCTCGGCGGCGGATGCAGCTTTGCGGTCCTGGTAAATGCGCCGGATGAAGGTCGGAGCATAGAGCTTCTTGGCAGATCCGGCATAAATGTCGAAAGAAGCGTGCGCAGAAACACGGCGATCTTCGGCGGCGTATAGGCGGTTTTTACACGGCAGTTTTTGAAAATGCTGCAGAAACCGGCAAAAAATAATTTTTGAAAAAGGCTCACTGATTTTCTTTCTGCAGAAAACGATGTGATCTTTAGAAATGCCAAAAACGTTGACTTTTCAACGTTTTTGGTGTATAATCCATTAAAGATCTGCATCCTATTCATAATAAAAATAGAGGCAAAAACATGGTAAACAAGGAGGGAATTATGTCAACACAGCGAAAATCAAGGTCCCGAAGATCTGCTGCGATCGCAGTCGCGGTCATGATGGCTGCGGCGCTCTTTGCAGGACTTCCCGCGACAGATTTCGGCAAGGTGTATGCGGCCGGCGAAACGGCTGTAGTCGCTACGGATGTGCTGAATGTAAGGTCGGGAGCCGGCACGAATTATTCGCGCATAGGCGCGCTCAAAGAGGGCAGGACTTTCGTCGTGACAGGATCGGCAAAGGACTCGTCAGGTGTAGTCTGGTATCAGTTTTCATTCGGTTCGAGGACTGGTTATGTTTCATCGAGGTATGTTAACATAAAACAGCCTACGGTAACCCCTGTTTCTAACACTCAGGGCGCTGTAAGCGATGGTCCGCTGAGAGTCAGAAGCGGTCCGGGAACAGGATACAGCGTGCTGGGATCGCTTGCCACGGGAAAAACTTTCACGGTCAGCGGCAAAGCGCAGGATATTTCCGGAGTGTGGTGGTACAGTTTTGACTACAACGGCAAGACGGGATATGTGTCGTCGCAGTATGTGAAAACTTCATCGACATCAAGCAGTGTAGTCGAAGTGGAGAAGACGACGGGAACTGTAAGCGATGGTCCGCTGAGAGTCAGGACGGGCCCGGGGACAAGCTACAGCGTGCTGGGATCGCTTGCCACGGGAAAATCGTTCACAGTCACAGGCAAGGCACAGGACAGCTCAGGTACGTGGTGGTACAGACTGACCTACAGCGGCAAGACGGGATATGTGTCATCTGCTTATGTGACGACGAAGACAGAATCAGGGACTGAGGAAGAACCGAAGCCTGATACAGGCAAGAAACAGGTAGGAACCGTATTCGACGGTCCGCTCAGAGTGAGGAGCGGAGCAGGAACGAATCATGATACACTGGGACAGCTCATTACAGGCAAGACTTTTGATATCGAGGGGACGGCAACGGACAGTTCGGGAACAGTGTGGTACAAGCTCACTTACAACGGCAGGTTCGGATACGTTTCATCCAAATATGTGAAAGTCACAGAGATGAAAGATGATGGAAACAGCGGCAGCGGGGAGACCAGCGAGCCGGTTACATTCCAGCTGGGTACGACTACAGCATACGACGGATTGAATGTCAGGAAGGGTCCCGGAACAGGATATGAAAGGCTTACGACTCTTCCGGGAGGTACTTCGGTAACGATCACAGGATCGGCTAAGGACAGCGGCGGCAAGGTATGGTACAAATATCAGTACAGCGCTTCTCAGGACGGATATATGTGCTCTGATTACGTGACAGTAAAAACGGTGACTTCCGACAGTCAGTTCGAAGCGTATATGACGGCACAGGGCTTCCCTGAAAGCTACAAGCCGGGACTGAGAATGCTCCATGCGGCACATCCTCAGTGGGTGTTCAAGGCGGACAAGCTGGGATACAGCTGGTCAAGCGCGCTTTCCAAGGAAACGGCAAAGCCGGGAACGAACCTTGTAAGCTCGTCATCACCTGTTTCATACCGATCGACAGCAGCAGGTGCCTACAATGCATCGAACAATACGTGGACGAGATATGACGGCAGCTGGTATGCGGCAAGTGAAAAAGTAGTCTCATACTACATGGATCCGAGGAATTTCCTCAGTGAAAACGGTATATACCAGTTTATGACGCACAGGTATGACAGCGCTACGCAGAATGAATCGACAGTGGCAGCTGTGATATCGGGGTCGTTCATGCAGGGAAGCAATCCGGGAGGCGGATACAGCTCATACAGCTCGCTGATCAATGAGGCAGGAAAGAGTACAGGAGTCAATCCGAACGTGCTCGCGGCGATGATAATACAGGAGCAGGGCTGGAGCGGCAGCAGTCTGGTTTCGGGAACTTATCCGGGATACCAGGGCTACTACAACTTCTTCAACATCGGTGCCTATACTACAGATACGATGAACGCTATACAGAGGGGTCTCTGGTATGCGAGCAGACAGGGCTGGAATACTCCGTACAAGTCAATAGTAGGAGGCGCTGAATTTTATGCCGATGAATATGTGAGCAACAATCAGGATACATATTATACTAAGAAGTTCAATGTAAAGAACGGGCTCAGTCATGTAGCTACGCATCAGTATATGACGAATGTAGCGGCGGCGGCAGGTGAAGGCAGCATCGTGAAGAGCGCATTCAACAGCAACAGCAATTATCCTGTCACGTTCAACATCCCTGTCTATGATGACATGCCGGCGACAGCATGCCAGCTTCCATAGGGCGGCATGACAGAGTAACTGTACTGCATGACCGGACAGAGTATGTCCGGCATGGAAAAAATATGTTTTAAGGGGTCAAAGATGGTAAATTGCAAAGACAAAGAAAATCTTACCGAATGCATTTTAAGAAAACTGATAGTGCTGGTGGCAGTGCTGGCGCTGCTGATACCGGTGCTTTCTCCTGAGGTATTCGCGGCTTCGTCGGTCACGATAAGCACAGAAAGCAGCGTGAAAGGCGGGGATACCTTCACGGTGGCGGTGACATTCGGAGGCGGCAGCGTGGGACGTGTAGACGCATCGCTCTCATATGACACCGACAAGCTGACTTATATATCGGGAGGAAGCAGCTCCGGGAACACCGGTTATATCCAGCTGGCACAGGCAGGAACGGACGGCAGCGTCACATTCAATATAAAATTCCAGGCAGTGACTGACGGCGATACCACGCTGTCGGTCACGACATATGAGATGTACGACCTGGATGAATCATATATGAGTGAACAGCCATCTGCCACCAAGACGATCTCGATAGCGGGCAATGCGGCGTCAGATCAGCTGATAACGGAGACGACGTCACCTGACAAGCCTGTAAAGGAGACAGAGCTTTCGGGAGTAGACGAGAAACAGACCGGAACTGATTCGGGGAACGGCATACTGCTGATGATCGCGCTGATAGCGATCCCGGTGATACTGATAATAGTGATCGCAGTGATCCTCGCAAAGAAAAAGAAGACTGCGCCGCCAAAGCACAGCGGAGGCGGTGAACCGGGCGATCATGCACACGGCGCATCCGACATGCATGCAGGCGCGGAGGCGGTGAACCGGGCGATCGATGTACAGGACGGATACGGTGACGGCGGAGATCCTTACTACGGATCACCGGCAGATACTTCCGCACCGCAGGACGCTGACATACGTGACGAGAAAGAAATCCGCGAAGAGCGCGATTTCAGGAAACGCATCGGAGCAATCAGAGATGAATACCGTGAAGACCGAAAGCGCGCATCAGAGGAGACCGAAGTCTGGTCAGAGTGGAAAGGCTACGATGACAACGACCTTTAAGCGCTTATGAACTAAATCAACAATGCTCAGAGAAGACTCGCATGACGAGAAACTCTGAGCATTTTTCATTATGTAGGAAATATCGCTTCCGATATTTCCGGGATATCAACAAAAGCTGCATATGAAAATATGTGGCGAAGCCGCTTTTGTTCTGTAGAAATAAAAGCTGTATGTGGTAAAATGAGTTATAGCATACGCTGCGATTTTTTATAGAACAAGAGGTGTTGATGATGAATGATATGATCGAGTTTCTGAAAAATGAGGGGGTCTCACCTGATCTGGTCAGAGAGGTGCAGGAGTTTGCGGATGTACATCCCGCGTCAGAAAAATTCTCAGGAAGGGTGCCTGTTCCGAAGTTCTATTATTACGGCAGGAAAATATGGGAAGAGGCACTTGCAGTCCTGCTCTGCGGAAAGAATCTTTTGCTGACCGGTGAAAAAGCGACAGGTAAGAACGTGCTGGCTGAAAATCTGTCTGCAGCCTTCGGACGTCCGGCGTGGGACATTTCTTTCCATGTAAATATGGATGCGGCGTCGCTTATAGGAACGGATACTTTTGCTGACGGCCGGGTCATGTTCCGTCCGGGACCGGTCTACTGTTGTGCGCAGAACGGAGGATTCGGCATTCTGGATGAAATCAATATGGCCAGAAACGAGGCGCTTGCGGTCCTGCATTCAGCTCTTGATTTCAGGCGAGTGATCGATGTGCCGGGATATGAGAGGATCCCGCTTGCCGAGAGTACGCGTTTCATAGCGACCATGAATTACAATTATGCGGGCACGAGAGAATTGAATGAGGCTCTGGCTTCAAGATTTGTCGTGATCCAGATGCCGGCAGCGTCTCAGGCGGACCTGCAGAGGATACTGAGCGATCAGTTCCCGGATATGACAGAGAAATACAATGATCAGTTCACGATGCTTTTTCTGGATTTCAGGAAAAAATGCGAGAATGGTGAGCTTACGGAGAAAGCGATGGATCTCAGAGGTATGCTGGACGCCATAAGTCTGATGCGCAAAGGGATCGCGGCGAGAGAGGCGTTGACTCTCGGTATCACCAACAAGATCTTCGACAGCTATGAACAGGAACTGATCAGTGATATGATAGCGGCACGCATACCATCGAAGCTGAAAGTTTCGGAGGTATTCAAAAAATGAATGCATCTTCATATACGGAAGTACAGCGAAGGGCGGCAAACCAGATCTGGAGTGCGGCCGGAGACTATGATTTTGAACCGCTTTTCATGGCGCTGCATGGATCACAGGGAGATCCTGACTTTTACATGAATCTGATCATAGGGCTGGCATACAGGTATTATGGAAAAGAGCTTGTCACTTCGCTGTTTGATCAGTGGAACGGCGATGTCAGACAGAATATGCTTGACGATCTGACATGGGTATATCTTGAAAACGCTTTATATACCGCGGAAAGTGATCGCAGACCTTCGATGGCAGAACTTCGCACGGACTATGCGGAAGATTTCTTTGCAAAAGAATATAAGCTGTCCAGGCAGGAATGGATGAGCAGGAACCATCTTGTGTATGACATACAGGCGGCCAGATGGAGCAGCGTGATCGGGAGAAAAAAGCCTGTGCTTACTCCGGCAGAGAAGAAGCTGCTTATTGCACTCACGCCGGATAGAATGCCGCCGGGAGATAAGCTGACCGAAACTCTGCTGGACATTTACCGCAGTTTTTTACTGTTCGACGGAAAAAAGAAAACGAAAAAACCTTTAAAGATACATTTCAAAGGGGAATTCGCACATTTGCTTACTCGTATGATGCCGACGCAGCTTGTGAAGACCGATCGCGTGGTCGTCATGAGATCAGCGCAGGGCGAGTCTCCGCAGGAGGGGTTCAGCCAGAGCATGAGAAGCAGTGCGCTGACGCTGAAAAGAGAAGAAAATGACAGGAACTACATAGAAAGCTGTTTCGGAAGGTCGCTTTATTCTGAAAAAGAGCGCCTGACAGCGGAAAAAGAATTGTGTACGGGCAGTCATGACGGATGTCATATCTGGGTCACCGACGGTAAAGCAGCTGCGGGCATAGAGCTGTCGGCGGCAGATCGTCACCTGATAGAACAGTCAAAGCTTCAGGAAGAAAGAAACAGGGAGTATTTTTACGGGAATTCTGAGCTGCACAAGAGTATCATCACACGCCTGGCGGGGCAGATAAGGAACTGCATGCTGGTGCATCAGAAGCCTGATGTCATGGCCGGACGCAGCGGGAAGCTGGATACGGCAAGGGTATGGCGTGCTGAATATGTGAATGATGACAGGATTTTTCATTTAAGCGAAGATGTGCCGGACTCGTCTTTTACAGTCGATCTTCTTCTGGATGCTTCGGCTTCAAGGCTGCAGCATCAGGAAATGATAGCTGCGCAGGGAGTGATACTTTCAGAAAGTCTAACATCGTGCAGGATACCCGTCAGAGTTTCGGAATTCTGCAGCGTTAGGGGATACACCGTGCTGCGTATACTCAAATCATTCGAGGATAAAAAAAGCGATCCCGTGCTGCGCTATTTTGCAGCAGGCTGGAACCGCGACGGACTGGTGATGAGGATCGCAGATGATTTTCTCGATCGTGCAAAAGGTCCTGCAGACAGGCATCTGCTGATATTTCTGACAGATGCCGGACCAAATGACAGCTTCCGCATACGGCCGTCGAGCGAGAATCCATTCGGACATGACTACGGTGATGAAACAGCCGTGCGCGATACGGCATCAGAAGTGCGGGAACTGCGGAGGCGGGGACTGCATGTATCTGCTGTTTTTATGGGTACAGATGCAGCTGCGCTGAATG
This sequence comes from Brotomerdimonas butyrica, assembly GCF_025567305.1. Lineage (NCBI taxonomy): Bacteria > Bacillati > Bacillota > Clostridia > Eubacteriales > Brotomerdimonas > Brotomerdimonas butyrica. The sequence goes on from NZ_JAOQJP010000001.1 coordinate 120,732, forward strand.
CGGAGATCATTTACGGGAAAGAATATGCAAGGATACGTGAGATCGGCGAGCTGGCCAAAGCCGCCGGGAGTCTGATACAGAAAGAAATCAGAGAAATGAACGTCTGATCGATATGTGCAGAAACAGTATAAAACAGTAAAAATTAAAAAAAATGGAGTCATATACTGATTAATTTGCTATATAAGGCTAATTGTTTATTTATATCATTGCACTTTATGCAAAAATTCATATAATAATGGTATATGCATAATGTTCAGGTGGGACATGCCCTGAGCTGGAAAAACAGACAAATTCATCACACAGTTGAAAGGGAGGGATATTAAATGATAAGCTTTATCATTTGTCTGGCTATTTTAGTTATTGGCTATCTTACATACGGAAAGGTCGTTGACAATACGTTCGGACCGGACGATCGCGAGACGCCGGCAGTGCGTATCGATGACGGCGTGGACTATGTAGTGATGCCGCAGTGGAAACTGTTTCTTGTACAGCTTCTTAACATCGCAGGACTCGGCCCGATATTCGGTGCCATGCAGGGTGCACTGTGGGGACCTGCAGTATTTCTCTGGATCACGTTCGGTACGATCTTTGCCGGCGGTGTCCACGATTACTTTTCCGGTATGATCAGCGAACGTAACGAAGGAGGTTCTATCGCTGAAGTCACAGGCAAGTATCTTGGAGGAGCCATGCAGAATGTCATGCGTGTCTTTTCTGTAGTACTGCTGATCATGGTAGGTACTGTCTTTGCAGTAGGGCCTGCCGGGCTGATAGTAACGCTTTGCAAAAATGGCGGCGTTTCAGGAATTTTAAGCACTACGCTGTTCTGGCTGGTGCTCATACTTCTGTACTATTTTATTGCAACGTTCATTTCGATCGATAAGATCATAGGAAAGATATATCCGCTTTTCGGTATCTGTCTGATAGTTATGGCTATCGGCGTTATCATCGGGATATATACGAAACCTGATTTTACGATCCCTGAAATATGGAGCCATATGTATAATATGCATCCGTCAGGGACGCCGATGTGGAGCTTTATGTTCATCACTGTGGCATGCGGTGCGATATCGGGATTCCACTCCACTCAGTCACCTCTTATGGCGCGATGCATGAAGAGTGAGAAACAGGGACACTTTGTTTTTTACGGTGCAATGGTCGCAGAAGGTATAATCGCCCTGATATGGGCGGCTGCAGGATGTGCGCTTTATGATGTGACAGGCGGACTCAATACCGGTCTTGCAGCAGTGCTTGCAGACGGTCAGTCAGCTGCGATATATGATGTATGCTCGAAGACGATGGGCGGTGTCGGTATCGCGCTCGCAATGATCGGAGTCATCGTGTGTCCGATCACGTCAGGCGATACGGCTTTCCGTTCAGCGAGACTTACTCTGTCCGACTGGTTCCATCTCGATCAGGGAAGCTATCTGAACAGACTCAAGCTCTGTATACCTGTACTTGGTGTAGGAGCGGTGCTCGGTATAGGAAATGCGATAGGCGCGATCGATTATACGGTCATATGGCGTTATTTCAGCTGGACGAACCAGACATTAGCTATGATCGTTCTGTGGGCGGCTTCGATGTATCTGGTAAAAGAAAAGAAAAACTACTGGATCACAGCAGTGCCAGCAACGTTCATGAGTGCGGTTTCAAGTACATACTTCATACTCGCACCGGAGTGCCTGGGAGGCATAATCAATTCCAAGACAGCTGATGGTGCAGTTATTTACAATACAGCTGTAGCATATCCGATAGGTATCGTTTTCGCGGCAGTGCTTCTGATAGTTTTCCTTCGCGCGGCGAAAAAACATTCGGCAGCAGCAATCCAGGGATAAGAGAGGTTTTTGATCATGATTTTTAAACCGCATCCGCTCAGCTCGAGGCATCTCGACAAACAGGAACTTGAGAGAGACAGAAAATCCTGTCGCAGATCCGGTCCCTGCGGTGTCGGGGAAAAAGCGCTGTATCTGAACAGTTTTTTTATAGACAGGCATTACTATGTTCCGTTCGCATCAGTGGAGCGGGTGTTTAAGCGTGTTGCGATGAGCAAGGGCGGATTTTCGGGCAAAGGAATGTTCGCCAGCATGCCGTATCTTGTCGTCGAATATGACGGCGGACGGCAGAAACAGTGCAATTTCAAGCATGAAAATCATGTCGACGAGATCCTTGAAACGCTTTCTCGTGAACAGCCTCAGATAAAGCTGATGAGCAGATCAGCAGAGGCGAAGATCGCAAGACAGAAGGAAGAGCTGGACGAGGAACTGCGTTCGCGGCCGGAGCTTACAGAAGGAGCGGTAACAGAGATAGATGAGCTTCAGGAAGCCATAGACTATCTGGAGCAGAAACCTGAGTTAAGCGAAAATCTGAGCCGGGCGGCCAGGAAAAAGCGTGCATATCAATGTTCCAGCCCAAGCTACAGATGGGTGGCGATGGCTATCACGATGCTCGGTTTCATTGCAGTTGCGGCAGGCGTATATTCGTTCACGGTACACAATGGCCTTGCAGTATACTTCGCACTGTTCGGATTTGCAGCCATATTTACCTTTGCAGGCTTCAGCGTACTGCCTACGGCACGTAACAACAAGAAGTCGATAATGAGGTACGATGATGATTCAAGAATGCGGATGGAGGAGTATATCAGGGATTATCCGGACTTTCCGGTCCCTGCCAGATATGCGCATCCTGTGGTGCTTAAACGCATGCAGCGCGCTATGATGCAGGGGCGTGCGTCAGAGGCAGATCAGGCACTGGAAGTGGTCAAGGATGATCTCAGAGCTCTGAACAGCGATGTCCAGGTATCACAGAAAGAATATGACGAAGTGGTTGCGATCAAGGCGATGTTCCTCAATGCGGGATATCAGTAGAAAAACGGTCTCAGAAAACAGGATATATTTCAGGGGCTGTGCATCGATGTTATTTGTCGGTGCACAGCCCCTTTTTTGATGCAGTATGGTAGATTACTTGAGATTTTCAGGATTTAGGCATTCGAGTTCAGGGATCACGAAAAGGCCGTCTTTTCTGATCAGCACATCGTCGAAGTAGATCTCGCCGCCGCCGTATTCAGGTCGCTGGATCATGACCAGATCCCAGTGCACTGCGGATTTGTTGCCGTTGAAAGCGTCTTCGTATGCGGCTCCCGGCGTCAGATGGAAGCTGCCTGCGATCTTTTCATCGAAGAGAGTATCCTTCATCGGCTCCAGCACGTACGGATTCACGCCGATCGCGAATTCTCCGAAATACCTTGCACCTTCGTCTGTATCGAGCAGCTGGTTGATACGCTCGTTGTTATTCGCTTTTGCATCGACGATCTTGCCGTTCTTTATTTCGAACACGATGTTCTCATAGGTGAAGCCCTGCTCCTCGGACGGCGTATTGTATGAGATGATGCCGTTCATCGATTCTCGTACAGGCGCTGTATACACTTCACCGTCAGGGATGTTGCATTCACCTGCGCACTTTACAGCCGGAATGCCCTTTATGGAAAACGAAAGGTCAGTGCCCGGTCCCTTGATCTTTACATTATCAGTCTTTTCCATAAGTGCAGCGAGCGCGTCCATGGCTCTGTTCATCTTTGCATAATCGAGCGTGCATACGTCGAAGTAAAAATCCTCGAACGCATCGAGGCTCTGCCCGGCGAGCTGAGCCATCGAAGGGTTAGGGTATCTCAGTATGACCCATTTGGTGTGGTTGACTCTGTAATCCAGCGTCGGAGTCGTGATCCTGCTGTACATGTTGAGCTTTTCTGACGGCACATCGGAAAGCTCGGCAGAGTTGTTCCCGGCGCGTATCGCGATATAAGCCTGCATGCCTTTCATCTGCGCCAGCTGGCATTCGTTGATGAATTCGGCCTGTTCCCGGCGGCAGCCCATCAGGACCTCGCGCGTGATCTCCGAGTCGCGTATCTCAGTGAACGGCATCCCGCCTTTTTTGTAAACGTTGCGGATTATCTGCTTCACGAGCGGTTTGCAGCAGTCGCCTTCGTAAGAAATGAGCACTTTTTCGCCTTCCTGGACTCTGCAGGAATAGCTGACGAGCAGGTCAGCCAGTTTTTCGATTCTTGGATCCATTATTTCCTCCCGATTTATGTTAATTTTGTAAATTTCTATAGTTATTGTACCCTAAATGTGGTATTTTTAAAAGGATAGATTGATCGGAGGTATTACATATACGGTGAGAAATATTTTTGTTATAAATCCCCATTCGGGGAAAAAGCGCAGGCAGAGGAAGCTGATCGCGGATATCGAAGCGGCGGCATCGAAGCTGGGCCTGCAGTGCGAGGTATATTATACAAAGGCTGCAAAGGACGGAGAGCGTTACATAAAGGAAATCTGCGAGGCAAATGCCGCGAGCGGCGAACAGCTGCGCATTTATGCGTGCGGCGGCGACGGAACGATAAACGAAGCGGTGAACGGCGCTTTTGGATATGAAAACGTAGAGATTGGCGCGGTGCCGATGGGGACCGGCAACGACTATATCAGGAATTACGGGACTGTGGCGGATTTTCTGGATATGGAAAGGCAGCTCACGGGAACGTCGGTCGGCAGCGACCTGATAAGATATGACGCGGAGTACAACGGCGTCACAACGAGCGGATACTGTGCGAATATGTTCAATATCGGATTTGACTGCAATGTCGTTGATATGACGGCGCGTGTGAAAAACTGGCCGCTCGTGGGCGGCACGCTGGCGTATCTGATATCCGTAGCGATAATACTGATAAGAAAGAAGGGGGCGGATCTCAGGATCTGCTATTCTGACGGCCGCGAGTCTGACGGAAAGATCCTGCTCGTCGCTATCGCCAACGGCTGTTACTGCGGCGGCGGCGTGAAAGGTGTTCCGTACTGCAAACTCGACGATGGCCTCATGGATGTGAGCGTCGTGGAAAATATCAGCAGAAGTTTGTTCCTGGCGCTGTTTCCGAGCTATTCCAAGGGTACTCATATGCAAAAGCGCACGATCCGCGAGAAACATATAATAAAATACACTAAGGAAAAGCTGCTGACTGTCATTGCGAACGGGGAAAGTCTCAGGCTGTGTACGGACGGTGAGATAACGACGCAGAAGAAAATCGACTTTTCCGTCGTACACGACGCATTCCGTTTTATCGTGCCCGCGCCGGCACGGTAACAGCCGGATATGAAACAGCGGAGTGGGAGCGTGATGATCTGGAAAAGTAAGAATCAAGTAAAATTCGGGAAGCAAAAATCGCTGATGTGTAAACAAAAATGTTGCAAGCCGGTCCATTTTCATGTATACTAATTACTGTTCACTGATAAAAACCAAGAGCAGTGGACAGAAAACACTTTGGAGAGTTGTCAGAGTGGTCGATCGTGCAGCACTCGAAATGCTGTGTCCTTAACCGGACCCAGGGTTCGAATCCCTGACTCTCCGCCATAAACGAAAAGACGTCCGTGAGACGTCTTTTCGTTTATAGTAGAAATCTCCGGGGATTCGAACCCCTGACGTATGTCTGCTGAAAGATTTTACCAACAACGTGGAATACAGCTGAACGATTTGGTATTTTTTCTTATGTAAAGGCGCAGTTTTCCTTGGATCTTTACCAATATGGAACGTCCCGGTTCAGTGTTTTGGCAAATGATAATACTGATAAGGCTGATTTTTAAGGGAAACTGCCAAAAACACGGTTCATACAGGTGCTTTCTGGTAGTTTGAAAATACCGATGATGCGTCAGCCTTAACGTGAAATGAACCCCTGCGTCAGACGCAGGAGTTCATTGTTAAAAGGTTCTGTATGGCAATACGGTTATTTGTCGATGGATGTCTTTCGTCTGATGATCAGAGTTACCGCTCCGGCCAGTGATGCCAGGAGAGCCAGTGCAGTCAGCGGCAGTACAGGGAAGTTGTCTCCGGTCTCCGGAGATGTTTTTGCACCTGTCTGATCCGCTGATCCGGAAGGTTCATCTTTCGCAGGATCATCAGCGGAGATGTATGCGCCTGTGACGCAGCTGTCAGGATCAGTGCCCAGTGAGCTGTTATCCCAGATAGCATCAAAATCCGGGGCTATTTCATCCGAATTTCCACGAGGATCTTTAGTGACTCCGATACCTATATAGTGTCGTACTGTATCAGGCGGGTTATTGCTCCAGTTATGATAATAATAAATGATAGATTTTTGTAATGCTGCGGAACCGTCAACTGTCGGTGTGTATATGCGATCCGCTCTGGTTGACCCGCCCCTCCAGTATTCCATAGGATGATCAGAGTTGGGATCCACGACGAAATTCCAGTTTTTCTGCCAGCCCGAAGGCGGTGTCATGTTACCTTTGTCACGGTCAAAGAAAATCTGATAAAGGGTCGCATTGCCCTCATAGTCTTTGTGGATCTGCTGCATCCATTCGGCTGTCGGGGTAAGAGTCGAGCTGTCATAGCTGACAAAGCTTCTCCAGTGATTCAGATTAGGCCATATGTCTGTTCCGTGTTTTTGAGTGTTCCAGCGTCCTTTGAGTCCCGTCAGCTTGGTGAATTCGGGTTTGTTATTCTGATGCGAGTAGTACCAGTTGGTAAGATCGTGAATCCCTTTTTTCTTGTCTGCTTCATTAGGGATGGTCTGCTCTTTGGCTGTGGTATACAGATACATCTCGTGCCCGGGTGTCTGATAGTGACGCATGGAATCAGGCAGCTTTGTTACTTTGTACTTATTATAGGTGTCTTTGACTTCAGCGATCTGTTCGTCGAGCATCGTCAGACGCGTCTTCAGCCCATCCGTGGAAATCTTGGAAGCTAAGGGATGCTGTTTGTTATAATTTTCGATCGCATCGATACGGGCAAGGATCGAGAGCTTGTCTATTGCAGCAGCGGACAGATATGATTCTGTCACATTATTCTGAAAGGCAGCCCATTCCTCATATGCCTGATGCTCCCACTTGTATTTGTATTTCATGGTCTGATGCCATATTGAATAGATCGGCTGCCGTTCACTGCTGTATAATACCCATTCGCCCTGGGTCAGATAGTTCCCGTAGGTATATACATCTTTGTCAAACTGGCAGTCTCCGCCGTGGAGTGATTTAGGATTCATCTCTGCGACGCTGGTGATGAGATAATCTTTCTGTGCAGTTGCCCGGGCATCATCGTTTTTATAAGTTGCATTATTTACAGCGTTAAGCCCTCTGTAATTCTTCTCAAAAGATCCGTTCCATGATTCCTGGATAAACTTATTCATGTTATCGTAAAGATCTTTTTTCATGATCTTCGTGTCGATCTCGTTAAGCATATCGATCATCTTGTTCTGGTTTTTTACGACATCATCCAGTCTGCCCATGATGATGTCGCAGTCGCTTTCTTCATCGGTGTTGAGAGCGGCGGCGATAAGTTTTTTGGTTCCCCATTTTGCAAATTCAGCAGGAGTGCCCTTTGCAGCATCCAGCAGAGCCTTCTCGAGGATGGCCTGAGCATCCACCTCGCTGCCGGCGGAATGGACAGTGACGGCAGCAGTCGGCTGCCAGATGGTAAATGCGATCGCAAATGCAGCCAGCATGCTCAATAGCTTTTTCTTCCGTGAGTTCATGGTTGGTACCTCCTTACGGTGTAGTAAATGATGAATGATCCCTTTGATCCCTTTTATATCCCGACAGATTCAAATCCCTTTTCTGCGCGGGCTATTGTATTCTTGATCAGGGTTTCTGCGATGGTGCGCAGATCCATGTTCAGAATCGAGTCGATGGTATCCAGCTGCTTTTTTTCAGGCACATGATAAAGCGTGAGGCAGCAGCTGAGATAGCGTGAAATCTTATCCTCTATAGTGAAATACATACTGCATGGTTTGGCCATGAAGTTGCGGGTAATGCCGCATGATGCCAGATCCATCTCGTAAAAATCTTTTTCGGTGGCGTCAGGCAGATATTCAGCAAAAAGCTGCTGCAGCTTTTTTGCAGTATTCACGTTGATGTATTCTGCGGTGGTCGGCAGCGTATAGGCTGCGACATAAAGCTCCCGCAAGGCTTCGGATATCTCTGTTATGTGAAGCTGCAGAGATGTCTCTATGCTGTAGAGAAAAACAGGATCTCCTTTGTCAGGAAGCAGGGCTTCGCTATGGAAAAACTGGCTTTTAAACATCTCCTCTACAAGCCGCAGAAGCAGAGCCTCCTTGCTTTCAAAAGCGGCAAAAAAAGATGACGGCGACATCCCGGCCGCTTTTGCGATAGCGGCAGTGGTGGTTCGCTCATATCCTTTTTCCAGAAACTGCTGGATAGCAGCGTAAAGCATTTTCTGCTCCCTTATCATTCCTTTTTTTTGCATTCCTCTAGGCATACGCAGATCCTTTCCTGCATGCGATCATAAAGCTGATGTCTGACAATTGACCGAACTTTTGAGTTCGGTCAATTATAACATAAGAGATACGGGTGTGGCAACTGTATAATGATGATATGACAGTGTCAAGTTGTTGTGGAAGTTTTGATTGACATCGATTCCTGTTTTTCAGTTCAATATCGTATTGCGGATCATTGCCGTTTTATGAAGCAGTATCTGGATTCCACTTTCTTCTCAAGCGATCCCGGTTTCAGCACTTTGTTTCCTACGCTTTGCCTGCCAACTGCCCTGCATGTTGCGATCTGCGCACTGTTTGCATAAGATACCTCGCAGTCGTATTCATAAGCTCTGCACACATGCTTTCTGTGATCTCGCATAGACTTTACAGATCCGGGTATTACGCAGCAGTTTCAGCCGTAAATCAGCAGCAGTACATAGTGATCGGCTGAAAACTGGAAATCAGATGCTTTACCTGTGACAGGGCAGCAAAATCCTGACACATGTTCAGCTGACTCTCTATGTCGCTTCAGCCATATACTCGTATTTTTCATATAGCACAGCTGAAATATGGAAATCCGTGTAAATTTACAACCTCTAATCTTTCTATGAAGATCCGCCCGGGCACCTTATTCTGCCTGCAATTTACATTTTTCAGCCATAAATACTGATAAATTCTATGTTTATAGCTGAAACAGCCGCGACAAACGATCCGTGACCTACATGCCGCGCGTAATACACTCGTCGCCTTTGTTTTTTCGTAATTCCACAATTATTTTACACTATCAGCGGTCTTTATACATTTGACATTTTTTAACATCTGCATTATAATACAACAGAATAAAAAGGCAGACGCTTAAATCAATGGGCATTTTCAGGAGGACATGATGTATTTTGATGATTTCAACGTAGGAGACACTTTTGAGCTTGAGAGCATAAGCATAGACAGGCAGAAGATGATGGAGTTCGCACATGATTACGATCCGCAGAAGATCCATACGGACGAGGAGCACGGCAGGGATTCGAGGTTCGGTGATATCATCGCACCGGGCATAATGAGCTTCATGTCGGTATGGGCGAAATTCGTTAAGAGCAATATCATATTTGATAATTTCATCGCAGCTCAGAATTTCAGGATCGACTGGCTGGCACCGGTGTTTGCGGGCGATGAGCTGACGGGAAAAGTGAAGATCACAAGAATAGAGCCGCGCAACAAGTACAACGGTATCGTCGATGTGAATCTGACGATATTCAATCAGGAAGGTAAGAAAGTCATGGACACGGTGACCGAGGCGATACTGAACAGGAGACAGGGAAGATGACATTGAAGGACAGGCTGATGGAGCTGCAGGATCTGAAATATGCGGATTTCCAGCGAAAGCTGATGCCGACGGTGCAGGCAGAAAAAGTTATCGGAGTCCGCACGCCGCAGCTGAGGAGGCTGGCAAAGGAGCTCAAGGGTTCCGATGAAGCAGAGGCTTTCCTCGAAGAACTCCCCCATGAGTTTTTTGATGAAAACCAGCTGCACGCTTTCCTCATAGGGGAGGAAAAGGATTTCGACAAATGCATCCGGGAGGTCGAACGCTTCCTGCCGTTCGTCGATAACTGGGCGACGTGCGACCAGCTTTCACCGAAGGTATTCAGAAAACACCGCACGGAGCAGCTCGGGTACATACGCAGATGGCTGGACAGTGACCACACGTACACGGTGCGCTTTGCGGAAGGCATGCTGATGGAGCATTTTCTGGACGAGGATTTCGCACCGGAGTATCCGGAGATGGTAGCAGCGGTCAGGTCGGAGGAATATTACATCAACATGATGACCGCGTGGTATTTCGCGACGGCGCTTGCAAAGCAGTGGGATGCGGTGCTGCCGTACATCGAGGGCCGCAGGCTGGACATGTGGACGCACAACAAGGCGATCCAGAAGTCGGTCGAGAGCCGCCGCATCACGCCGGAGCAGAAGGAGTACCTGAAGACTCTGAAGATAAAAAAGGAAAGGGCTGCGGCCAGGGGGTGATGCTGTGCAGACTGTAGATCAGGCGCTGGAAAAGCTCAGCAGATCGGATTTTCGAACGAAGTTCCATCTCGACAGCAGAGACAGGGCGTATATAGCGGAAAAGGGCATGGACACGATAAGGCTCCACGCGGAGGATTTTATCGCAAAGCGGCTGGCTTCTGCGGTGATACCGAACGACGGCAGGCAGACGCCGATGCGCGGGCATCCCGTATTCAAGGCGCAGCACGCCTGCGCGTGCTGCTGCAGAGGCTGCCTGGAAAAGTGGTACCGAGTCCGCCCGGGAGTGCAGCTGACAGATGATCAGCAGCGGCGCCTCGTGAATCTGCTGATGGCGTGGATCGA
>NZ_JAOQJP010000001.1:131683-307537 GCF_025567305.1 Brotomerdimonas butyrica
CTTTTGCAGACTGGCGAAGCTGCGTGGAGGCGGGACGTCACGCGGGTGCCCGGTGCGGCATCCGGCATATTTGAGCAAAAAATATATAAATATAAGAAAAGAGGGAAAAGAATGTTTACAAAACTGACAGAACAGTTAAAAGCAAATCCGCGTACTATCGTTTTCACTGAGGGTACTGATGCGCGTATACTCGATGCAGCTGCTAAGCTGACTGCTGAGAACGTGCTGAATGTTATCCTGCTCGGAGCTGAGGATGAAGTGAATGCTGCAGCAAAGGAAGCTGGATATGACATTGCAAAGTGCCAGATCGTAGATCCTGAAAAGTATGCAGATATCGACGCTATGGTCGACGAAATGGTAGCGCTCAGAAAAGGCAAGATGACTGCTGACGAAGTCAGAGCTGCTCTTGCAAAGTCGAACTACTTCGGAACTATGCTCGTTAAGATGGGCAAGGCAGACTGCCTCCTCGGCGGAGCTACATACTCGACTGCTGACACTGTAAGACCGGCTCTGCAGCTGATCAAGACAAAGCCCGGCAACAAGATCGTAAGCTCATGCTTCATCATGGTAAAGGGCGACAAGAAGCTGGCTATGGGTGACTGCGCTATCAACATCGCACCTAACGAAGACGAGCTCACAGAGATCGCTATCGAAACTGCAAAGACTGCAAAGGTATTCGGGATCGATCCGAAAGTCGCTATGCTTTCATACTCGACATACGGCTCAGGAAAGGGCGACATGGTTACGCTCGTAGCTAATGCAACAAAGAAGGTAAAGGAAGCTGCTCCTGATCTGGCTGTTGACGGCGAATTACAGTTTGACGCTGCTGTTGCTCCTGAGGTTGCAAAGGTCAAGTGTTCTGGATCACCGGTCGCAGGACAGGCAAACACATTCATTTTCCCTGACATAAATGCAGGAAACATCGGTTACAAGATCGCAGCTCGTCTCGGCGACTACGAAGCTATCGGACCGGTACTCCAGGGTCTCAACGCTCCTATCAACGATCTGAGCAGAGGCTGCAACGCTGAAGAAGTTTACAAGATGGCACTCGTAACTGCTGCTTTAAGCTAATCCGGTCTTGCCTGAGTCCGGGCAGACCGCTGTCGGTCACTGGCCGTTCGGACACAATTAAATACTGATATAAACTGCACGCTGAGGTCATCAGGCGAATCGCATCGCAATGCATCGACCCGGCAGTGCAGTTTTTTTGCTGCGGAAAATGCAGCGGCTGCGTGCATTGTGTTGTGTGGAGGGTTTACCAAAATGAGATTGTTGTCAGCAGTTTTTTAGTAAAACACACCCCCATAGCGGCAGTGTGAGGACGCGTGTTTACCAAGAAGTCACCCAGATGGCAGTGGCTTTGGTATTTTTTCTTATGGAAATGCTCATTTTTTCTTTTATTTTTGCTAAAAATGGGCAGCTGGAATTTGATTCTTGGTAAAGAGGCTCGCTAAAAATGCTTATCTTGCAAGGAAAATGCTAAGAATAAGAGTCTGGATATGGATTTTTGGCAATCATGGTGTGTGGATCCTATGCTATACTGTTATCATCACAGAACAACAGCACGGAGGGACAGCCTATGAAACTGATGCACCTGTCAGACCTGCACATCGGCAAGCGGGTCGGCGGATTTTCCATGACAGAAGACCAGCGGTACATACTGGATCAGATACTCGAAACAGCGGAGCGCGAACAGCCCGATGCGATACTGATCGCAGGGGACGTCTACGACAAATCAGTGCCGTCCGCGGAGGCAGTTAGCATTTTTGACGAATTTCTGGTGAAGCTTTCGGCGCGGAAAATGCAGGTCTTCATCATCAGCGGCAATCACGACTCGCCGGAGCGTCTGGCGTTCGGCAGCCGGCTGATGGGCGAAAGCGGCATACATCTTGCGCCGGTGTACGACGGGGATATAAGGCCGCACCATCTCAGAGACGAGCACGGAGAGCTGGATATTTTCCTGCTGCCGTTCATAAAACCGGTAGACGTGCGCAGGTTTTTCCCCGACGAGGCAGACGATATAGTTTCATACACGGATGCGCTGAGGGTCGCGGTGGCGCATATGGATACGGATGATGCAAAGCGCAGTGTGCTGGTGACGCATCAGTTCGTGACAGGCGCAGAGCGTTCGGAGTCAGAGGATATCTCGGTAGGCGGCACGGACAATGTCGACGCATCGGTTTTCGATCCGTTCGACTACGTCGCGCTCGGCCATATCCACAGGCCGCAGAACATCGGCACACAGCGGATCAGGTATTGCGGGACGCCGCTCAAATACTCGTTTTCTGAAGTCTCCCACGAAAAATCAGTGACCGTGGCGGAGCTCGGTGCGAAGGGCAGCCTTTCCATAAGGACGATACCGCTGGAACCGCCGAGAGACATGGCCGAGATACGCGGAACGTACGACGAGATCACGGCCAGGAGCTTTTACGCGGACACGACTTACAGCGAGGATTACATGCACATCACGCTGACCGACGAGGAGGATATCCCGGAGGCGATGGGCAAGCTGCGCGCGATCTACCACAACCTGATGAAGCTGGACTACGACAACAGACGGACACGCGGCAGCGCGCAGATCGACGTGTCGGGCGAGATCGAAAGAAAATCACCGCTCGAGCTGTTTGCAGGGTTTTACGAGCTGCAGAACAGCGCTCCGATGTCGGATGAGCAGTCGGAGCTGGTGGAAAAGCTGGCAGCTGAGATCTGGAGAGAGGAGGAACAGGAATGAGACCTTTGAAGCTTGTGATGTCTGCATTCGGACCGTATGCAGGCCGGACCGAACTCGATCTCGAACAGCTCGGAACGGGCGGCCTTTACCTGATAACCGGCGACACCGGCGCGGGCAAGACGACCATATTCGATGCGATAACGTTCGCGCTTTACGGCGAAGCCAGCGGCAGCAGCAGAGAAACGGACATGTTCCGTTCGAAGTACGCAGACCCTGACACGCCGACGGAAGTCGAGCTCGTGTTTGAGTATGCGGGAAAGGAATACACCGTGAAGCGCAGCCCCGAATACAGGCGGCCGAAGAAACGCGGCGAGGGCTTCACGCTGGCGAAAGCAGACGCACAGCTCAGCTATCCGGACGGGCGAGTGATCTCGAAGCAGAAAGACGTCAACCGGGCAGTTATCGATATCATGGGGATCGACCGCGACCAGTTCACGCAGATCGCGATGATCGCGCAGGGCGATTTCCTGAAACTGCTGCTCGCATCCACCGAGGACCGCAAAAAAATATTCCGCAGGATTTTCCACACGCAGCCGTTCCAGCAGCTGCAGGACAGGCTCAGGGAAATGTCGCTGGAGCTGAAACGCGAGCACAGCGAAGTCAGTGCGAGCCTGCGGCAGTACGTCGACGGGATCCTTTGCGACGAGAGCGATGTGCTGTTTGATGACGTGCAAAAGGCGCAGCGCGGTGAGGCTCCGGTGCCGGATATCGTCAGGCTTCTGGAGAGGCTGATATCGCGTGACGAGGAAAGCGCACAGCTGCGTGCAGCTGAGGACAGCGCTCTGAAAGAAGAGGCGGAGCGTATAAGCGGCAGGCTCGCCAGGGCACAGGAGCGTGCGAAGGCTGAAAAACAGCATGCAGAGCTTGCGGCGTCTCTCAGTGCTGAGGAGTCTAAGCTCGAAGCATTCATGGCAGCACTCAAGGCTGCAGAAGCAGGCGGAGAGCAGATCGAGGGACTCGTAAAGCAGGCAGCCGCTGCCGAGGCGGAGCTTGAGGAGCACGTCAGGATCACGGAAAAACAGAAGCAGCTGGAGACTTTGAAAAATGAGGCCGCAAAGCTTGAACGCGGTATAGAGTCGGGCAGGAAAGAAGCTGTGGAGCTCGAGGCAGAGATCTCGCAGCTAGAAAAAGAGGCTGCATCGCTGGCTGACTGCGGCAGTGAGATAGTGAAGCTCGATGCGGAGAAAAGCCGCATGCTAAGCAGGAAAAAGGATATTGAACAGCTGCGAAGCGATATTGCGGAGCTGGAAAAACTCCAGGCGAAATATGAAAAGGCGGCCGCAAAGTATCAGGAGCGCGCAGAGAAAGCGACTGCTGAAAAGGCTCTTTATGAGGCTAAGAACAGGGCGTATCTCGACGAACAGGCGGGGATACTGGCAGCCGGACTGAAGGAGGGCGAGGCGTGTCCGGTGTGCGGCTCGCTGACACATCCTTCGCCGGCGGCGCTGACGGATGATGCGCCGACTAAGCAAGAACTCGACTCGTTCATGGAAAAGGCTGAAAAGGCTGCGGAGGATATGCGCAGAGCCAGCGTTGATGCAGGACGTGTAAAGGGGCAGATGGGCGAGAAGCAGGAGGCAGTATACAGAGCGGCAGCGGAGCTTATGAACGACGGAGCCGGCTCAGATCCTGCGGGGGACTGTCCTGATGCGGACCGCATGCAGCGGATCACGACGCGTATCACAGAGAATACAGAGACGATCGAAAACAGCCTGAAAGAGCTCGAGCTGCAGCTTTCCATGGCTGAACAGAAGGCAAAGCGCAGGCAGCGGCTTGAAAAGCAGCTGCCGGAGACGAAAGAAAAGCACGGAAAACTCCTGGAAAAGATCAAAGAGTCGGAGATCGCTTCTGCGCAGAAAACGAGCGAAGCGAAGGCTCTCGATGAGGGCATCGCAGGTATGAGAGCGAAGCTGAGCTATAAGAGCCGCGAGGAAGCAGAGCGTGCGGCAGCTTTGCTCGAAAGCAGGAAAAAAGAGCTCGAGGATGCGCTCAAAAAGGCGCGCGATGACTACGAAGGCTGCGACAGGAAGATCGCGGAGCTGAAGGCGGGCATCGAAGAGACGGCGAAGCTGATGCAGGATAAAGATGAATTTGATGCAGATGCGGCCGTTGAGCGAAGGAATGAGATCGTGCAGAAACGCAGCGCGCTGGAGTCGGAGCTCAGGGATCTGCATCACCGCACGGAGACCAACCGCGAGGTGCTCAGGCAGATAGAGAAGCAGTCTGCGGCGATCGCTGATGTGGAAAAGCGCTTGATGACGATCGGATCGCTGGCAGACACGGCGAATGGGAACCTGAGCGGCAGGGAGAAGATCATGCTCGAGACGTATGTGCAGATGGCGTATTTCGACAGGATCATAGAGCGTGCGAATACGCGTTTCATGGTGATGTCGGGCGGGCAGTACGAGCTGAAGCGCAGGCGCGAGGCGGACAACAACCGGAGCCAGAGCGGGCTTTCGCTGGATGTCGTGGATCACTACAACGGAACGGAGCGCAGCGTCAAGACACTTTCCGGCGGCGAATCATTCAAGGCGTCGCTTTCGCTGGCGCTGGGGCTTTCGGACGAGATACAGGCGTCAGCCGGAGGGATACAGCTCGACACGATGTTCGTCGACGAGGGCTTCGGATCGCTGGATGAGGAATCGCTGCAGCAGGCGATGCGCGCGCTCAACGGACTTGCGGAAGGAAACCGGCTGGTCGGAATAATCTCGCACGTTCCGGAACTTCGGGAAAAGATCGACAGACAGATCATCGTGCGCAAAGACAGGAGCGGAGGCAGCCGTGTGGAAGTGGTGAAGTGATGGGTGCTGAGAGAGTGAAATGGGAAGTGCCGTATAATTAATCACTTGGTAGAAAATGTTTAAGTAAAATAAATGTATATAAGCAATAATGGGAGATAAAAGATATGGCGTTGCTAAATTTAAATATTATGTATGCAATAATATTTGCAGTGATAATAGCTATAGTTATTAGTTTGATCATGGTATTGAAATCACCATTTCAATACCCATACTATAATTGTTATTTAGATGTAACAGGTAAACGAAAGCCACAAATTGATAATTTGATTGATCAGCTTTTGAATTCAGGAGAATTCAATGAATTTCAAGCTCATAATAAAAAAATTTTGCTTTGGAAAGAAAAATGTAATAAGCAAATTGAAAATAGTAAACTGAAAAAATATCGAAGGTCTCAGTTTGATAAATGTATAGATGACGATAATGCATTTAAATTTTATCTTACTCGTCAACAAACCAGATACAAACAGAGAAACTATGTAAAAAAAGCATATAAAGTAACGCAGACAGTTAATGTATTCTTTTGCAACTATGAATACTTACAAAATCGTGATAGAGCACTTCAGAGTATAAATCATGAATGTACATTGAGTGAGTATCATAGTAAAAATCAAAGGAAACTCATGACGAAAGATTTGAGAAAAAAGATAATGTATAGAGATCATTATACTTGTCAAAATTGTGGAAAATACATGCCGGATGAAGTCGGCCTTCATATAGATCACATCGTACCTGTTTCAAAAGGAGGAAAAACGATTTCGTCTAATCTTCAAGTGCTTTGTTCGAAGTGTAACGGAAGTAAGTCGAACAGGGTTTTGAAGGATCGCAGTCAGTGAATAAACATCTGTTTACAAAATATTAATATTTTCATAAGCAGAGATGTGAATGCTATTTTAGTAAAGTATGCCATGATTCATGATTTTTATATTGAAGTTTTGCGTTAGTTGATATAATTTTAAAAACAGGAACTATGGGTTTTTAACAACAAAACCCGGATGCGTATACTTATTTGTGAGGAAGAAAAAATGAAAACAGAACAGATAGAACTTGGGAGTGAAATATTCACAGTACCTGCGGAGGTCAGCGGTTATTTTACAGAATGCGCCGGCTGTGAAACTCAAATGAATCTTTATGATATCCCGAATGGGATCTGTCCGGTATGCGGTGCGGATATGAAAGACGAAAGAGACAGGCTTCTGCGGATACTGTCTTTCATCGGGTACAGAGTGAGCTGCGATATGCATTTCAATGTCATCGTTCCGGACAGTTATGTTTCGATGTTGAAACTGTATGACTGGATCTCGTATCCTGAAAAAATAAAGGGTGAGGAAGAGGCGAAAGGCGTAGTGGCTATAAAAGAGCGGCATGAAGGTGACCGGCAGACACGCGCGATCTGCGCAGCAGCCCTGGGGAGCGCATACGCGCAGCATTTGCAGAGCGATAGAGCGGCAGAGGCGGCAAATCTGCTCAAAGGACTTGCGGCAGCAGATGAAGAAAAATTCATCAAGTTCACACTGCATAAAGCTATCGACGCATTGCTGGTGCCGTGGAGGCTGGATCAGAAAGCCTGCAGCATGGCTGCGGAGCAGATCGGCGTTCAATTCAGTTCGCCGTATATACTGGAAGTACTGCAAAGGCTGGAGCAGGAGGTTTGAGATGGATAAGGAAAAAATAAGCATAATGGATCTGACTGTGCCGTGCGTATGCTGCGGCCATGAAAATACTCTGTACGATCTAAGCGACGGATTTTGCCCTGAGTGCGATGCGGATATGGCGGAGGAAAAGATAAATCTGATGAAAGTCCTGCTTTCGGAGGGCGTGTATTTTGACTGCATGCGGGACGGCACGATACCGGTGCCGGAGGAAGTGATCGCTGCAAAAGAGCTGCAGGCACAGGAAGAAGCAAAGCTTTCGGCAAAGACATTCATGGAAGAAAGGATCAGCAGCTATCTGCAGCATTTCGTGCACAAGAAGCTGTTTGAGGATGATACATATTTTGAACTGGAAAAGCAGTACAGCTGCCGCATAGGCACAGCGGATAAGGAACGTCTGTATGATCAGGAGGATACCTGGGTGAGCACCGGATTCATGATATATCTGATCAGCTGGATCCGCGATAATCTTTCGCAGAACGAGATAGAGGCTTCGGTGCGCGAAGTGTCAAATGCGCAGTATCTGATGAGTGAGCTGCAAAGAGAAGCCAGCGAAGCGAAGGACCTGAGGGAAGAGGCTGAGATCGCGATCGCAGAAGCCGTGAACCGTCTGGCGGAGCTGGAGGCTGCCGAAGCGGCAGCGCTTTCGGAAAGCGCTGATATATATCAGTGGACCAATGATGAATATAATCCGCATGTCTACGATCTTTGCGATCTTTACACTATAGATGATCTTGATGATATCGACCCGGAACTGGACGAATTCATTTCAGAGCAGATAATGCTCCTCGGCGGCGACCCGTCCGATCCCGATACGAGAGAAAGGTTCATCAGAGATCCATTCGACTTTGAAGATGAAGATGATTTTGATCCTGACGACGACAGTGGATGGGATCCGGAAGATCTCGATGATATCGATCTGGAGATGGATGAATTCGTTTCGGATGAGATAATGTTCCGCGGCGGCAATCCGTTCGATCTCGACACTAGAGATGAGTTCCTCAGCGACCCGTTCAACTTCGGAGATGACAGTTATGATGACTGACAGAGTGCAAAAACTTCCTGGATAATAAAGTTTTTGCACTGAAATGCAGAAACTTTTAAAAATCGGGTTTTTCTGCACCGGGATTGAATTAAATGTAAAATGTTGTATAATTTAAATATGTTACATCTAACAGAAAAAGGGCTAATCTAATGAACCATATATTACGAAAAACTAAAGTATATTTTAAACCGACGGAGGTAAAACTGTCCTACAATATTTCATCCGTTATGCAGGGCGTTTTGATGGATAAAGTTTCTTATGGATTCGGTGAAAAAATGCATAAAGATGGCATGAAGCCATACAGTCAGTATTTTTATTACGAAAATGATATTCCGGTGTGGACTGTCAATACCATTAGTGATGAAGCGGAACATGAGCTGGTTAGTCCTCTGCTTGATGAAGGCTGTAAAAAGATCTATCTGAGGCATAAGGATATGACACTTGAAATCATCAAAAAAGAACATACCGAGCTGCCATATGATGTTCTCATGCAGGAAACATTTTTTTCATCGTGCAGCAGGTACATTACACTGAGGTTCAAGACTCCGACAGCGTTCAAGACGAATAACAGATATCAGTTTTATCCGACGACCGAACATATTTTAAAGAGTCTCACCAGTAAATTCAACATCTGTGATTTTGATGCCGAACTTGATTTCATTGAGGATATGGAAAAGACACTGCAACATTTGGAAATCGTAAATTACTCTTTGCGAAGTACAAATTTTTATTTAGAGCATACGAAGATACCGTCTTTTATCGGGCGGATAACTTTAAAAATAACAGGTCCTCAGCAGTTTGTAAATCTGATGCACCTGCTGGTGCGTATAGGAGAATATTCCGGTGTAGGGATCAAGACTGCCATGGGGATGGGGGCTGTTGAAATAATCGAGAGGAAGGAGAAGTGATTTATGAAGGAACAGAAAATCGCGCTTGTTACGGGAGCATTGCTTCATGATATAGGTAAGGTACTGTTTCGGTGTCATGAAGGTGGGAAAACACATTCAGAATCCGGTGCGGAATGGCTGAGGTCTATCGGGATATCAGATAAGATGATCCTTGATCAGGTGAAATATCACCACAGCCACGAAATACGGAATTCAGGAAATGATCTTTCTTCTGATTCGATGGCATATATAACTTACTGGGCTGATAACGTCGCTGCAGGAGCAGATCGTCGTGATAATGATCAGGAGCAGGAAGGTCAGCTTTATGTCAGAAACAGTTCACTGGAAAGTGTATTTAATATTTTAAATGGAAATAAAGAAAAGTGTGTATATACTTATGGCATTATGTCAGAAGACGGTTCTGTAAATTATCCGGTCGCAGAAAAGAAGACGATCTCACCGGAGACATACAGCCGGATTCTGGACAATATCAGGGATTCCCTAAAAGATATGGAATTCACGGAGAAGAGCATAAACTCGCTTCTGGAAATACTTGAAGCAAATCTGTCTTTCGTGCCATCGTCTACAGACAGCAGCCAGCTCTGTGATATATCACTTTTCGACCATATGAAAATCACGGCAGCAATAGCTTCTGCTGTTTATGATTATGCGAAAGCGCAGCAGACAGCTGATTATAAAAACACATTTTACAGTAAGGGGAATGCGTTTTATGAAGAAAAAGCGTTTCTTCTGTGCAGCATGGATATTTCAGGCATACAGAATTTTATATATACTATTGCAGCTGCTAAAGCGTTGAAAAACCTGAGAGCACGTTCATTTTATCTGGAGCTTATGATGGAGCATATAGTTGACCAGCTCTTGAATGAACTGGAATCAACTCGGGCAAACCTGCTGTATACCGGTGGCGGGCATGCATATCTGCTGCTTCCAAATACGGAAAACTGCAAAACAGCTATTACAGAGTTTCATAAAAAACTGAATCAGTGGTTTATGGATAACTTCGGTACAGATCTGTATATGGCAATAGGGTATACTGCATGCTCTGCAAATGAACTGATGAACAAGCCGGATGGAAGTTATCGGGAGATTTTTCATCGGGTTTCTGAAAAACTTTCTTTTGGAAAATCACACCGCTATACATCAGAAGAAATAATCGCACTGAATACACAGAAGCACGAGGAACACGAACGTGAATGCATTGTGTGCGGCCGAAGCAGTCGGCTTGTAAGTGAAAACAAATGTGATGTCTGTGATGCGCTGGAATCTCTGGCAAATGATATCATGGAAAAAGATTTTATAGTCATATTATCGGAAAAGCCAGAAGAAAAATCTCTGATACTGCCCGATGAATGTTACATGATCATGGAAAACAGAGATCAGCTACGCGAAAGAATGAAAAACGATGCTGCATATGTGCGTTGTTACAGTAAAAATAAGAGATTTACAGGTGAGAATCTGGCTACAAAACTCTGGATCGGTGATTACAGCAGTGCAAAGGAATTTACGGAACTGGCGTCAGCATCGCAGGGAATCAGGCGGCTTGCAGTGCTGAGAGCTGACGTGGATAATCTGGGGCAGGCATTCGTAGCAGGATTCGCGGAGCAGAACAACAGCGTTTCCAGGACAACTACATTCTCACGAAAGCTGTCGGAGTTCTTTAAGCTTCATATCAATTATATACTGCAAAACCCTGAATTTAATCTGGGGAAAGAGGCAGTGAAGCAGCGTGATGCACTTATAGTATACTCAGGCGGGGATGATGTGTTCCTGATAGGCGCGTGGGATGATGTTGTAGGTTTTGCTATAGACTTGCAAAGCAGCCTGGAAAAGTATACTCAGGGTATGCTGACGATTTCAGCTGGCATCGGTCTGTATCCTGAAAAATACCCGGTATCTGCTATGGCATATGAAACAGGTATTCTGGAAGAGATATCCAAAGGCATGGATGGTAAGAATGCCGTAACTCTTTTTGAAGGAGAGCATACATATCACTGGGATCGTTTCAGGGACAAAGTGCTTGGAGAAAAGCTGTCCATGCTGAACCGGTATTTTGAAATCAATAAGATGGAGCGTGGAAACAGTGTATTGTATAAATTGCTGGAGTACATTCGATCTTTAGAAGACAGCAGGATCAATCTGGCGCGTTACGCATATCTGCTGGCACGACTGAAACCGGAACAGGATGATGACGAGAAGAAAGAACGAGTCTATCAGGAGTTTTCACAGAATATGTATCGCTGGATCAAGGAAGCGGATGATCGAAGAGAACTTATAACTGCAATATATCTGTATGTGTATCTGAATCGAAGCAAGGAGGGTGAAGATGGAAAAACTGACAGAAACTAATTATGTGGATTTAGCAGAGAATGTGATTGTAGAGGGTTTAGAAAGAGATGGAAAAGGAAAATTTAGATTGACAAATTCTAAAATCAGAAATCTTCTCTCTTTAGTAAATAATTTATATACTGATGTAGTTCGTTCAAGTGGTGCAAATGAAAGACTATCGGAAGCGATCGAAGGAAAGATCCAGTATTTGCGTTTACGTTTTGTTTATGAAGCAGGTAGGGAAACAAGCGTGAAAGACTTTGTAGATAAAGCTGATATCATCAGACATTTGAAGCGTATAGAAACGCGAAGTGATCTGCTCTTGTTCTGCAGATACATGGAAGCACTGGTTGCATATCACAAGTTTAACGGCGGAAGAGACTAGGGGAGGAAACAAGATGTACGGAAAAATCGAAATTTCAGGTAGAATAAAACTTTTGACAGGAATGCATATCGGAGCATCAGACAGCTTCGCTGCTATAGGAGCCATTGATACACCTGTGATCAAAGATCCGATCAGTGGACTGCCGCTCATTCCGGGCAGCAGTTTAAAAGGAAAAATGAGAACGCTGCTGGCAAAACAGTATAATCCGAATCCTTTTGCTGAATGTGAACGGGATGACGAAAAAATCACACGCTTGTTTGGAAGCAGCAAAAGCGTGAAAAACGGATATCCGGTCAGCGCCAGGATATTATTTTCAGATGTTGTTATGGATAATTTTAATAAACTTAAGGAATATGGAGTCGAGTTGCCGACAGAAGTGAAGGAAGAAAATAGTATTAGTCGTGTTACTGGGAGCGCTACTCCGAGAAAAATCGAGCGTGTTATCAAGGGAGCTGCTTTTCCGCTGAGTATAATCTATAATGTGGAAAATGAAGAAGAAATGGCTGAAGACTTTAAGACGATCGCTGACGGCTTGAAGCTTTTACAGTACGATTATATCGGAGGACATGGATCCAGAGGATATGGACGGATCGCGATTTCAGATCTGCACGTTGATGTGGTGGTTGGTGATGTTAAAGAAGAGTTATTGAATCAGTGTGAAGCGATTATTGAGGAAATTTAGATATGAAATACTGTATTTATAAATTCAATTTTAAAACAGCAGTTCACATTGGTAATGGGAAATTATCTGATGGCGAAATGACATTTCATGCAGATACACTTTTTTCTGCACTTTGCCAGGAAGCACTGCAGATGGGCGGTGAAAAAATGCTGCAGGAACTGGTCGAATATGTAGAAAAAGGACAGCTGAGAATATCTGACTGTTTCCCGTTCCTTGCAAAGGATCGTTACTATATTCCGAAACCTATGAAGACAATAGTACATGACAGTGGCAATAGTACAGATCGAAAAGCATTTAAAAAAATGAAATACGTGCCGGCAGACAAATTTGATGATTATTTGAATGGAAACATCGACGTCATTAAAGAAAATGAGTTTTTTGCAAAATATGCCGGAAATTATTCAGTCAAGACAAGTGCAGCTGTACCGGAACTGGAAGATACGAAACCGTATCCGGTAGGTATGTGGCATTTCCCAAAAGATTCGGGATTGTACTTTATTCTGGGATATGATTCTGATGAAGTGAATTATTTTGTGGGAGATTTGATGGACAGCCTTTCTTACAGTGGAATAGGTGGAAAAAGAACAGCCGGACTTGGAAGATTTGAATGCAGTGTAGATAAACTGCCACAAGCTATCAGGCAGAATATCGATAATGAAGCTGGCAAATACTTCATGGCTCTTTCGGTGTGCATGGATGTAAAGGGTGTTCTGGATGATGTGGTTCCCGATGCGGAGTATCTGCTTGTAAAGCGAAGCGGATTTGTTGCATCAGATCGATATGCACAGACTTTTCAGAAAAAGGAGGATGTGTACCTTTTTCGCGAAGGATCTTGTTTTTCACAGAAGTTCGATGGAGAAATACTGGATGTTTCGTGTGGTGGAAATCATCCGGTTTACCGGTATGCAAAAACGATGTGGATGAAGGTGGACTGATATGAAAGAGTTTTTACAGAAACATAAGATCATATTACACACGCTGGGGCCTGTGTTTGTTGGAGACGGAAAGGTACTGGTGAAACGTGAATATGTTCTCAACAAAAGAGAACGAAAAGTAACTGTAATAGATCAGGCAAAGTTTTTCCGGTATCTTATGAGATCAAAGAAGCTTGAAAGCTATGAGAGATATATTTTAGGCAAGAGTGGTTCGATGCAAAGCTGGATGTATGAGGAAAAAATTCCTTTTAAAGATCTGAAAAGCTTTACAGCATATGAATACAGCTGCGGAGATGTCGCAGAACTCAATACGATGAAGAATATACTCACATTTATCAAAGATCCATATGGAATGCCTTATGTACCCGGAAGCAGTTTGAAAGGCGCGATTCGTACGGCGCTTCTTGGTGCAGATATTTTGAAGAATCATGAAAAGTATTCTCATGCAGTGGATTATTTTTCACAGAAGACATATTTTGATTGCCATAATAAAAAAGATATTGATCGAGAAATAAAAAGCATTAATCGAGAAATACAACGAGTAGAAGAAATCATGTTTTGCACGAAATCAAAAGATGAAGGGAATCAGACCGTCAATGATATCATGAACGGATTATGCATCAGTGACAGTAAGGCGCTTTCACTTGAGGATCTGACATTATGTCAGAAAATAGATATCCATGTGGAAGGAAAAGAGACAAGCCTTCCGATCTTGAGAGAATGCCTGAAACCGGAGACAAGAATCGAATTTGATGTTACAATTGATACGACAGAGTGTGATCTTACGATAGAACAGATCCGAGGAAGTATAAATCTGTTTTTAAGAGGCTATAATAAACTTTTTCTGGAAAAGTTCAAAGAAGAAACGCTGTATGAAAAGGATGTCATGTATATTGGCGGAGGTTCTGGTTTTGCTACAAAAACCGTTCTTCATGAGCTTTTAAAAAAAAGCAAAACCCGTTCGAAGACTGTTGCAGGTATTATCGATCTTAACCTGCCGGGAAAAGCAAAAAGTGAGCATAAACACAGTCAGGATTCCAGATGGGGTGTTTCACCTCATACATGCAAGTTGACAGAATATGATGGCGGACTCTATCAGATGGGAGCCTGCAGTGTTGAAATCACATGATTTTAGCCGCGCCTTGAATTTCAATGGTTACAGCGCTTTACAGAACATTTTATCTTATGCATTTGCGGCATTTGTTGTTTCAGCCGCAAATGCACTGTGTAGGCCTTGAAATCAGAGCATTACAGAAGGTAGGATAGAAACATGTAAGACCCCGACAGGGGACGGAAACTTTTACGTTATTACAGTTATAATAAAACTTGTATGCATAGAAACATGTAAGACCCCGACAGGGGACGGAAACTTTGTCACAGTAGTGCTGTGTCATACTAGCCACTTTCATAGAAACATGTAAGACCCCGACAGGGGACGGAAACCGCATTCCGTATCCGTCTTTATCGCAGTAACGCTGTGAATAGAAACATGTAAGACCCCGACAGGGGACGGAAACTGCGCTGTAGATTCTATTTGTTTCTTTCATTTTCATAGAAACATGTAAGACCCCGACAGGGGACGGAAACAAGTTTCACTACCAGTCACAATAGGAAGATGGTTTAAAAATAGAAACATGTAAGACCCCGACAGGGGACGGAAACACTATCTCACCTGTCTGATCATCAAACTCACCTATATAGAAACATGTAAGACCCCGACAGGGGACGGAAACTTTTTTCATGGGTTTGCTGTACGTCACTCCTCTTGTTATAGAAACATGTAAGACCCCGACAGGGGACGGAAACTGAATGATTTTGTTGATGCTGTCGACTTTGATCTGATAGAAACATGTAAGACCCCGACAGGGGACGGAAATAGTTTTTGCGCTATCTTATGACGGTGCTTTGTTTCGAAGACAAATGATCGATATCATTGAATGCAGCAGTTGCAGTTTATATGGATGAAAGGCGGTGGTGTGATGAGTTATTTGTATGTGAATGAGCAGGGGGCTCGTATCGGTGTGGATGGTGGCTATGTCACAGTACAGATGAAGGATGATCTGTTGCGAAAAATTCCTTCCGAAACACTGGAGAATATTTCACTTTTCGGAAATATATCGATTTCTACGCAGGCCATGCAGCGATGTTTGAAGCTGGGAATCACATTGAATTTCTTTTCTTCAAATGGAAAGTACTATGGACATCTGACGCCTACTGCAAGATGTCAGATCAGAAGACAGAGAAAACAGTTTTCTCTGTCTGAAGACCCGGGATTTGCAAATGAACTGGCTAAGGAAATACTGCAGGCAAAGATCCATAATCAGAAAATAGTATTGAAGCGGTATATAGTAAAACCGTCAGTTGCTGTGCAGGAAGCGCTGAAACAGATAGAGAATGCAGAGAAAAAAATAGCCTCCTGCGAGTCTCTTGATGAAATGAAAGGATATGAAGGGATCGCGGCAAGGTATTATTTTTCTGCTATATCAGGATTCATAGACTATGATTTCAAGTTCAATGGAAGAAATCGCATGCCTCCGAAAGATCCGTTCAATTCTATGTTGAGTTTGGGGTACACACTGCTTATGCATGAAATATATGGATTGATAGAGGGGCATGGGATGAACGCATATGCAGGTTTTATACATCAGGATAGAGAAAACCATCCTACACTTGCGAGTGATATGATGGAGGAATGGCGAGCGATCATCGTTGACTCGGTAGTGCTGAGTCTTATACAGGGACACGAAGTGTCGTTTGACGGATTCAGAGTAGATCATGAAACCGGAGGAGTTTTACTGACTGATGAAGCTTTTCGTATTTTTATAAAAAAGTATGAAAAGAAGATGCGCTCAGAAAGCCGTTATCTGTCTGCAAGTGGACGAAAGAACTATCGTGCACTGCTTAACGAACAGGTATCTATGCTTGCAAGAGCGATCGATAATGAAGATGTGCAGCTTTATAAAACAATACGTATCAGGTAGGTGTGATATGGAAGAAAATTATATGTTTGACACTGAAAATACCGTATCAGTATCAAAAAACATGATAGTAGTATGTTATGATATATCAGACAATAAACGACGTAATAAGATGGTAAAGCTGCTGGAGCGGTATCTGTTCAGAATGCAGCGTTCAGTATTTGAAGCTATGCTGACAAATCAGAAAACGGATCAATTGAAACGCGAGCTGTCTCAGTTTGCAAAAGAAGATGATAATATCCGTATTTACAAAATAAACGGCTCAGGTGATGTGAGTGTTTATGGCAGTGCATATCAGCTGGAAGATGAAGAAGTGATTATTATATGAAGAATTGTGAGGAATAGATATGAGTACACAGAAAATACTTTTTTCCCCGTTAGGAGGGACAGATCCTATATCTAATTTTCGTGACGGGTCGATGCTGCATATATGCCGTGTATATAAACCGGATGTAGTATTTTTGTATCTGTCAAAAGAAATGTGTGAATTTCACAAGAAAGACGATCGTTATCTATACTGCATCAGAAAGCTGTCAGAGCTTATAGATCATAAGTTTGAAGTAAAGCTCATCGAGCGTCCGGAACTGGAAAATGTTTATGAATTTGATTTCTTTTATAAAGAGTTTGAATCATTGCTTAGGGAGATTCACCGGCAGTATGATGGTGAGATACTGTTAAATGTTTCCTCAGGAACTCCGGCAATGAAAAACGCATTGAATATTTTATCGGAACTGATGGGCATTAGATTATCACCGATACAGGTTGTGACGCCGGAGGGCAAGATCAATTCTCATGAAGAAGATAGAAACAATTACGATGTGGAATCTTACTGGGAGCTGAATCAGGACAATGATCCCGAGATTTTTCATGACAGAACGACAAAGATAAAGAACAGAAACCAGACCGCAGTGTTCATGATCAATAATATCAAGCGATTGATAAATGCTTTTGATTATACGGCAGCACTTGATCTGGCAGAAAGTATTAAAGAATTTATATCACCGGAAGTCGTACAGCTTTTGAAAATAGCATGCGCAAGGATAAGTATGGACTATTCCGGATATGCAAAGGCCGGAGGAAGAAAATATGATTTCATGCCGGTGCAGAGCAGTGATTCGAGAGGTATCGTTGAATATATCCTGATTCTGCAGATAAAAGAAGAAAAAGCGGAATATGCTGATATTCTGCGTGCTATTACACCGGTATTTTATGAGTTATGCAAAATGGCAGTTCAGAAACGATGTGGTATTGATTTGAATAAAGTAACATATATGGATAAATATACAGGAGCTATCAAGTGGAAAATCGACATGAAGAACGCTGATGAAAAGACTTATGATTTCTTTGTTGAAACATACGGAGAATATAGAGGAGGATTTGTTGCAAGTGATCAGCTGACAAAAATGATTTACAAATTTGAAAATGATGCAACTTGCAGAAAAGCATTTGATGAATTTCGTGCTATTGAAGAGAAGGTTAGAAATATTGCAGCGCATAATCTTGTAGCTATCACAGATGACTGGATCAGATCAAAATGCGGATGTACAGCAAAGCAGATAATAAAAAAACTGAAGTCATTGTCTGTGATTTCAGGTATAAAAGTAACACAGGAAGACTGGGATTCATATTTGTCTATGAATACAGTGATCAAAGATAAGCTGCTGCTGGAGGATTAAGCTCGCTGTGCTCGTCAGAATGTGAAAAACATCGCAATGGAGGCAACATCATGATAGGAAAACCACTTAAAGATCGTACATCATGGGACAAGGCGGATGAATTCTGCTGGTACATGGAGACGATGCATCCTGACGAAGAGGTCAGACGCCAGTTCCGCCTTGTCAAGATCGACGGGACGGAATTTATTGAAATATGGTCGATACAATGGGGCGGAGAGACTCTGCTGGGCAGGTATGAGGTAGTAAAAAGATTCAGGCATGGCATGTCGGACTACATAATGATGAACGAGCCGGAACAGGAACCGCCGTTTGGCGTGTACAGCTACACATTCAGAATGTTCAGCAGGACGGTAGTAAGGATCTACAATATAAAACCGGAGCTCAAGGCAAAGCTGATAGAGCTGTACGCTCCGGAGCAGAGTGCGCAGAGCGGCAGCAGCGGCGAGGACGCCGGTGTGATACAGGAAGATGAAGATTTGTTAAACACTGAAGAAGATATTGGTAGTGCGACATCCGAACAGCAAGTCTTCACGCAGGAGGAATGCAGAGCGAGGCTGTCAGAAGCCACGGAGAAATTCTTTGCGCAGTTTTCAGATAACGGTTCGCATACCGGTGACGGCAGCTTTACATTCCTGTACACCGACGACAGGAGTGTCTACGATTACTGGGATCTGCAGTTTGTACTGAACAATGACACGCGGTCGCACAAAGAGATCGCGCCGCTTTTTCCTGAAGACAACAGAAGTCCGCATAAGCTGTACATGGCGGTGCTGGGCAGAGAGGATACTTTTGAGCTGCAGAAGCTCCTTGACGGCGGATATGACAAATGCCCGCACGATTTCAGGATCTTCGGGAGCTATGCTTCGGAAATCGCCGGCGGTCTCAGGATGGCCGAAATATGTCGTCAGGAAACCGTACATGATGAAAAGCAGAAAAAATTTGCAGAAAGAGCAGTGCAGATTTGCAGGAGGCTCATAGAACTGGGATATTTCAGCACGGAAAATGAAGTGTGCGAGTTTTTCAAAACAAAATATATACCGCGGATGAAAGCCGTGTATGGACCGGCGCAGGAAGCGCTCGCAAAGCTTAGTGAGATCGACAGAGAGTGCGGTGGCGTTTCTGAAAGCGAGAAGGAAATCCGGATCTACACTGAGATCGTTGTGCCGGCGGTCAGAACTGAAGAGCTCAAGATGTCGTGGACGCAGCATCTGGTGAAGGCGACGCTCGAAAAGGTGGAATTCTGCAGGTCGCAGCTCAGGGTGCATCTGACCTTCAGGAACAACAGCGATTTCACATTCTTTTTCTTTGCGGATGAGGTGACTCTGCTGCAGAACGGCAGAGAGCTGCAGCCTGACGTCATAGATTACAGCATGCTGCCGGCTGATACCGTGCACAGTCACACCTCGTCATCGGGCGTGCTGATATTTGATGTAAAGGATCCGCAGAAGGATTTCAGGCTGATCATCGATGGCTCGTATATCGGATCGGAGGATGAGGATAAGTGTGAAGCGGAGTGCTATTTTGAGTTTGCTGTGGAAGTGTAAAGCAGAGAGCCATTGTAAAAAGATGACTTTGATTTGATGATGTGCGATGGCATCAGGCAGGTAAAGATTGATGATTCAGTATCTGTATAAGATGCTTTTGAATTCAAATGAAACTCTTTTTATTTGAAAAAAACTCAGTCCCGCTGGTGTGCAGGGCTGAGTTTTGCTGTAGTGGCGTGCTGGCGCTGCATCATGGCTGCAGGTCGTCCCGCGATCACGAGTTCGGCGGAGTGAAGGACGGCGGTGCGGCCTTCGTGTCTCCGAACGCATTGGCAGGCGACGGAGTGGAAAGATCGAAATACATCCTCGAGTCCTCGGTGACACCAAAGTCGTGGTTCGAGCCGGTATCCTGGATCTTGTTGAAGGCTTCGCGGAAAAGCGCATTGTGTGCTTCTTCGCGGTTGAGCAGGAAATCGATGGTTTCCCTGACCTTCTTGTCGTCGATCTGTCTGTAAAGGTATTCGTAGACGACTTTTGCACGCTGCTCCGAAGCGATATTTGAGAGCAGGTCGGCGCACAGGTCGCCGGTGACTGTCACGTAGTCGCCGGTCCATGAATAGCCGGAAGAATTGATCAGGCCGGGGTTGAGCCCCAGCAGCACGTGGCTCTGGATCTCGCCTGCGCCGACAGCTGAGGCGTCCACATCATGACCGTTCAGCAGGTTGATCGTCTCTGCGACCATTTCCATATGGCTCAGCTCTTCGGCTGCGATATCCATGAACAGATCCTTGATAGTCGGATCCTTTATGCGAAAACTCTGCGACATATACTGCATCGCGGCTTTAAGCTCGCCGTTGCCGCCGCCGAGCTGTTCCTGCATCAGCGCTGCGTAGTGCGGATTCGGCCTTTCCACAGCTACAGGATGGAATAATTGTTTTTCGTGTTTGAACATAGCGTTAAACCTCCTTCCTGATAGCATCTGCATAAATGCTGAAAAATATTCGCTCTTTAAAAAATCGCATATATGATGTATGATTAGTCATAACAAACTTTAAAACAAAAAAGCTCAGAAACAGGGGGCAGTGAATGGAACGATATTTGAGAGAAACACCGATGCTGGACTTTTCGGCGCCATCGATCAGGGCTCTGATCAGAGAGAGAGGTTGGGATGCTCCGGGTCGGGGATACGCGTGCGCCGCGGCAGACGGCAGCTTTGAAAAAATAAGATCGATATACGATTTCGTGCGCGATGAGATCCTGTTCGGGTACAACACGGACGACAGCATCCCCGCTTCAAAAGTGCTGCGCGACGGATACGGCCAGTGCAACACCAAAGGCACGCTGTTCATGGCGCTGCTGCGCGCATGCGGGATCCCGTGCCGCATACACGGTTTCACGATAGACAAAAAGCTGCAGAAGGGAGCGATGACGGGATTCGTCTACAGGTCAGCGCCGCAGGAGGTTTTTCACAGCTGGGTGGAAGTCCTGCTCGAGGGAACCTGGTATGAACTCGAGGCATTCATCCTTGACAAAACATATCTGCAGAAGCTCCAACAGGCAAACAGCAGCTGCACGGGAGCGTTCTGCGGCTACGGCGTGGCAGTGCGCGATTTCCAGGAGCCCGTGATAGACTTTGACCGGAACAGCACATACATACAGAGCGAAGGCATCACGCAGGACTTTGGGATATACGACTGCCCGGACGATCTGCTGAAAGAACACCATCAGGAAATGTCCGCCGCGAAAGCTTTCCTTTACAGGCACCTGGGCCGGCACCTGATGAACCGCAACGTGAAAAAAATACGAAATGGCCGCTGAGCCGCATTTTGCATCTTTAAAAAAACTTTAAGCGCCATGAAAGATGTGGTATATATAGTAGCAGAGCATTTTACAGTAAAAAGAGAGGCATGATATGCAAAAATTGACTGATAAGAAGATCGCGGTGGTCGGAGCAGGCGGGGTAGGCGGATACATGGCCGGGATGCTCGGCAGAGTCTGCACGCACCTGAGTGTTGCGGCCAGAGGCAAAAGACGGGAGGCGCTGAGCGAACACGGCATAGTTCTGCACAGCGACCACAACGGAGAGATCGTATCGAGACCTGAACGCATTGTGACGACAGCTGAGCTGGGCGAACAGGACTATATTTTCGTCTGCGTGAAGAACTATTCCCTTGAATCGGTGTGCAAAGACCTGCAGCCGGCGGTCGCCAGGGATACTGTGATCGTGCCGGTGATGAACGGGGCGGACACAGGTGAGAGGATAAGACAGTTTATCGGAAAAGGCACTGTTGTCGACTCGCTCATATACATCGTGACATTTGCGAACGAAGATTTTTCCATAACGCAGCAGGGCGATTTTGCAAATCTTCGGATAGGGATACAGAATGCCGACGATGCTCAGAAACGAAAGATCGACGAAGTCTCCGATATACTGAGTGCGGCAGGCATAGACCATGAAAAAGCCGATGACATCGAAACGGAGATATGGCGAAAATACATACTCAACTGCGCATACAATGTCGAGACCGCGTTTTACGACAACACGATAGGGCAGCTGCGCGACGATCCCGTGAAGGCGAAGGAGTACGAGACGCTTGTGGAAGAGGCGTATCATGTGGCGCAGGCGAAGGGCGTCAGCGTCACGCAGGAACATATAGATCGGATCATAAACAGGTTTTACAGAGAGCTCGCGTACGGTGCTACGAGTTCGTTGCAGCGTGACGTCTGCAGCGGGCGCACATCGGAGCTGGAGACATTCAGCGGATATATAGTTCGGGAAGCAGACCGGCTGGGAGTCCCGGCACCGCTTTCGCGCAGGGTGTACGAAGGGCTGAAAGAGATCTGCGAAGGCAGGAGATCGCAGGTGTAAGCGGAGCGGTCATACGAAAGTGTGGACGATCCCGGAAACGGTGCAGATCGTGCAGGCTGTATAGAATGCGCAGCGCAGAGTACGCGGGAATGCAGAGCGTGCTGACTACTCGGGCTGTATAGCATATGCAGCATGCGCAGCGAAGGGCCTAGGCATTTTCTGCGGGGTCAAGTTTTTTATGCAAAAATTATGCACGTGTATTTTTGAAGCAGGCGTTTATGAGCACGTCATGATTGTATATAAATCGTGCTCTAGCAGGGGATTTTCATACAGTGCATTGTACTTTTTTTAGTCGTTTTCAATGGGTTTCGTAAATGGGTTACGGTCGGCTTTCGCCGGCCCTGCAAAGAGCTGCAGTTTAGGCGAGATATGCAGCTTTTTTGATGCATTTTGTGCATGATTATGCATCTGATCCCTGGTTTATGCGCGAAAAATGTATATGTATTTTTTCCCAGAGCATCACTATTACGAAAAAAGCTAAAACACATGGGATTTTATGCATTTAACATAATGTGGAAATTAAAAATGCGGGTGAATTTCTCTGCCTGTACATGTGCGATCCACCTTCCTGCACTTGCGTGATTCCTTAACCGGCGTCTTCGAAGCCCGCTGCCACCTGAGGGCTCCGCAGTCGCTGCCTGCAAAGCTGCGCCCTCAACACCTGCCCCTTGCATTGATACCCGATAATGCTTATTATATATCATGAAGTAAGAAGCAACGAATGAAAGGATAAAACAATGATCGGCAGGTGGATATGACAGATAAGATCATCATAGTAGAAGACGATGCCGCGCTGGCTGCCGGACTTGGCAGAGCGCTGGCGTCAGAACAGCGTGATATAAGGATATGCGGCAGGCTGGCAGATGCGGAAAAGCTGATGACAGGATCCGTACCTGTTCTTGTGATACTGGACGTGAATCTTCCGGACGGCAGCGGGTACGATTTTCTCGAGCGGCTCAGGCAGCACAGCGACGTGCCTGTGATACTGCTGACTGCGAACGACATGGAGGCCGACATCGTCAGCGGGCTCGAGATGGGTGCAGACGACTACATAACGAAGCCTTTCAGTCTGGCGGTGCTCCGGGCGAGGGTGAACACGCAGCTTCGCAGGAAAGCGACCAGGCAGACCGCCGTATGCATCGGCAGATATCGTTTTGACTTCCGTCGTATGGAGTTTTACGCGGACGGCAGGCCGGTGGAACTCAGCAAGACAGAGCAGAAGCTTCTGAGGATATTTGTGGAAAACCGCGGGATCACGCTCAGCCGCAGCGATCTCGTGGATCGCGTGTGGACTGACGGGGCGGAGTATGTAGATGAAAACGCGCTTTCCGTGACGGTCAAAAGGCTCAGGGACAAGCTGGGCGCGAAGGACGATATAAAGACTGTGTACGGCAGAGGCTATATGTGGGTGAAGGAAAATGAGTGATATCATGATGGCTGCAGTCGTGACAGCAGCTGTGATCATCGCGCTGGCATCAGCAATCGCGGCGGCTGTGATGTACATGAAACAGCGCAGGGTCATGGACAGCATCGAAGAAATGCTCGAGACCGCCAGAAAAGGCAGCTTTACAGAACATGATTTCGACGAGTCGAGATTTTCCGCACTGGAAAACAGGTTCGCTGATTATCTGGCGACATCGGAGATATCGGCACAGCGCGTGAAGAGCGAAAAAGACAAGATCAAGACTCTGATCGCCGATATCTCACATCAGACAAAGACGCCGATCGCGAACATACGGCTGTATTCGGAGCTGCTTGACGAGATGGAGCTGCCGCAGGCTGCGAAAGAGTGCACTTTACAGCTCCATGCACAGACTGAAAAATTGAGTTTCCTGATAACTTCGCTGGTGAAGCTGTCGCGTCTGGAAACTGGGATAGTAGCACTGCATCCGGAAGTCGGGAGCATCGGGCAGCTCGCAGAAGAGGTCGCCGTATCATACAGGGAAAAAGCTGCAGCTAAGGGGCTGAGCCTGGCTGTGATGCCGGGAGAAGAATGCACCGGTATGTTCGACAGGAAATGGACGGCAGAGGCACTGGGGAACATCATAGACAACGGGATCAAATACACGGAGAGTGGCGGTGTGACCGTGAGTGTGAAAAGATACGAGATGTTCGTCTGCATAGAGGTGAGCGACACGGGCGCCGGAATAGACGAGAAGGAGATGCCGCGGATCTTTGCGCGGTTTTACCGGGGGAAAGACACGCACGGACAGGAAGGCGTCGGGATAGGGCTTTATCTTGCCCGGGAAATAATCTCGGCAGAAGGCGGATATATAAAGGTCAGTTCGGCGGCAGGCAGGGGTTCGACATTTGCAGTGTTCCTGCCGGCAGCGGGGAAGGATGCACCGCGGAGCGCCGGGGATCGCGGGTGAAAATCTTACAGAACTGTTAGGATCTGCTGCGCGCCGGAAATAATGTGGAAAGATTGTTTTGATATCATCTGTATGAAAGGGCGGAGAGTCTCTTTCGTACAGATTTTTTTGACCGCCGCATCGCGCGGCAGCTGACGGTGGCGGTGAAAGGAGAAAACATATGGCGATACTTGAAACGAAAAATCTTAAAAAGATATACGGCAGCGGTGCCGGCGAGGTGCGGGCGCTGGACGGCATCGACATGTCAGTCGAAAGTGGTGAATTCGTTGCAGTCGTGGGTTCATCGGGATCAGGAAAGTCCACGCTGCTCCACATGCTCGGAGGTCTCGACAGGCCGACGTCCGGCAAAGTGTTCGTGGACGGCAGAGACATATTCTCGTTGAAAGATGAGGCGCTGACGATTTTCCGCAGAAGAAAGATAGGATTCGTCTTCCAGGCGTACAATCTAGTGCCGGTCCTTAACGTATACGAAAACATCGTGCTTCCCGTGGAGCTCGACGGCAGGAATGCCGACCGCGGATTCATCAGCAGCATAACGGAGACTCTGGGCATAAGCGATAAGCTTGCTAACCTGCCCGGGCAGCTTTCCGGAGGTCAGCAGCAGAGAGTGGCGATCGCGAGGGCTCTGGCGACGAAGCCTGCGATACTGCTGTGCGATGAACCGACAGGCAACCTCGACAGCAGGACGTCGCAGGATGTGCTGGGGCTGCTCAGGATAACGAGCCGGCAGTACGCCCAGACGATAGTCATGATAACTCACAATGAGGAAATAGCGCAGCTCGCTGACCGAATCATCAGGATCGAAGACGGCAGGATCAGTAATGGCGGACTTGTAAACGACAGCGCGGAAGTCTTCGGAGGCACAGCCGCAGATGCCGGTGCAGAGCCCGGTGTAGGCAGAGTCGTAGCCTTAACCGACAGAAATGGAGTCGACAGCGCCGCAGCTCACAGTTCCGGAGCCGGCAGACAGGGGGAGTGACGCGATGAGAGTGAAAAACAGAAAAGCCGTAAGGCGCCTCAGCGTCAGATCCTTCAGGGCGGCCGGTAAGCGCAGCGTCACAGCTGCAGTGGCCATAGTGCTGACGACAGTCCTGTTCACTGCACTTTTCACGATAATGATGTCGATCAACACGAGCTACGAATCGTACACGTTCCGCCAGATCGGAGGGTACGCGCACGGGAGATTCAAGGATGTGGACAGCGAGCAGGCTTCGATGATAGAAAGCCACCCGAAGATCAAAGCAGCTGGCAGGCGCATAACCGCCGGGTACATCACGGATGGCAGCTTTGCGAAAATACCTGCGGAGATAAGCTGCATGGATGAAAACAATGCAAAATGGAGCTACATAGATCTCATCAAAGGTCATATGCCGGAGGCGGAAGACGAGATAATAATGGATACCGCCGCGCTCGCCGCGCTCGGCGTGGAGCCGGAGCTCGGGGCAGAAATCAGACTGACGTACGATATGCTGGACGTGGACAGCGCGGTCGGCAGCAGGTCGGATACGTTCAGGCTGGCCGGTTGGTGGGAATACGACGATATATCCCCGGTGCATTTCATAAACGTCTCGGAAGCGTATGTCAGGCAGGTTGAAAAGGCCGCAGTCAGCGCCGGTGCAGACCATTTCCGTGAGGACGTCAACGTCATGTTCAGGACGAGTGTCGGCATAAAAGAAAATATGCAGAAGGTCGAGGACGATCTCGGTTTTCAGTCTGACGATCCGGATGGAGACGATTACGTGAGATACGGAGTGAACTGGGGCTACACGGCGTCGCAGGCCGGTGATGCTGTCGGACCGGAGATGATAGCGGCAGCGGCAGCTTTGCTGATACTGATAATTATGACGGGATATCTGATAATCTACAACATATTCCGGATCTCGGTCAGCAGCGACATCAGGTACTACGGCCTGCTCAAGACCATAGGGGTGACGCCGCGGCAGCTTCGCAGGATCGTCAGACAGCAGGCGATGATGCTCTGTGCGGCAGGCTGCCCGGCAGGGCTGGTGATCGGATATCTGGCGGGACGCGTGCTTATGCCGGTGATAATGGCGTCGACATCTCTCGGCGCCTCATGCACGGACGTGAGCATGTCGCCCGTGATATTCATCGCGGCAGCGCTGTTTTCGATAGTGACGGTATTCATATCATGCTCCAGACCGGCCCGTATGGCTTCAAAGGTCTCTCCGGTCGAAGCCGTGAAGTATACCGAAGCGTCTTCAGTCAGTCCGAAAAAGGTGCGCAGGATATGTAAAGCGCAGGTGTGCCGGACGTCAGTCGATCATGGAGGGGCAGGCGCTCCGGAAAGGTCAGGCGCTTCGCAAGTATCAGGAGCGTCAGATCAGGGGATGCCGGCAGGGAATGGAAAGCCGCAGAGGCCGCAGATCCCGGGTAAGCTGAAAGGCGCGGGCCTCGGGCGGATGGCGCTGGCTGACCTGGGCCGAAGCAGGCTCAAAACTCTGGTGGTGATAATGTCTATGGCGCTGTCAGTAGTGCTGCTGTCAGTATTGTGCGCTTTCGTCGGCGGTTTCGACATGGAAAAATACCTCAGCAATCAGACCTGTGCCGACTTCATCGTCGGAAAGACGGACTATTTCAGATATCAGACGCAGAGCTCCGAATCGGGGCTGACCGGTGACGAGATCGCCGAGATAAAGGCTGGTACGGAAAGCTCAGTCGGCGGTATGGCATGGGCCCTGGATGACACAGAACCCGTGATCTGGCTGTCGGAAGACGGCAGGCCTTCGGATGACGATGAGCAGATCTCATATGCGATGAAGCAGGCGATGCAGAAAGGAGACGGGAGGGACGTGTCGTGCAGCCTGCTGCAGATCGAGGGGCTTGATACCGGTCTCATGCAAAAGCTGCAGGTCATCGACGGGGATATCACACCTGTGAGTGATCCCGGGGAAAATGCCATAGCGATAGCGGCTGAAACGGACGATAACGGAAATGCAGTCAACGGGGACAGCCTTCCGAAAACAGGCGAAACAGTGACTGTGACTTATATAGACGAAGGTTACTTCATCGACAGCCGGACCGGCGAGATGTCGAGCGAGAACACACCGGGCGAATATATCGGATACAAGGTGGAAAGGAGCCACGATGTCAGATACACCGTCTGTGCAGTCGTGAGCGTGCCGTACAGCATGTCTTTCAGATACTCGAAGCTTTCATCGATCGACGCGGTTATAAATTCAGAAAGGCTCAGCGCGGACAGCGGCGCAGAGATATTCCCGATGTTTTACATGTTCGATGCCCCGGGACGCGGCGCGGAAGATGACGACGAAGCTTTTCTTGCGGAAATGACAGGCAGTCCGTCCTCATCGCTGATGTATGAGAGCAAGGCTACCGTTAGAGAGGAGTTCGAAGGGTTCAGGAACATGTTCACACTGCTGGGCGGCGTGCTGTGCGCGATAACCGGGCTCGTGGGGATACTCAACTTTTTCAACAGCATCATGACGGGCATGATGAGCAGGCGGCGGGAATTCGCGATGCTGCAGTCGATAGGGATGACCGGGAAACAGCTGCGGTCGATGCTGATATACGAAGGCCTGCTGTACGCTGCCGGTGCGATACTGCTGTCGCTCGTGCTCAGCGTCATCATCGAACCGCTGGCGGGTAGCCTGATGGAAAGCATGTTCTGGTTCTACAGCTACAGCTTCACGCTGAAGGGGATATTTATAACGGCGCCGGTCTTCCTGGCGGCAGGCGCAGCGCTCCCGGCTCTGCTTTACAGAAGCTTCTCGCGCAGGAGCATCATAGACAGGCTGCGGGAATAGAGAAAGAAAAATGTGAGCCGTACTGTATTGGAGTAAGGAGCGCGTACGGCAGCACGTCTTCGGGGACATTGAGCATCTGCAGCAGATCTCCTTTTGCTTTTCCTTGTTTTCTATAGATCCTGCAGCTGTCAAATCGATCACCCTTCCTGATGAATTTTCTATTGTAATATATCAAGGGAAAACAGCGCTGCAGATGAACGCTGTTTTCCCGCCGCTTTAATGTTTTTCTATCATAATTATATGATCAGTTTGGAACAAATAAGAAAAATTTAAAAGAGTATCCTGATAAAGAAAGAGAATTATGGAGAACATTCGATTCTACACCATATGAACTACGAATTGCGATGGGAAATTTAGATGAAGATGAAATGGTATCATTACTGGATTACTCAAGGTATTACGATAAACTGGAAATGCCGATTCCGAGAAATCGGGATAAAGTATTGGAAGATTTACAGCATGAAAAGTTCATAAAGAGAAATGATGCCGGCACATGGGATATCACAAACATGGGGGCATTGATGATAGCAAAGGATTTGAAGAAATTTGAATCTTTGCATAGAAGAACTGTCAGAGTGATTTGGTATAAGGAAAACTCCAGGTTGGAGGCTATCAGGGAAAAAGAATTCTGTGCGGGTTATGCATTTTCACATGAAGAAATCGTGCAGTATATTATGACGATTATTCCACAGGAAGAGGTAATTGTAGAAGCAACAAGGGAATCTGTTGTCAGTTTCCCGGAAATTGCTATCCGTGAGTTGTTGGCAAATGCTATGATACATCAGGATCTGCAGCAAAGGGGTACAAATCCGATGGTGGAAGTGTTTAAAAATCGAATTGAGTTTTCAAATGCTGGCGCACCACTATTAGCAATTGAAAGAATTGTAGATTCAGTGCCGATATCCAGAAATGAAAATATTGCAGGATTTATGCATAAATGTGGTATCTGTGAGGAACGTGGCAGTGGTTATGATAAGATTATTGAAGCAACTGGTAAAAATGAGTTACTTGCACCAAGGATTGAAAATCAGAATAATCAATTCACAAAAGCGATATTATTTGCTAAAGTACCATTTGAATTAACTACGAAAGAAGATCGGATGCGTACTTGTTATATGCAAGCATGTCTGGCATATGTCAATTTTGAGGGGATTTCTAACTCAGATATTCGAAAAATATTTGGATTAGGAGAAAAAGAGAAAGCGAAAGAGAAAGCGAAAGCCTCTCGACTTCTTACCAGTGCTGTTGACGGAGGCTATATTAAAGTAATGGATCCGGATACTGCGCCAAGGTATAAAAAGTATATTCCATATTGGGCATAATTTAAGTTTCGCTAAGTTTCACTTATATAGGTGTCTGAGGAAAATTTAATAGGAAAAACATGAAAAAAGCACTGAAAACCATGTAATTTATGGTTTTTTAGTGCTTTTTACCTTGATAAAATAAAAAGATGTAATAATTTTAAGTTTTGTTAAGTTTCGCTAAGTTTAGTGCTTGAAAGTCTACATTGCTTGTTAAGCTCGAAGTCTTGATGAATCCAGTAAAATCACGAAAAATAAAAAATCTCAAAAAAATTAGCACTCACCTCTTGACAGTGCTAACAAAAGTGCTATAATAAAATCACAAAGAGAAAAAGGGATCAATCAGAGAGACGACGATCAGAGAGTTTGCCCGGAACATCACCGGGTGACGAAGAGCTGATCGTAAGACCAGACAACTGATCGCCGTGAAATCAATAGATTGATACTTGAAGGGAGCGATGATTTATGATGATGCCTAGAATATTTGGAGAAAACTTATTTGACGATTTTATGAACGATTTCACATTTCCTGCATTTCCGAATGTAGAGAAGAAGCTGTATGGCAAACATGCAAGAAATCTCATGAAGACAGACGTCAAAGACACGGATACCGGATATGAGGTCGACGTAGATCTGGCCGGTTTCAAAAAAGATGAAATACAGATCGAACTTGAAAAAGGATTCCTGACAGTAACAGCTGCCAAGGGTCTCGACAAGGACGAAAAAGACAAGAAGGACAACTATATAAGGCGTGAGCGTTATGCAGGCAGCATGAGCAGAAGCTTTTATGTAGGCGAGCACGTTACAGAGGATGACATCCATCCTAAGTATGAAAACGGAATCCTGTCCTTTACAGTTCCTAAGGAGGAAGCAAAAGCGATAGAAGATAAAAAACATTACATCTCCATTGAGGGATAATAAACAGAAAAGCGACGAGTACCCCGTGGGATGATTCCTGCGGGGTACTGTTGTAAAGCATGTTTACAGAAAAATAAAATGCAAACAACAGTCTGATACCGGTGAACATCACGGGATCGGATTTTGATATAGATTGGAGTGATGGTCATGGCATCAAAGAGAGATTATTATGAAGTGCTCGGCGTGAGCAGAGACGCTTCACAGAGCGATATAAAAAAGGCCTATCGAAAGATGGCCAAGAAATACCATCCTGACACCAATGCAGGCAATGCGGACGCGGAGGAGAAGTTCAAGGAGATATCCGAGGCTTACTCTGTGCTCAACGACCCTGAAAAGAAAGAGCTCTATGACAAGTTCGGTCATGCGGCGTTCGACGGCACTGCAGGCGGCGCTCAGGGCGGTGCAGGCGGTAACCCTTATGGAAATTACAGGGAGTATCATTTTGAAGGCGGGGATATGGACGATATCCTCAGGGACCTTTTCGGCGGAAAGTTCTCAGGCGGCTTCAGCGGCAGATCAGCCGGCAGTAGCGGGTTCTCACATGGTTTTTCGGGAAGTGGCGGATTCTCGCACGGTTTCTCGGGAACAGGTGCAGGAGGCAGCTACGGCGGATATGAGGACGGATTCGGCAGTGGCTTTTCCGGAGGCTTCGGAGGTGCGGATTTCAGCCGCGACGGCGCAGATGCGACGGCAGACATAAATGTGACATTCGATGAAGCTGCATTCGGCGGCGACAAGATGATAAATATCACCGATCCGGTGAGCGGAAAGAAAACATCATTGAAAGTCCACATACCGGCAGGCATCGACACCGGCAAGAGCATCAGGCTCAAGGGGCGCGGGA
Organism: Brotomerdimonas butyrica; assembly: GCF_025567305.1. Taxonomy (NCBI): domain Bacteria; kingdom Bacillati; phylum Bacillota; class Clostridia; order Eubacteriales; genus Brotomerdimonas; species Brotomerdimonas butyrica. Next base: position 163,369 of record NZ_JAOQJP010000001.1, read on the forward strand.
CGCCGGGATCCAGCGGCGGGAAAAACGGAGACCTTCTTCTCAGAGTCAACGTTGGCAGCAAGCCGGGATTCGAGCGAAAAGGCATGGACGTCTACAGCAGCATCACAGTACCGTTCAGCACGGCGGTACTCGGCGGCAAAGTGCCGGTACAGACGCTGCAGGGCAAAGTGATGTGCACGATCGCGCCGGGAACACAGTCCGGAACTAAACTTCGAATAAAAAACAAAGGCATAGTATCGATGAACAGCAAGTCGGAATACGGATCACATTACGTGACAGTTCAGATAGAAGTGCCGAAAAACATCAGCCCTGAAGCAAAGCGCAAACTTGAAGAATTCGAGCAGCTGTGCGGAAAGAGCAGCAGAGCAGCCGCATAACACGGCTGCTTTAGCGTTTTGCACAAGAAAAAAGATGGTTTGTCAAAAATAACTTTCATGATACTGACACCATCTCGCTATTTTAAAATGATATATTATTTGGTATAATAACGTTGGCCGGATGGCGAGCCGCGCCTTGTGCAAAGCGCGCAGCAGTCCGAAGGCCGGAATTTTTACAGAACAAGGAGAAGATCATGGCAAAAGTTGATATAATATCCGGATTTCTCGGAGCCGGAAAGACGACATTCATAAAGGAACTTATTTCAAAGGCATACAAAGATGAAAAGACAGTGCTCATCGAAAATGAATTCGGTGAGATCGGTATAGACAGCCGCTTCATGCAGAACTCAGGCATCGAGGTGACTGAGATGAACTCGGGATGCATTTGCTGCACGCTCGTCGGCGATTTTGCAAAATCGCTGAAGCAGGTGAGCGACGAGTTCCATCCTGACCGCATCATCATCGAGCCGTCGGGAGTCGGCAAGCTGTCCGATGTTGCAAAGGCTGTAATAGACATGCAGGATGAGGCGGGCGTCGAGATCGAGAGCCTGATAACCGTTGCAGACGGCAAGAAGGCTAAGATGTACATGAAGAATTTCGGCGAATTCTACAACGATCAGCTGGAACATGCAGGCGTCATCGTGATCAGCCGTACGCAGGACATGGATGAAAAGGCCCTTGCAGAGTGCGTCGAGCTTCTCAGAGAGAAGAATCACGATGCGGCTATCATCACGACTCCGTGGGAAGATCTGTCGGGAGATATGATAAATGCGGCGCTTTCACACAGCCATGCACTCGAAAAGGTGCTGCGCGAGCTGGAGCATGAGCAGCATGACGAGCATCATCACCATGAGCATGAGCACCATCATGACCATGAACATCATGATCACGACGAAAATCACCACCATGAACATCACCACGACCATGATGACGAGTGCTGTTGCGGACACGACCATCATCACCATGAGCACGACCACGATGAGCATGATCACCATCACGATCACGATGACGAGTGCTGCTGTGGTCACGATCATGAGCATGACGAACACCATCATCACGAAGAACATCATCACCATCATCACCATCATCACGATCACGAAGATGAGTGCGGCTGCGGCTGCGGCTGCGGACATGATCATCATCACGACCACCACGCAGACGAGATCTTCACAAGCTGGGGCATCGAGACGGTACACAAATTCAGCAGAGCAGAGCTTGAAGACACGCTCAGCCTGATGGGAGTCACTAAGAACTTCGGCACAGTCCTCAGAGCCAAAGGCATCGTGGAGAGCGATGACGGCACTTGGATGGAATTCGACATGGTCCCCGAAGAACTCGAGATCAGAGAATGCCAGCCTGACTATATAGGAAGAGTGTGCGTTATAGGTACGGAGCTTGACGAAGAAGCACTGAAACGTGTTTTCGTGATCAGCTAGAGAAAGGACAGTTGCGATGGAAACACCGGTTTATATATTCACAGGGCTGCTGGAAAGCGGCAAGACCACACTGATACAGGAAGTCGCAGGTGAAGAGGGATTTCTGGATCCCGGCGATTCTGTAGTGATCCAGTGCGAGGAAGGCGAAGTTTCTCTCAGCGATGAATTCCTGAATAAATACTCTATGACTCTCGTAAAGGTGCAGGAGCCTGAAGAGCTCACGGAAGAATTCTGGAAAGGCATCGAAGACAAGTACAGACCGGCACAGATACTGATAGAGTACAACGGTATGTGGGAGCTGGAACAGCTTTTCAACGACAACATTCCGGAAGACTGGTTCGCAGGCGGAGTGTATTCGGCTGTCAACGCAGAGACTGCGGAAATGTACATGACGAACATGAGGAAGATGTTCATGGAGCCGCTCAAGGCGTCGAACCTCGTCATTTTCAACAGATGCGACGACAACACCGACAGGATGAAGTTCAGGAGAGCGATAAAGATGCTCAATCCTCAGGTGCAGGTGGCATTCGAGAAGAAAGACGGCACGATGTTCGCCAATGAGGCAGATATGATGCCGTTCGACTACAGCGGACACAATATAAAGATCGAAGACATGGACTACGGACTGTGGTACCTCGATGCGATAGACCATCCTGACAGATATATAGGCAAGGAGATAGAATTCACTGCAAAGTACTGCGCGAGCGGAGAAGAAAATGCGAACTATTTCATCCCGGGAAGACATATCATGACATGCTGCGCAGACGATATACAGTTTCTCGGATTCATCTGTTATTTCGACGATGATACGGGAGAGCGATTCGGACACGGAGACTGGATACACGTCAAAGTCAGCTTTGACTGCGGGATCCACGAGATGTACGGATTCGACATGGGACCGATACTCAAGCTGGTATCGATAGAGCCGGCCGAAAGACCGGAGCAGGAACTTGTGACATTTTCATGATAACTGCGGTAATGAGGAGGAGATCATTATGAAAAACTTTTTTAAAGACTGGAACTTTAAAAAGCATGCAAAGCTCGTAACGGGTGTGTACCTCGTGTGTTATGCGATAGACATGACGCTGGGATATGCAGTGGCTAAAAAGTGCCTGGGCACATCGAAGAAAGCAGACGAGGAAGAATAATGAGATACAGATTCTGTTCCAGCTGCACCGAAGAGATGGATAGACAGCTCCGTGAGGATGAGTCTGCACCCGAGGAAATGCAGGGATACAACTGCATCATGATCTACAGCCCGGATAAGAGCAGGCTGCTGTTTTGCAAAAGACTCAAGGACCCGTACGAAGGGAAGTTCAACCTGGTAGGCGGCAAGATCGAGCCGGGCGAGGACCATTTCGACGCGGCGTACAGAGAGCTTTTCGAGGAGACCGGCATCAGCCGCAGCGACGTCACGCTTTCGCACATGATGGACTTCACGTACTACAACCAGCACTGCATCGTCGAGGTGTATGCGGGCGTGCTCACAGCTGACGTGGAGCTTGTGAGCGAGAAGCATCCGCTCTGCTGGATAGACGCGGGCGAGGATTTCTTCGACCTCGAGAGATTCGCAGGTGAGGGAAACATCGGTCACATGGTCGAGCAGGTCAGAGACTACGGCATGGGAGTGCCTGAAAAATAGCGGAAAAACGCCGGGAATGCCGCAGGCACAGTACGTCATACGTCGTCAGTATAGCAGTGCGTTCGGCGCAGAATAAAGAGAATATGAAAACGGTCAGATGGAACTTATCGTGTCACGGTTTGGAGTCTGGGCCGTTTTTTGCATTCTGCAGCTGCGTGCAGAAGGGGGACGGCGGGCGGAGTTTATGCACGGGATCATGCAAAGGCGCAGCTGTGGGCAGCACACAGGGCTTATGCGGCGCAGGACGGATGTCAAATGTAAAAATATGGGATGTTAAATAAATTTAACATTAAAATCATGGAATACTTTACATAAACCACTTATAATAAGCATGTACACATTTAGAAACAATTCCGGACACAGCAGAGGGGGTACCGATGAAATATTCAGTGATAGATATAGGCTCGAACTCTGTCAGACTGACGGTCTACAGGGTAAAGGACGGAGCGTTCAGGATACTGTTCAAGGACAAAAAGATGGCAGGACTTGCAGGTTATGTAGAGAACGGGTGCATCAGCGACGCGGGTATAGAGCGTGCCTGCGATACGCTGCTGGAGTTCAGGAACACACTGCATCTGCTGGGGATAACGGACAGGATATATGCGTTTGCAACAGCGTCACTCAGAAATATCGTGAACAGCGACGAGGCGTCAGCCAGGATAACGGCAGCGACAGGCTTCGATATAGATATAATAACGGGCGAGCAGGAAGCGATACTCGGATATACAGGTGTGATGCGAGAACTTCATGTATCGGACGGCGTGTTCACCGATATAGGCGGCGCCAGCACGGAGATCGCATTTTTCAGAGACGGGAGCGTGCTCGAGCCTCGAAGCTACCGCATGGGATCGCTGAAGCTGTACAAAGACTGCGTCAAACACATACTGCCGGGCAAGGCGTCGAAGGAGCGCATCAGCCGGGCGATAGCAGAGGAGTTCGCAAGGAGACCGCTGGAAGCGCCGGGACCGTACACGAAGCTGATATGCACGGGAGGAACGGCGAGATCTGTGTTCAAATTCGCCAGATATCTCGGGCTGATACCGGCATCTTCGAATACGATGTCGGCAAAGGATCTTCTGAAGACAGGAGAGTTCCTGACCGGGGACAGGCGTGATGCGGCAGATGCGATACTGAAGGTGGATCCGGAAAGGATCCATACTATAATACCGGGATACATGATCCTGCAGAGCATAGCGGATCATACAGCGGCAAAGAAGATAACCGTCAGCAGCTACGGAGTAAGGGAGGGGTATTTATGTCAAAAGATACTGGGATAAAGAAAAAATACAGCTATACGCAGAACAGAGAGCTGAGCTGGCTGAGATTCAACAGGAGAGTGCTGGAGGAGGCGGCAGATGCAAAGGTGCCGCTGCTTGAAAGGCTCAAGTTCGTATCGATATTTTCGACGAATCTGGATGAGTTCTTCATGGTGCGTGTCGGGAGCCTGTTCGATATAGCGTCGATGAACCCCGATCACACGGACAACAAGTCAGGTATGTCGCCCGAAGAGCAGCTTGACAGCATATACAGAGTGATACCGGGGCTAGTGGAGCGTAAACGGCGCATTTACAGGGCGGTCTGCATGGAGCTTGAAAAAGAAGGCATAAAAGATGTGCAGTACGAAGAGCTGACGCCGCTCGAAAGAGAGTATGCCGAAAAATTCTTCGATACGGAGATGCTGCCGATACTGTCGCCGCAGATCATAGACAGCAGACACCCTAAACCGCATTTCCAGAGCAAGGGGCTTTATGTTGCCTCTCTTGTGCATGATAAGAACGACAGAAAATCGATGGCATTCGTGCAGGTGCCGGAGCACCTTCCGCAGGTCCTGATGCTGAGCGAAGCCGGAAGATCCATAAGGATAGAGAACATACTGTTGCAGCGCGTGCCTGAGCTTTACGGCAAATTCAGGCAGGAGGAGGCGTGCGTGTTTTCCGTGACGAGAAATGCGGATGTCAGCTTCGACTCGGAAAAATTCGAGGACAGCGAGACCGACTTCAGAAACTACGTGGAGAAAAGGCTCCGAAAGCGTGCGACCCTTGCGATCGTGCGCCTGGAGATAGACCGCGATGTCTCCGACGGATTCAGAAAAGAGCTGATGAAGATGACGGGTGTGCAGAAGCATCAGGTGTATATAGACAGGACGCCGCTCAACATGAAATACGTGTTCGAGATGATAGGCGGGCTGCCGGACGGACTGAAGGGAAAGCTGCTGTACAGACCTTACGAGCCGAGATGGCCGGAGGATCTCAGCCGCGATGTCCCGATGATGGAGCAGATCAGGCAGAAGGACAGGATGCTGTTCTTCCCGTTCGATTCGGTGGAGCCGTTCATCAGGCTGCTCAATGAAGCGGCCGACGATGAAGACGTGCTTTCGGTGAAAATAACTATATACAGGCTCGCATCATCATCGAAGATCGTGCGCGCACTGTGCCGCGCAGCAGAAAACGGCAAGGAAGTGATCGTGCTGATGGAGCTTCGCGCGAGGTTCGACGAGGAAAACAACATAGGCTGGTCGAAGATGCTGGAGGAGGCGGGATGCAAGGTGATATACGGCCTTGAGAATTTCAAATGTCACAGCAAGATCTGCCTTATAACCTCTCACAAAAAAGGAAAATACGGCTATATCACACAGTTCGGCACGGGCAATTACAACGAGAAGACGAACGCGATGTACACCGATCTGAGCATCATGACGGCAAACGAGGACATCGGACGCGACGGGACTGCGTTTTTCCGCAATATGCTGACAGGCAATCTCGATGGACAGTACAAAGAGCTGCTGGTGGCGCCGGCAGGTATAAAACCCGCGCTTATGGAGATGATAGATGGTGAGATCAGCAAGGGCGGCGACGGATATATATGCATGAAGATCAATTCCGTGACAGACAGGGACATCATCGACAAGCTGGCGGAAGCTTCGAGAGCAGGAGTAGACATACAGCTGATCGTACGCGGTATATGCTGCATCAGAGCCGGTATCGCGGACGAGACCGAGAATGTGACAGTCACGAGCATAGTCGGCAGATACCTGGAGCATGCCAGGATATACTGCTTCGGCAGGGGAGGATCTGCAGGGCTTTACATATCCTCTGCAGACCTGATGACTAGAAACCTCAGCAGACGTGTCGAGATCGCCGGGCCTGTCCATGACGAGGATATAAAACGGCAGCTGATACGCATCCTGGAGGTGCAGCTTTCTGACAAGGCCAAGGCGAGTCTGATGCAGCCGGACGGATCGTATATACGGAAGTGCGAGGGAGAAGCAGTGGCGCTGGACAGCCAGCAGGAATTCATGGATGAAACGCTCCACGATGTGCAAAATGCGCCGGTTCCGCAGAAAATACACAACGGACTTTTCGGCAGGATCGCGGCGTTTTTCAGCAAATCATAAAAAACGCAGACAAATAGCTGCAGTTTTTTGCAAAAAAGCTTGCATTATATTGGTTTATGTGTATAATATACTTAAATGGTACAGATTAAAAATCGGAACTGAAACATAAATGCAGGGAGGAATGAAAGATGAAATTTTATAAGTGTGAACATTGTGGAAATATAGTTACTTTCGTAGAGGACAAGGGCGTTCCTGTGATGTGCTGCGGACAGAAGATGACGGAGCTCAATGCAAACACTACTGATGCTGCACAGGAAAAGCACGTGCCGGTAGTTGAGCAGGACGGAGATACTGTAAAGGTGACTGTAGGTTCAGTTGAACATCCTATGCTTGAAGAGCATTTTATCCAGTGGGTATGTCTTGAGACTGAAAAGGGCAGCCAGATAAAATATCTGAAGCCGGGTGCAAAGCCTGAGGCTGTTTTCACGCTGAACGATGACAGACTCGTTGCAGTTTACGAATACTGCAACCTGCACGGCCTCTGGAAAGCAGAAGTATAGGCAGAGATGTATATCGGAGCTGCACCGGCGGACCCGGGGCCAGCACGGACAGCTCCGCAGATCAGAATTCAGTTTCAGGAATGCTGCTGCAGGCAGGACACAGAAGATAAGTTACCGGGGGGATACGACATGGCTGTAAGAGAGAATGAAAACAGAGAAATAGTGGACATGATCAGAGAAGGGCTCAGGCAGAGAAACGGATACTGCCCGTGCCGCGTGGAGATGATCCCGGAAAACAAGTGTGTCTGCAAGGAGTTCAGGGAACAGATCGCAGATCCGGATTTTGAAGGATACTGCCACTGCATGCTTTTCTACAAGTCAAAGGACTGATGACGGATGCGTGAGGGACAGCCGCCGGAAATGCGAAGCACGGCTGTATGAACAGCATGCACGCACTGCCGGACGGAGCAGTATAGCGTATGCCGTGCGCCTGTCGGATATTTCTTGACGGCAGGTATTGATTTTCATACCATAGAATGGTAGTATATAACATGGATACCAAGTTTGAAATTTGCCTAATGTATTTTAGGCAAATTTTTGTGGTTACGAGAAAATAAGTATAAATCAGTAAAAAAATGAATACGAGGAATTCAAAATGGAAAGCAATGACAAAATGAACAATCTGGACAATACGAACAAGATGGGCGAAATGCCTGTCGGGAGGCTCATCTTCCACATGTCGTGGCCGGCAGTACTGTCGATGTTCATACAGGCCTTTTACAATGTAGTAGACAGTTTTTTCGTTTCGATGATAAGCGAGCAGGCGCTGGCAGCGGTAACCTACATATTCCCGGTGCAGATGCTCATAATCTCGGTGGCTGTGGGAACAGGCGTCGGGATAAATTCGCTGATAGCAAGAAGACTGGGTGCGCAGCGCTATGAAGAGGCAGATCTGGCAGCAAGCCACGGGTACAGGATCTCGTTCTTTAACTGGATGTTCTTTGCGCTGATAGGGATATTCCTGTCGGGACCGATGATGCATATGATGTCGGATACACCGTACATCGTTGAAAACGGCGAGAAATACATGTTCATAATAACTGTGGGTTCGCTGTTTTCCATAATACAGATCACGTCAGAGAAGATCCTGCAGTCGACAGGAAACATGAAGATACCTATGATCTGCAGCATATGCGGTGCAGTGACAAATATCATCCTGGATCCTATGTTTATCTTCGGTGTCGGACCGTTCCCTGAAATGGGAGTTACCGGTGCAGCCGTGGCTACTATCCTGGGCCAGCTGGTTTCGATGTGTCTCGGGCAGTATTTCCTTTTTGCAAAGGAGCACGCTGTGCATGTGAAGCTGCGCGGATGGAAGGTTCAGGGCAGGATACTCAGGGATATCTACGCTGTAGGAGCGCCGGCGATACTGATGCAGTCGATCACATCCGTGATGCAGTTCGGTATGAACATCATACTGGGAAACCTTACGGAGACAGCAGTAGCTGTAATGGGCGTCTACGGAAGACTGCAGTCGTTCATATTCATGCCGGTATTCGGACTCAACCAGGGCGTGCTGCCTGTGATGGGATTCAACTACGGTGCGAGAAACAGGAAGCGACTCATGGAAGCTTACAAGAAAGGTGTTTTCACAGCGCTCGTGATCATGGGCATAGGTCTGATACTGTTCCAGACAATACCGCATCAGCTTCTTGCGATATTCAACTCGACAGGCAACCAGGCGATGTACGACATAGGAGTGCCTGCGCTGAAGACGATCAGTCTATGCTTCCTGCCGGCAGCATTCGGCATCATGACTTCATCGATATTCCAGGCGATAGGACACGGTTTCCTCAGTCTGTGGGGATCGCTGCTCAGACAGCTCATCGGTATACTGCCGATCGCGTGGATATTCTCATACATAGCAGGTCTCGATCTGGTATGGTACTCGTTCCCGCTGGCAGAGCTGATAGGTGTCGTATACTTTGCGGCAGCGCTCAGATACGTGTACAGAAAGGATATAAGACGCCTGGATATAATAAAGGGTATGATGTAGCGTCTATCCAGTATTTTCAAAACAAAAATACCAATAGCACAGAAAAATCGTGTTATTGGTATTATTTTTAATGGAACTGCCTGATCTGCAGGCATTACGGTATGACAATACGGGACTTAGTGAAAGTTTGACGGTATCAGATTATGGATATAGGATCTCGATCGTCTCGCCGTCTTCGATCCTGTAGTCGGAGTCCATCTCGACCAGGTCGTAGATCAGCGGATCTTCGATCAGCCGCTTCCATGCTGTGTAGGTGGCTTTGACAAAGTCATCGTTGAGCGGTATTTTATCGGTGATCAGCGGACAGGTGTAAGGGACCGGACCGTTCTGGTATATCATGCAAAGCTCGCCGTCTTCATCGATGTGAGGGGCCAGAGGGAACGTCCGGCACTGCAGAGGACGCATGGCGCGGTCGCAGTTAGGTGCATTGAGACATCGCAGGAAATACACTTTCCCGCGCCAGCTGTCGGGGAATTCGTAGTCCTCGGCGTATGCCCAGCTCCAGCCGAGCCATTCCTCGTCACCGGAAAAGAGTTTTTCCTCGCCGGGAAGAAGATAGATGCCGAGAGAGAAATCGTCATCGCCGCTGCCTTTAGAGCAGCATACGGCATCGGGTGCTTCCGGATGTCCTCCGTTTCCTGTATCACCTGTGCTGCTGGAGCTATCCGTTGCGGTGCGGGCTGCATCGTCGATATTGCTGTAATCAGCATTTTCGTATTCATATGTGCAGCAGATACTGCCGCATAACAGGCCGCAGTCTCCATTAACTGGAGAAACTTTATCCAATAAACGGTATATGGCCTTAAATGTATTTTTTTTGATTGAACTTTTCATAAAAATATTATATCATAAATGAATAATTGTTGAAAATTTAATTTTCTTTACATATATATATAGATTTTGGTAAAAAGGAAGGACCACGATATGAGACTAGGAATAGATGTTGGTTCGACAACGGTCAAACTTGTGCTGCTGGATGAGAATGACAAGGTCACATACAGCAGATATGAAAGACATATGTCGAATGTTTTCAAGACAGTTGTCGACATGCTTAGAGAGATGTATGAAACAGTCGGAGACATAAAACTCAGGACGGTGATAACGGGCTCCGGAGGACTGTCTCTGTCGAACATACTCAAGATACCGTTCGAGCAGGAGGTCGTGACGTGCAGTGCGGCTGTCGAGGCACTGATACCGCAGACGGATGTTGCGATAGAGCTCGGAGGCGAAGACGCCAAGATAACATTTTACGGGCAGACTATAGAGCAGAGGATGAACGGTACATGCGCGGGCGGTACCGGAGCATTCATAGACCAGATGGCGGCACTGCTCAACACCGATGCTTCTGGGCTCAATGAGGCAGCAAAGAAGCACACCATGATATATCCGATCGCCGCAAGGTGCGGAGTATTTGCGAAGACGGACATACAGCCGCTGATCAATGAAGGTGCGCCGATAGAGGATCTGTCGGCTTCGATATTCCAGGCGGTAGTCAACCAGACTATCAGCGGACTGGCATGCGGGCACACGATAAAAGGCAAGGTGGCGTTCCTGGGAGGACCGCTGTCATTCCTTTCGGAGCTCAGGAAACGGTTCATCGACACGCTGGAGCTCAGCGATGAAGACGTGATATTCCCTGAGGACTCCAAGTTTTTCGTTGCCATCGGTGCAGCGCTCAACTCGGCAAAATATGAAGAGATGGGATTCAAAGACATCATAGACAGGATCGAGCATGCAGACCCGAGTGCGCTTTCCGATACGAAGCACGTCGACCCGCTGTTTGCAGATGCGGAAGACTATAAAAAATTCCACGAAAGACACCTGAAGGACAGGATAAAGAGAAAAGATATAAAGAAAGCAAAGGGCAGAGTTTTCCTCGGAATAGACGCCGGCTCAACGACGACGAAGGCCGCACTGATAGATGACGAGAAAAACCTGCTGTACTCATATTACAGAGGCAATGAAGGAAAGCCGCTGGAAGCGACGATGAACATGTTCAAGGAGCTGTACTCGCTGCTGCCTTCAAAAGCGTACATAGCTAACGTTACTGCTACAGGATACGGCGAAGGCCTTATAAAGGCTGCGTTCAAGGCGGACCTGGGCGAGATCGAGACGATGGCGCACTACAAGGCTGCTGAGGAATTCCTGCCGGGAGTCGATTTCATACTCGATATCGGCGGACAGGACATGAAGTGCATGCGTATCAAGGACGGTGCGATCTACAACATCATGCTCAACGAGGCATGTTCGTCAGGCTGCGGATCGTTCATCGAGACGTATGCAAAATCCGTGAACATGGATGTGCAGTCCTTTGCAACTGAGGCTCTCTTTGCAAAGGCTCCGGTAGATCTCGGAACGAGGTGCACCGTATTCATGAACTCGAAAGTAAAACAGGCGCAGAAGGAAGGAGCCACGATCGGCGACATATCTGCAGGACTTTCCTATTCAGTAATAAAGAACGCACTTTACAAGGTGATAAAGCTCAGGAATCCTGAAGAGGCCGGAAACAAGATCGTCGTACAGGGCGGAACGTTCCTCAATGACGCCGTGCTGCGCGCGATAGAGAACATACTCGGAAAGAACATCGTCAGACCTGATATCGCGGGCCTGATGGGAGCTTACGGAGCAGCGCTGATCGCAAAGGAAAACTACGTCGAGGATACTGTTTCATCAGTGATAACGCCTGACGACATCGCCACTTTCCACGTGACGACGAGCCATGTCAGATGCAAGGGCTGTGAAAACAACTGCCTCATGACGATAAACAAGTTCAATGACGGAACGAGATTCTTTACAGGAAACAGATGCGAGCGCGGAGAGGGCAAGACTCCGGAGGAAGCCAACAAGCTGCCTAACCTGTTCGAATACAAGCTCAAGAGACTGTTCAGGTACAAGCCGCTGACGGTCGAGGAGTCGAAGAGAGGCGTGGTAGGTATACCTAGGGTCCTCAACATGTACGAGAACTATCCGTTCTGGTTCGTGCTGTTCACCAGACTGGGCTTCAGCGTGATGCTTTCACCGACGTCCAGCAAGGAGATGTACGAGAGAGGTATGGAGACTATCTCGTCGGATACGGCATGCTATCCTGCAAAGATGGTGCACGGGCACATCAAGTGGCTCGTGGAGCACGGTGCGAAGTGGATCTTCTATCCGAGCATCAACTACGAGAGAGTGGAGGATGAGACGGCGCCGAACCATTACAACTGCCCGATCGTTGCGACATATCCGGAAGTGATTGCCGGAAACATGGACGATATATTCGAGGAGAACGGCGTGACGTTCACGCATCCGTTCCTGCCTTATGACAACGACGAGAACCTCGTGCGGGAGCTTTACAAGGTGCTCAGGCGCACAGGCGTGAGCAGGCTGGAGCTCGAAGATGCTGTCAAGATGGCGAGAGCGGAAGACAAGCGCGTCAAGGATGACATCAAGAAAGCGGGTGAATACTCGCTCAAATACGCGCGTGATCACAAGAAAAAGGCAGTGGTGCTGGCCGGCAGACCATACCATCTGGATCCGGAGATCAACCACGGCATAGATAAGATAATAAGCTCGTTCGACATGGTCGTGCTGACGGAAGACTCTGTTGCACACCTGGGCAAGCTGGAGCGCCCGATCAGAGTGCTCGACCAGTGGATGTACCATTCGAGACTTTACAAGGCGGCGACATTCGTCGGTACCACCGACGATGTGGAGATCGTACAGCTCAATTCATTCGGATGCGGTCTCGATGCGGTGACGACAGATGAAGTCGAAGAGATAACGAAGAAAAACAACAAGCTTTACACGGTGCTCAAGATCGACGAGGGTACCAACATGGGTGCTGCAAAGATCAGGATCAGGTCGCTCAAGGCTGCTATGGACGAGAGAGACAAAAACGGTGTGAAGCATGTGGAGGACAGGAGTCCGTACAAGAGAGTGTACTTTACGAAGAAAATGAGAAAAGACTACACGATTCTGATACCGGAGATGTCCCCGATACATTTCCAGTTCCTCGAGGCGGCTATCGGCAGTGCGGGATACAAGGTAAAGAGGCTCCCGACCGTAGACAAGAACGCAGTGGATGAGGGTCTGAAATACATAAACAACGATGCGTGCTATCCTACTATAGTGACGCTTGGACAGATAATCTCATACCTTAAGTCAGGCGAAGTGGATCTTGACAAGGTCGGCATCTTCATGAGTCAGACGGGTGGGGGCTGCAGAGCCAGCAACTACGTTGCGCTTTTGCGAAAGGCTCTGAAGGATCTCAACATGGAGCAGATCCCTGTCATCTCTGTAAACATGGCGGGACTGGAATCGAATCCCGGTTTCAAGATCTCGATGAAATTCGTAAAGCGCGGTGTGATGGCACTTGTCTACGGCGATCTGTTCATGCGTGTGCTCTATGCGACGAGACCGTATGAAAAGGTGCCGGGCTCGGCGAACGCTCTTTTTGAAAAGTGGTCGAGAGTGGCCAACCGCAATGTGAAGAACGGTAGTTTATTGAAGTTCAAGCATATAATAGCCAGCATCGTAAAGGCTTTTGACGAGCTGCCGCTGCTGGATATAAAGAAACCGAAGGTCGGAGTGGTGGGAGAGATCCTGGTGAAATACCATCCTAATGCCAACAACGACGTGGTCGACATCATAGAGAAGGAGGGCGGAGAGGCTGTCGTGCTCGATATGATAGATTTCTTCATGTACGGCATGTACAGCAAGGAGTTCAACTACCGCAACCTGTCGGGCTCATACGGGACGATGATGGGCAACAGGATCGCGATAGATGTGCTGGAGTTTTTCAGAAAGCCGATGAGGAAGGCTCTCGAGGAAAGTAAGCGTTTCCATCAGCCGATGTTCATAAAGGATATCGCGAAGAAGGCTACGGAGATCATTTCGCTCGGCAACCAGTGCGGCGAAGGCTGGCTGCTCACAGGCGAAATGGTCGACCTGATCGACGACGGCGTGGAGAACATAATCTGCATGCAGCCGTTTGCGTGTCTGCCTAACCACGTTACAGGCAAGGGCATGATGAAGGCTCTCAGAAAGAGGAACCCGATGGCGAACATCGCGGCGATCGACTACGATCCGGGTGCATCTGACGTCAACCAGCTCAACAGGATAAAGCTGATGATGGCGACGGCGCACAAGAACCTCGAGAAGAAGGAAGCTGAAGCCAGGGCGGCTGCCGGCGGGAATGCAGGTGCCGGAAGCGCTGATATCACAGACCGTGCAGATGCTGCCGGGGCTGGCAGTCCGGTAAATGCCGGAAGTATCGGCGGTGAAAATGCAGCTGCAGATGGCGCAGGCATAACGGCATCGCAGCCGGATATAGTTTCGCTCGGAGATGCAGATGATGCAAAGACTGCAGGAGACTCACAGGCCGCAGGCTGTGATGATTCAGCTGTGACAGATGAGAAACTGCAGGATCAGAGCATAGGATCCATCGAATCGGAAGAGCATGCAAGCTAGAGCTTTACACACGCAGGCTATTACGCAGACACTCAAACCGGATGAGGGACGATCCATGAGCGTGTTGAAAATGCGAAGCTGCAGGCTTTACACGAGGTAAAAATCAATGAAATATACAGGTCCGTATACATTCCGGGTGGAATAGTATGCGGACCTTGCTATATTTGTAAGCTGCATCATATTGACCTTGAATTTATAAAGGTCAGGGTGTATAATTTTAAATGTATTGAAAAAAATTAAGGTTAGGAGGTGTCTCCATGGGAAGACACGGAACAATAGCAGGCAGAAAAGCAGCACAGGATTCTAAGCGTGCAGCTATGTTCACGAAATACGCAAGAGCCATCATAGTAGCAGCAAAGGCAGGCGGAGACCCTGACTACAACGCTACTCTGAGGGTTGCAATAGAAAAAGCAAAGGGCATAGGAATGCCTAATGACAACATCAAGCGAGCTATCAAGAAGGGAACAGGCGAGCTTGAGGGCGAGACTTATGAAGAACTCAGCTTTGAGGGATACGGTGTAGGCGGCGTTGCTGTCATCGTAGAAACTCTTACTGACAACAGAAACAGGACTACAGCGGCGGTAAGATCGACTTTTGACAAGAACGGAGGAAATCTGGGAACACCTGGATGCGTTTCGTACATGTTCTCGAGAAAGGGCGTGATCATCATCGAAAAGACTGATGATATCAATGAAGACGCACTGATGGAAGTTGCTCTCGAAGCAGGGGCAGACGACATGATTACTCATGACGACAGCTTTGAGATCCAGACTTCACCCGAAAGCTACACAGACGTTCACGGAGCGCTGGTAGACGCAGGCTACGAGATTGTTGATTCCGACGTCGAGTTCGTACCTTCGATGGAAGCTGCGCCTACAGATGAGAAAGATCTGAAGGCTCTCAAGAAGATGATCGACACACTTGAAGACAACGATGACGTGCAGAAAGTACATCACAACTGCAGCGTAGATCTGGAAGAGATATAAGTAAAAGTCTCAGCTGCTGCTGAGCAGGTCGCAGACAAGCGTGACTTACATAATTATCAAAGAAGAATCTCTCTATGTGGGAAACCGTATGGAGGGATTTTTTGTAATGCCGCAATAATACACAGATTTTGAGCGTAATGGATAATCTGCTTTTCTTAAATCTGTTTCACAGATAAATCAAACTAAAAATCAAGAGCAGTTAAAATAATCATTGCGAAACATACATTAAAAATAATGATTTCAAAAACTGTTGACAAAACTCTAATGCAGAGTTATATTATTATTGTCCTAAGCACATAGGACAATATGACAATAAGACAAGAGATGCAAAAGCGCAGCTTCCGAAGACCTGCAGGCTTTTGCAGCATCGGAGCAAAAACAAGAGCAAGAGCAAGAACAAAGTACAAAGTTCAAAACGCAAAGTCAAAGTCAAAGTCAAAGCCAAAATCAAAATCAAAACCAAAGCAGAAAACGGGATCAGATAATAATGGTCGCAGTGATGATGAATAAAGAAAGAGGGTGCAAGATTGGAATGGAAGCTTGATGACAGCAGACCTATATGGCCGCAGCTCAAAGAACAGCTCATCATAGCCATAGTGGCCGGCAGGTTCCAGATGGGAGGATCGTTCCCGACGGTGCGAGAGCTGGCGGAAGACGCCGGTGTGAACCGCAACACCATGCAGAGGGCGCTGAGCGAGCTGGAACATGACGGGTTCGTTATTACCAACAGGACTGCGGGCAGGACTGTCACTACAGATGAAGGGCTGGTGGCCAGGATGAAAGAGCAGATAGCGATGCAGAACATCGAAAAATTCATAAGAGAAATGGAAGCTATCGGATACGGTGCAGACGATATCGTCAAGATGATACAGGAGAGAGGGGTTGAGAAAAAATGAAAACGGGAACTCTGATACAGTGCAGCGGCCTCTGCAAGGATTTCGGCAGTAAAGAGGCGCTGAAGGACGTCGATCTGCGTATCGGCAGAGGAAAGATAATAGGTCTTCTGGGACCGAACGGGAGCGGCAAAACCACGCTGATCAAACTGCTCAACGGACTGATCAGACCGACGAAGGGAGAGATACTGATAGATGGTATCAAGCCGGGGATCTACACGAAATCGATAGTGAGTTATCTGCCGGACAGAAGTTATTTCGCAGACTGGATGCATGTGAAAGACGTGCTCGATATGTTCGAGGAATTTTACAACGATTTCGATCGCTGCAAGGCGGAGGAAATGTGTGCAGCTATGGGGATAACGGCATCCGACAGGATAAAGACGATGTCGAAGGGTACGAGAGAAAAAGTGCAGCTGATACTGGTGATGAGCAGGAACGCTCAGCTCTACCTGCTTGACGAGCCTATAGCAGGAGTGGACCCGGCAGCACGCGACTATATACTTTCCACGATAATAAACAACTACAGCGAGGATGGAACGGTGATAATTTCCACGCACCTGATCTCTGACATAGAAAGAGTGCTGGACGAGGTGATATTCATCAATGGCGGCAGCGTTACCAGACATGAGACGGTCGACGATATCAAGGAGAGAGAAGGAAAATCGATAGACGATGTCTTCAGAGACACATTCAGGATGGTTCCTATAGCGGGGGTGAACAGATATGACAGGTAGACTTATAAAATATGAGCTCAGATCGAGCATAAAGCTGATGGGCGTGATATGGGCGGCGCTGATAGTGACAAGCTTCCTTTTCAGCATCAGCATCAATTTCATGGGGAATCTCATGATAAGAAGCTCCATTGCGAGTACGCTGATAAACCTGCTTCAGGGGATCACGGGGATGCTGTACATAGCAGTGTTCATCGCGACGGCGGCAGCTTCTGTGGTGATCGTAATAATGAGGTTTTACAAGGGGCTGCTCAGCGACGAGGGGTATCTGATGCATACTCTTCCTGTAAAACCGTGGCAGCTGATAACGGCAAAGGGCGTATCGGCGCTGATAATAGTGTGCGCAAGCGTGATCGTTTCGGTACTTTCGGCTCTGGTCATGGCAGGCACGGGAAGCTTTGGTGCGATCACGGAATTCTGCGGCTTCATCAGGGATATGTTCAGGGAAGAGCCGAAGGTGTTACTGGTCGCTGCAGAGTTCATAATATTAGTGATACTGTCGCTGCTGAAAAGCATATATCAGATATACGCTTCGCTTTCGATCGGTCAGCTTGCAGGAAAGTACAGGATACTTCTTTCACTGGGCGCTTATGTCGGTATAAATATAGTTATAACTGTGCTGGCGGTGCTGATCATGATGCTGCTGGATGTTACGGGAGCACTGAGCGGATGGAGCTCGTTTTCGGTGAATACGGTGAATGACATGCTGAATGCAGGGCAGACGGTACTGGGCTTCGCTGCGGCTGTAACGGTCATCCAGCTGGCGGCTTTCCATGTGATAACGGAAAGGATACTGTCGCTGAGACTGAATCTGCAGTGATGAAGCGATGTAGTACAGGATCGGTGTCAGGGAAAGCGGGGAGCATGATATGATGATATCTATAGACGAATTCACGGAAATAATGGATGATATAGCACATGAGCTGCCGGATGAATTTTATCGTGATCTGAACGGCGGCATACTCATACTGCCGGACAGGAAGCTCAGCCCTTATGCAAAGGCTGCGGATCTGTGGGTGCTCGGGACTTATGTGCACAGCTCGTCGATGGGCAGGCTGATAGAGATATATTACGGTTCGTTCTGTGAACTTTTTGCGGGAAGCAGCAGAGAACGGCTTATAGAAGAAATGCGGGAGACTCTTTATCACGAGTTCACACATCACATGGAATCGCTTGCCGGAGAAAAAATGCTCGAGGAAAAGGATGCACAGCAGATCAGAGATTATATAAATCGCAGTAATGACAGGGGACAGGGGTGACAGATGCTCTGCGTCACATCGATCAGCACACGGATACATGATGATCGGCACACAGAAATATGCTTATTCTATCATCAAAATATCGAATTATTTACTTGAAATTAACATACAATATAATTATAATTAAACTTGGCTAGGGAACAGTGCAGAAACTGCACGTCATATATTCCGAGCATGATATCCTGAGATGTGCGATGAGGTAGTATAATTCAACCTACATGATGACATTGGGAGTCCGGGTTTTTGACTAGCTTATGTCGGGCCGTCCCTGAACGGAAGACAGAAGCGGGAACAGGGCACCCCCCTATTGTAAAGATAGGGTGTGAATTATATCCTTGACGGCATGTCGGGATTTTTTTTTTGCGAAAAAAAGTAAAATTTCCCACGCCGGCACTTGATTTTTGAAAAGAATTGTCCTATTATATTGTTAGCACTCGATAAAGAGAAGTGCTAACAAATGAAAAATCAAAACGAAAGGATGATTCAAAATGGCTAAAAAGCAATTCAAGGCAGAGTCAAAGAGACTTTTGGATTTAATGATCAATTCGATCTACACACATAAAGAAATATTTTTAAGAGAGCTGATCTCCAATGCGAGTGACGCAGTGGACAAGCTTTATTACAAGACGATCACAGAAGGCGATACGGGAATATCTCGTGATGATTTCGGTATCAGGATCGAAACCGACAGAGAGAACAGGACACTCAGGATCATCGACAACGGCATGGGCATGACGAGAGAAGAGCTGGAGAAAAACCTGGGAACTATCGCAAAGAGCGGATCGCTGGATTTCAAATCCGAGATGGACAAGAAAGACGAGATCGACATAATCGGACAGTTCGGCGTAGGCTTTTACTCGGCGTTCATGGTCAGTGACAAAGTCAGCGTGCTGAGCAGAGCTTACGGATCAGATGAAGCGTACATGTGGGAGTCATCCGGAGCAGACGGATACACGATCACAGAAGCAGAGAAAGACAGCAACGGAACAGAGATAACGCTGACGCTCAAGGAAGATACAGACGACGAGAATTACAGCGAGTATCTCGATACTTACAAGATAAAGAGCCTGATCACGAAGTACTCAGACTACATCAGATATCCTATACAGATGATGGTAGAGAAGCACAGACTGAAACCGGGCTGCGAAGACAAGAAGCCTGAAGAGCAGGAATACGAGACATATCAGGAACTCGAAACGCTCAACAGCATGGTGCCTCTCTGGAAGAAGAACAAGAGCGAGATAAAAGACGAAGACTACAACGAATTTTACAAAGACAAGTTCTACGACTTTACAGATCCTGCAAAGGTCATACACACCGACGTCGAAGGCGTGGTAAGCTATACGGCACTGCTGTTCATACCGGGACAGGCTCCGTTCAACTATTACACTAAAGACTATGAGAAAGGCCTGCAGCTTTACTCGTCAGGCGTGCTGATCATGGACAAGTGCCCGGATCTGCTGCCGGACTATTTCAGCTTCGTAAAGGGCCTTGTGGATTCACAGGATCTGTCGCTGAACATTTCCAGGGAAATGCTGCAGCATGACAGACAGCTCAGAGCAATAGCACAGAGACTCGAAAAGAAGATCAAGAGCGAGCTGCTTTCCATGCTCAAGACCGATCGTGAAAAATACATCAGCTTCTTCAAGAACTTCGGACTGCAGCTGAAATACGGACTTTACGACAGCTTCGGAGCAAACAAGGAAACGCTCAAGGATCTGCTGATGTTCTATTCGTCTACTGAGAAAGCGCTCGTTACGCTTTCGGAATACGTGAGCAGGATGAAGCACGAACAGAAATACATCTACTACGCTTCGGGCGAGACTGTAGAACAGATAGACAGACTGCCGCAGACAGAACTCCTCAAGGAAAAAGGCTATGAGATACTCTACCTCACAGACAGCATAGATGAGTTCGCACTGCAGGTTATGCGCGAATTCGACGAGAAACAGTTCAAGTCGGTATCGGGCGAGGATCTCGACATCGAAGAATCGAAGGAAGAAAAAGAAGCTGCGGAGAAGCAGGCGGAAGAGAGCAAGGATCTGCTCGAGTTCATGAAGGAGTCACTGGACGGCAAGGTTTCAGAAGTAAAGCTTTCGCACAGACTCAAGAGCCATCCTGTGTGCCTGACGTCAAAGGGCGGACTTTCCATAGAGATGGAAAAGGTGCTGAACGCTATGCCTACAGACGAAAAAGTGCAGGCTGAGCGCGTACTCGAGATCAACGCAAAGCATCCTGTACTCGAAAAGCTCAAGAAGGAATACGATACGGACAAGGATACGGTAAAGAAGTACACCGCGCTGCTCTACGACCAGGCTAGACTGATCGAGGGGCTGCCGATCGAGGATCCTGTGGAATTTTCGAATGCGGTATGCGAGCTGATGACAAAATAGCGCAGATCATGATGACCGGAGAGCATGCAGATGCGATGAAAGCGCATGCGGACGAGCGGACGACATGAAAAGTAACGTGTTCTAAACACGCGCGATATATGGTATAATAGCTACCTGGTGCAGTATTCATATGCTGCCCGGGTAGTTTTTTGTTGCGGAGAAGGCCGAGACCTGACCGGAGCTCATCAGGAGACCGAAATCCGGAGATCGAGATCCGAAACAGAAGACAAAACAGGAATAACAGGAATAACAGGAGAAAAAGGAGAAGGGATAAATGAAAGCACTTACAACAGGAGAAATACTCGAAAAGGTGTCGGATTCCGCGATACCCAAGGCGACATCGGGATTCTGGAAATTATTCATACTTGCTATACTCGCGGGAGCGTACATAGCGTTCGGCGCACAGGCGTCTGCGATGGCATCGTTCAATCTGACATCGGATCCGGCGACTTTCGGACTCGGCAAGCTCGTGTCTGCATCGGTGTTCCCGGTGGGACTGATGATGGTCGTGCTCTGCGGGGCGGAGCTCTTCACAGGAAACAACCTGATGATAATAGGCGTACTCGACAGGAAGATCAAAGTCTCAGGCATGCTCAGGAACTGGGTCATCGTATACATAGGCAATTTTATCGGAGCGCTTCTCGTGGCGGCACTCGTGAACTATTCGGGACTGCTGGAAAGCGGCGGCGGGCTGCTTGGCGCGGTAACGGTGAAGACGGCCGTGTCAAAGACGAGTCTTGACTTTGGAAAGGCGTTCGTGCTCGGAGTGATGTGCAACTGGCTCGTGTGCCTGGCTGTATGGATGGCGACAGGAGCTCATACCACGATAAGCAAGATATTCTCGATACTGTTCTGTATCGGTCTTTTCGTAGTGTCCGGATTCGAGCACAGCATCGCGAACATGTATTTTATACCGGCGGGAATGATCGCTTCGGGAAATGACGCGTACGTGCAGCTGCTGGGAACTGATATAAGCGGACTTACAGTCGGCAGCTTTGTGATGGGAAATCTGCTCCCTGTAACGCTGGGAAATCTCGTCGGCGGCGGTATATTCGTCGGAGTTGTCTACTGGCTGATCGGAAGGAAACTGAAATAACGATGAAACGTATACCTATAGAAGAGATAGAAGGATTCCGCATCGGGAATGCACAGGATATATCCGGAGGCACGGGATGCACCGTGATAATCTGCGAGAGCGGCGCGGCAGCAGGAGTCGACGTGAGAGGCGGCGGGCCTGCTACGCGTGAGACAGATCTGCTTTCGCCGTCAAAGGCATGTCAGAAAATATACGGCGTGCTGCTTTCGGGCGGCAGCGCTTACGGACTCGACGCGGCCGGTGGAGTGATGCGTTATCTCGAGGAAAAAGGCATAGGATTTGACGTCGGGACAGGCGTCGTTCCCATAGTGCCGGCAGCGTGTCTTTACGATCTGATCGCAGGGGATTTTCGCTGCAGACCGGATGCTGAGATGGGATACGCGGCATGCACAGACTCTGAGAAAAACAAGCCGCAGCAGGGAAACCGCGGTGCGGGGACAGGCGCTACAGTCGGGAAGTTTCTGGGCATCGAGCGCCTGATGAAGAGCGGGCTCGGTACATACGCCGTGCAGATCGGAGATCTGAAGGTCGGTGCAGTCGTGGCAGTGAACTGTCTCGGTGATGTGTACGACGCGGATACCGGCAGACAGATAGCGGGGATGCTTTCGGAAAGCGGCAGGTCGCTTGCCAGCACGAGGGAAGCGATGTGGAGCTCAGTACAGCAGCAGAAAAATGTTTTTACGGGGAATACTACCATAGGATGCGTGATAACGAATGCAGCTCTGACGAAGGATCAGTGCAGCACCCTGGCATCAATGACGCACGACGGCTTTGCGACAGCGATAAAACCGGTGCATTCGTCAGCCGACGGAGACACTGCGTTTTACATGTCATGCGGAGACGTGCAGGTCAATGCGGACGCCCTCGGCGATCTCAGCGCCTACGTGATGGCGAAGGCTATAAACGAGGGAGCCAGAAGCGCGGAGGCGGCGTACGGATTTATTTCGGTGAACGAGCTTGAAGAACAGAAGTGAAGGTGGACATATGAAGAAGATAGCTGTGATAGACGGCAACAGCCTGGTGAACAGAGCGTACTATGCCATGAGGAACCCGATGATAACGAAAGACGGGATCTTTACACAAGGCATATTCGGATTTCTGAACATGCTGGAAAAACTGAAGAGAGACTACGAGCCTGAATATATGGCTGTTGCTTTCGACATGAAGGCGCCTACGTTCAGACACAAGGAATACGAGGAATACAAAGCCGGCAGGAAGAAGATGCCGCCTGAACTTGCGATGCAGATACCGCTCCTCAAGGATGTGCTCCGTGCGATGAACATAAAGCAGATCGAGATGGAGGGCTTTGAGGCCGACGATATAATCGGAACGATCGCCAGGAGAGCCGAGGAGGAAGGGATCGGCGTATATATAATCACGGGAGACAAGGACGAGCTGCAGCTCGCCACAGACACCACGAAAGTCATACTGACAAGAAAAGGCGTCTCGGAATTCGAGCTCTACGACAGAGAAGCGATGATCGAAAAATATGGATTCACTCCGCAGCAGTTCATAGATTTCAAGGGCCTGATGGGTGATCAGTCCGACAACATCCCCGGGATACCGGGAGTAGGGGAAAAGACCGCGACCAAGCTGATCCTGGAGTTCGGCAGCGTGGAAAACCTGCTGGCCAATACTGATGATATAAAACCGAAAGGCGTCAAGGCAAAGGTCGAGGAAAACGCGCAGCTGGCTGTGATGAGCAAGAGGCTCGCGACTATAAACACGAACGTGCCGTTTGAGATCGACTTTGACGAATACCTGCTCGGAGAACCGGACTACGACGCGCTGATCGAGCTTTACACGAAACTGGAATTCAATAAGTTCCTCAAAAAGCTCAACGTGGAAAGAGGCGGGCAGTCTGATCGGCAGGGACAGAGCAGCGTCGAAAATGCAGCGGTCGACACCTCGGGCTTTGAGCGGATACTCGTAAACAGCGACGAAATGCTGAAGACGATAAGCTTCAGTGGAGAGACAGTGTTAAAGGTCTTCGGAGACTACAACCACACAGCTGAGCCGTGCATCGACGGGATCGCGGCTATGAATGACGGGAAATATTACTATTTTGACTGCGGCAGCCTGACGGATGTGTACAGCTGGCTCGCAGAACAGGATATCACATATACGGGACACGGTCTGAAACGCGACTATTACATGCTGATGTGCAAGGGTATCGCGGACTTCGAGACGTGTTTCGACACTGCGATAGCGCAGTACGTGCTGGATTCGGGCAGGAGCAGCTACAGCCTCGCTGCCATTTCGAACGAATACCTGCACTTTACAGTACAGGACGAAAAGGATTTTATGGCAGACAACGGACAGGTCGACATGTTCACTGACACGGTGAGATCGTTCATGGATTACGGATTCGATGTATGTACGGCTGTCATGAGCCTGACCGGACTGCAGCGAGAAAAGCTCAGAGAAGAAGCGCTTGAGGAAGTATACTATCAGGTGGAGATACCGCTCATCATCGTGATGGCGTCGATGGAGGCGGAAGGCTTCAAGGCTGACAGAGAAACGCTGCAACAGTTCGGAGAGATGCTCTCGGAGAAGATCGATGAGATAACGGCACGCGTCACGGAACTTGCGGGCGAGTCGTTCAATCTCAATTCGCCGCAGCAGCTCGGGGAGATCCTCTTTGAAAAGCTCGGGCTTCCGGCTGGCAAGAAGACAAAGCGCGGTTATTCCACGAGTGCAGACATACTCGAAAAGATAGCTGACAAGCATCCGATCGTGCCGGCGATACTCGAATACAGGACGCTGGCAAAGCTCAAGAGCACGTATGTGGACGGTCTGATGCCGCTGATAAACAGCAGCGACAGCAAAGTGCACGCGCATTTCAACCAGACGGTGACGACGACGGGCAGGATCAGCTGCACGGAGCCTAATCTGCAGAACATACCGATCAGGCAGGAGATGGGAAGACAGCTGAGAAAGGCGTTCATCCCGGATTCGGAGGACTGCGTGCTGGTAGGTGCGGACTATTCGCAGATCGAGCTTCGAGTGCTGGCCCACATGTCGCAGGACCCGGCGCTGATCGACGCGTTCAACCGCGGTGAGGATATCCACCGCGCTACGGCTGCAAACGTGCTGGGTGTTCCTGAGTCGGAGATCACGATAGAGGAGAGGAGCAGAGCAAAGGCTGTCAACTTTGGCGTCATCTACGGCATGAGCAGCTTCGGGCTTTCGTCTGAGCTCGGCATCACGAGGAAAGAGGCAGATGACTATATCAACACGTATTTCAGCAAGCACGCGGCTGTAAAGGATTTCATGGATTCTCAGGTGGAGTTCTGCAGGGAGAACGGCTATGTGACTACCATCATGGGCAGAAAGCGCTATGTCAAGGAGATAAAGGCGTCTGCATACATGGTAAGGCAGCTGGGCGAACGTCTTGCTATGAACACGCCTATACAGGGAAGTGCTGCAGACATAATAAAGCTCGCCATGGTCAAGGTCTACAATGCCATAAAGGAGCGCGGACTCAAATCGAGTCTGATACTGCAGGTGCATGACGAACTCATAATCAATACGTGGAAGGATGAGCGCGAAGAAGTGGAAAAGCTGCTGGTCGAGAACATGGAGTCGGCTTACAGGCTGGCTGTGGAGCTCAGGGCAGATCTTAACGAAGGCGTGAACTGGTACGATCTCAAATAAAGGGAAAGGATCGAAATGATAAAAGTATTAGGACTTACGGGCGGCATAGGGACCGGCAAATCAACTGCCGCCGGATTTTTCAAAGATAAGAGATTCGCGCACATAGACGCGGATCAGATAGGCAGAGATCTTACGGCCGACGGCAGCAGCATACTGCCGGTGCTCGACGAACTGTTCGGACCCGAGGGTGAGTTCGGTGACGGCAAGACCGAGATCCTCGATGAAAACGGCAATCTGATAAGGAGAGCGATGGCGTCGGTGGTGTTCGCCGAGGAAAGGAGACGGGAGCGTCTGGATGCGCTGATGTTCAGAGAGATAATCGGCGAGACGGAACGTCTGATAGGCATGTACAGGCAGCAGCCCGAGAGCGAGCTGAACGGGATACTGCTGGATGCTCCGCTGCTGTTCGAGGCAGGACTGGACGACAGATGTGATGAAGTTCTCCTGCTCACGGCAGATATGGATGTGCGTATAGAAAGAGTCTGCAGGCGCGACGGAGTGACCGCAGACGAAGTGAAGAGCCGCATCAGCAATCAGATGAGCGACGAGGAGAAGATAAAGCGCGCAGATGCGGTAGTCGACAACTCGGAAGGCATAGAAGAACTGTTTGAAAAGCTGCAGGATTTTCTCACCGGATTTTTAGCGGAACGATCTTAAAAACAGCTGTGAAAACGGCTTTGATATGACTTTGATATGGCCCGAAAAAATCCGCAAAAAAGATATAAAAAAGATGAAAAAACTGTTGACAATCCGACCTAAAACGAATAAAATAGAAAAGTAGCGTTGAGGACGTAAAGAAAACGACCTCGATATGCGGCCTTGGCGGAATAGGCAGACGCGCACGTTTGAGGGGCGTGTGGGAGACCGTACCGGTTCAAGTCCGGTAGGCCGCACCATGAAAAATCCTGAAGCAGTTGCTTCAGGATTTTTTCTTTAACAAGGATGATCATGTCGAAACGAAATACCAGTCCTGCAGAGCCTGACTGGTTCGGATCACCTGTAACTTTGAACAGCCGAAGGCGGGAGAATATCGAAATGCAGGAAGCATCATACGAAGATATAAAATACTATCTTGAAAACATACCGGGCGTGGTAGTGATAAATATGGACGGCATCGTCACGTATCTCAACGAACAGTGTGCCGGATATTTCGGAAAACCGAGAGAAGAAGTGCTGGGGCGCCATATCCTCGAGACGTTCCCGAATTCGAAGATGATAGAAGGTCTGGCGCTGGACGACCCGGAACTCGTGTTTTACAGCTCATATCTCGGGATAGGCATAACCATACAGGTGCCGCTTTTCAAAGACGGCAGGAAGGTGGGGCTGCTCGAGTACGATGCGACGCAGAGCTCGCACAGACTTTACGAGCTTTCCAAGGGATACAGCAATTTCCTGGACAAGGAGCTGCTCGATGCGGAGAAGGAGATAATGAACTTTGGCGAATCCAAGTATTCGATCAACAGCATAATAGGCAAGTCGCCTGCCGTGCGCAAGCTCAAGGAAGAGATAATAGCCGCGTCGAAGTCGAACTCAACGGTGATGATCACGGGCGAGACAGGTACGGGAAAAGAGCTGGTGGCGCAGGCGATACATGCACTGAGCCTCAGGCGCAAAGAGCGCATAATAAAGATAAACTCGAGCGCATTCCCGGAGAACCTTGTCGAATCAGAGCTGTTCGGATATGAAGAAGGCTCGTTCACCGGAGCGGTGAAGAACGGCAAGAAGGGCAAGTTCGAACAGGCCGACAAGGGGACTCTTTTCATAGACGAGATCAACCAGATGCCTGTATCGGTACAGCCTAAGATCCTGCGCGTGCTGCAGGAGCGGGAAGTCGACAGGATAGGAAGCGAGCGCAGCATACCGGTTGACGTGAGGATAATAGCCGCGAGCAATCAGGATCTGAAGAAGCTGGTGGCAGAGGGGAAATTCAGAGAGGACCTGTATTACAGGCTCAATGTATTCCCGATATATGTGCCGCCTCTCAGAGAACGTCTCGAGGATCTGGAGCTGCTCATAAATATGAAGATCAGGACTCTCAACACAGACCTCGGCAAGAGCATCTCAAAGGTGGACGACAGCGTGTTTGAGGCATTTCGAAGATACGACTGGCCGGGCAACATACGAGAGCTTTACAACAAGCTGGAACAGGCGATGAACCACGTCAGCGATGATGAGGAAACTCTCAGGCTAGAGCATTTCAGCGCGAGAGCCGGTGAAGAGGATATCGACATCGAGAAACTCAAGTCTTTCGACAATCCGATAGAGGAGATAAAAAAAGAAGCCGAGCGAAAGCTGATAAGCGAGGTGCTCGAGCAGTTTGACGGAAACAAGACCAGGGCCGCGGAATGCCTGAAAATACCGCGCTCGCTGCTTTATCAGAAGATGAAAAGGCTCGGGATGGATATATGAATAAAATATGCTGACGGGAAACGTCAGTCTGCAAACACAGTGTCTGTGCAGAAAGACACTGTGTTTTTTTCTGCGTATTTTAAACGTTTTTCGACAGTTTTGAGTCTGTTTTGACCGTGTGGTGTCTGTGTGGACAGACACTATGCATTTTTGCATGATCTCTGAAAGCGCAAAAAATGCCCGTTTTTAGAAAATTTAAAATTGGCATGCTAATTGCTTATATATTACGCAGAGTGTGCACTGTATTTTATCAGTAAATTTTATGCATAAGGGATTTATGCAGAAAGGATGGCAGTTATGAACGGAGCAGATTACGGACTACTCAGTCTGGTACCGGTGCTCGTGGTGATAGTGAGTGCTATCATAACGAAAAGAGCGCTGGAGCCTCTGATTTTAGGAACTCTCGTCGGGTTCGTCATTTTAGCTAAAGAGAATTTTGTTGTGGCATATCTTGATTCTCTTTACGGAGAACTCGGGGAATCATCGTATTATATCATCATATTCGGACTTTTTGGCATTTACATTCATCTACTGGAAAAGGCCAACGCTATCTCGGGATTCACGAAGGTAGGTCTCAGGTTCGCCAGAAACAAGAAAAAGGCAGGTTTCCTGGCGTGGATAATGGGACTCGTATTCTTCCTTGACAACTATTTCAGCATCCTCGGAGCGGGGATATCCAACAGAGAGATCGCAGACAAAAACAAGATGTCGAGAGAAATGTTCTCATTTGCGATCAATGCGGTGGCATGCTGTACGTGCGTGCTGGTGCCGCTGTCGCTGTGGGGCGTGTTCATGAGCGGACAGATAGAGATGACGCTCGGCATCGAGATGGGAACGGGGCTCGGCGAGATCGTCAAGTCGATACCATTCATGTTCTTCGCATGGGTGCTGCTGGTATTCGTACTTCTTTACCAGTTCAGGATAATCAAGCCTTTCGGGCCTATGAAAAAAGCCGAGGAAAGAGCGGAAACGACAGGCGCTGTGCTTCCTGAGGATCTGGCAGCACAGGCACCGGCAAACGGCGATGAGGATGAAAAGCCTGTGAACATACTGAACTTTATCATTCCGATGGCTTCACTGATAGCGGTGACGCTCGTAACTCAGGAACTGACATACGGCCTGATCGTGGGGATAGTGCTGTGCTTCATTCTTTACATAGCACAGAAGCTGATAACCGCAGCAGAAGCTTTCGATGCGATATGCAAGGGCTTCGAGGAAATGTTCGTCGTTACGGCACTCGTTATGAGCGCGTTTGTACTGCAGAACGCGAATGACGAGCTGGGACTCGCGCCGTTCGTGGTAAACAGCGTCGTGAACGTGATAAGCGCGCCGCTGCTTCCGGTGATCGCATTTGTGCTGCTGATGGTGCTGGGATTCGTGACGGGCAGCTTCTGGGGAATGGCAGCTGTATGCTTCCCTATAATGCTCCCGCTGGCACAGGCTCTGGATGCGAACATCTATCTCATTATCGGGGCAGTGATAGCAGGATGTGCGGCAGGAAGCGCGACATGCTTCTACGGAGATTCGGTAACGCTCACATGCGGACTGACTAAGATCAGGAACATAGATTATCTGAGGAGTGCGCTGCCTATGCTGATACCGCCGATAGTCGTGACAGTCATTATATATATAGCAGCAGGATTCATATTTTAACAGGAGGCATCAACAATGACAGCAGATATGATCATAAAGGGAAACGCTATTTTTGACAGCGTATCGGACAAGCCTTTCGCGGGGTTTGTCGCAGTGAAGGGAAACAGGATAGCGGCAGTCGGAAAGGAAATGGACAGCATCAGTCAGTACGCGGGAGATGATACGAAGATCATCGATGCCGGTGACAGACTGGTCATGCCGGGATTTCACGACAGCCATACACATCTGATACTCGCGGGGATGTACAAGACATATCCGAACCTGGGAAGCGCCAGATCAGAGGAAGAGGCGGCAGCGATGCTCAAAGAGTATTATGACAGTCAGCCGGGGGACGGCTGGGTATACGGATTCAACTGGTACCACGTTTTCTGGGATAAAAAGGAGCTGCCGAGAAAAGAGACGCTCGACAGGTATTTTCCGGACAGGCCGGTATTCCTTATAAATGCAGAGGCTCACGGCGCATGGGTCAACAGCCTGGCGCTGGAGATCGCCGGAGTGACGGCAGATACACCTGATCCGTTCGGAGGCGAGATAGCGAGAGACGAAAACGGAGAGCCGACAGGATTTCTGTACGAATCCGCTATCGAATATGTGGCGGCCCACGCTCTGATCTTTACAGAGGAACAGGAGAAGACTTTCCTCAGAAAGTACATGGCAGATGCTGCGGAGCTCGGGATTACAGGAGTAGTGGATGTACAGCCGTATTTCGGAAAGGATCTGGGGTCGCTGGACGTCTACACCGGAATGGAGTCCGACGGAGAGCTGACAGTAAGGATAACTGCGGCAGCGAATCTGCTCGGGGATCTGGACGAGGCGCTTGAGAACAGTAAGAAATACTGCACGGAAAAGGTGCGCGCACATATGCTGAAGCAGTTCGTGGACGGCGTCATCACGACGCACACCGCGCTGCTGCTGGAAGATTACACGGACGCGCCGGGCAACAGAGGAACTCAGCTTTCCGAGCTCGAGAAGATAGATGCCGCAGTTCAGGAAGGGCATAAGCGAGGACTGTGGATCAAGATACATGCGATCGGTGACCGCGCTATAAGATTCACCATAGACAGCTATGAAAAGGCGATAAAGACTTATGGTGCGAACGGATGCAGGCACGCCATCGAACATGTCGAGATGGTCACTGACAGCGATATCAAGAGGTTCGGGCAGCTGGGTCTGATACCGTCGGTGCAGCCTGAGCATATAGGTCTGATGCCTACGTGGGAAGGCGAGGAATACCGCGTGAGCATAGGTGAGGAAAGGGCAGGCCGCACATGGCCGTTCAGGAGCCTTCTGGAAAGCGCAGGCGTGCTGGCGATCGGAAGCGACTGTCCGGTAGTTGACAATAATCCGTTTTATGCCATCCATCGCGGAGTGACACGTCTTCACGATGACGGACTGCCGGAAGGCGGCTGGAACCCGACGCAGAAGCTGACAGTAGCTGATATACTCAGGGGATACACGCTGGGATCGGCATACGGGATCGGCAGAGAGGACGAACTCGGTACTCTCGAGGAAGGAAAATTCGCGGATATAGCGGTCATCGACAGGAACCTTTTCGAAGCTGAGCCTGAAGATATACGGAGCGCAAATGTCGATATGACGATAATGGACGGAGAAGTCATATTTGAAAGAGCGTGATTTCAGGAAATCACAAGAGTCCATGAATCTTTAACAAATCCATACTTACAATTCTTACTTAATATACAATAAAAATGCAGGAACTGCGGCGTGAGAAGTGAGCATCTCATGCCGTTTCCTGCATTTTTGCACACTGCGAATATACCTGACAGGTGCAGAATAAATATGAAAGTTCAAAGTATAACGCCTGAAAGTGAAAATCAAAGCTTAAAGTCCGCTGGCTCCATAGTTTGAAAGCACTCTGGCTGACGGATCCTTTACGTCACAGCCTTCCCATGAAGCGTTAGGCATCCAGAAGCCTGCGATCATTTCAGCCTGTCCCGGATAGTACTTTTCGAAGATCTCTCTGTAGAGCAAGGATTCCTTAGTAAACGGTGTGGCATAGCTGTAGCGTGACGCTTTTTCTGCGAACTCCGCATCTGTGTAACGGCTTTCGGCATACTCTTTCAGGTAGTCGACCATGGAGTGCCCTACGGCGTCTGAGAACGCAGCTTTTTCGCGGAAAAGTATGTCGTGAGGGAGATAGTCGCCTTCGAATGCGTGGCGCAGCAGGTATTTGCCCTTGCCGTAGATGTTCATCTTCTTTGCAGGGTCTACGGCCATCACGTATTTTACGAAGTCGATATCGCCGAACGGAACGCGCGCTTCCAGCGAGTTTGCGGAGATGCAGCGGTCTGCGCGGAGCACGTCGTACATATGCAGCTCGCGGATGCGCTTTTCTGACTCTTTCTGGAATTCTTCTGCGGAAGGTGCGAAATCGGTGTATTTGTAGCCGAAAAGCTCGTCGGATATCTCGCCTGTGAGCAGCACGCGTATGTCGGTGTTCTCGTGTATCCATCTGCAGAGCAGGTACATGCCCATGCTGGCTCTGACGGTAGTGATGTCGTAGGTGCCGAGTATGCTGATGACTTCTTCCAGCGAGTCGAGGACCTGTTGCTTCGTCATGATCACCTCGGTGTGGTCGCTGCCGATATAGTCGGCGACCTGTTTCGCATATTTGAGGTCGATAGCGTCTTCACTCATGCCTATCGCGAAGGTGCGTATCGGTGTGCTGCTTTCTCTGGCGGCGATGGCACATACGAGCGATGAATCCAGACCGCCTGAGAGCAGGAATCCGACCTTGGCGTCGGCAATAAGCCTCTTGCCGACCCCGGCAGTGAGCTTTTCGCGTATCTTCCGGCATACCGTTTCAGTGTCGTCTGTGATGATGCTGCTGACTTCTGCTATGTCGCAGTAGCATACGAACTCCCCGTCCTTGTAGTAATGTCCCGGTGGGAAGGGTCTGATGCGATCGCACAGACCTGTGAGGTTTTTTGGTTCGCTTGCAAATACTATGGTGCCGCGACTGTCGTGACCGTAATAGAGCGGGCGGATGCCGATCGGGTCTCTGGCTGCGATATAGCTGTCTGTTTCGGCATCATATATTATCATCGCGAATTCGGCGTCGAGCATCGCGAACATGTCTGTGCCGTATTCTCTGTACATGGGGAGCAGGATCTCGCAGTCGGATCCGCTTGCAAATTCGTACTTTGCGGAGAGCTCGGCCTTGAGTTTTTCGAATCCGTAGATCTCGCCGTTGCATACGGCATAGCTGCCGTCGAGCTCGAACGGCTGCATCCCTTCAGGTGTGAGCCCCATGATGGCCAGGCGGTGAAAGGCCAGCAGACCGTTTCCTGTGTCTGTGATGCGGCTGTCGTCCGGGCCTCTCGATATCGTCTTGTCAAATCCTTCTATAAATTCATGCATTGCGGCGCAGGGGCCGCAGTAGCCCATGATAGAACACATTGTTATTCCTCCTTTACTTTACTCCGAAGAGCAGTCTGTCATATGTAGGGAACGGCCAGTATTCCTTGGCTGTAAGTGTTTCCGCTTCATCGCAGACAACGCGCAGCTCGGCCATTTTCTGAAGTATCACATCGCGTATCATGTACGCTGATTCTGTTATATCGCTGACTGCTCTGACTCTGATTATCGCTGATTCGAGCGCTGACGTAGCTTCGTCGATCTCGTCTGCCAGTCCGGAAAGTCTTGCGATGAGCTTCTGCTCATATCTGCAGGAAAGACCCGGGACTGCGGCTGTCTTGGACAGGCATGTGTCTGCGATGCTCTTTGCATATTTTTCAACGGCCGGCAGTATTTCTTTTCGTGACATGTCAGTCATGGAAAGCGCCTCGATATTGATCGTCTTGCAGTAGTTGTCGAGCGATATCTCGTATCGTGCCTGCAGCTCGGTCTCAGAGAAGACCTTGTGCGCTGTGAGCATGTCCACGTTTTTCTTTTCAAGCAGGGCAGGCAGTGCATCAGGTGTTGTCCTGAAGTTGAGCAGCCCGCGTTTTTCGGTGGCCTCCCTGATCCATGCGTCGTCATAGCCGTTGCCGTTGAATATGATTCGTTTGTGATCACGGATGGTTTTCTTTATCATGCTGTTGAGCATAGTCTCGAAATCATCGGCCTTTTCGAGGCGGTCTGCATATATCCTCAGCGATTCGGCAACTGCCGTGTTGAATACGATGTTTGCGCATGATATGCTGCTTGCTGAGCCCAGCATACGGAATTCGAACTTGTCTCCTGTAAAGGCGAACGGCGATGTCCTGTTGCGGTCCGTGATGTCTCTGGTGAATTTCGGGAGCACGTGGACGCCGAGCTTCATCACTGTTTTTTCGGATGCGCTGTACGGCTCGTCTTTTTCGATGGCGTCGAGCACGGCGGTCAGCTCATCTCCGAGGAATATGGAAATCACCGCAGGCGGCGCTTCGTTTGCTCCCAGCCTGTGGTCGTTGCCGGCGGTCGCTACTGAAAGCCTGAGCAGATCCTGATAGTCGTCAACTGCTTTGATGACTGCGCAGAGGAAGAGCAGGAACTGTGCGTTTTCATAAGGTGTTTCGCCTGTAGTCAGGAGGTTGACTCCGGTATCTGTCGTCATCGACCAGTTGTTGTGCTTGCCGCTGCCGTTCACTCCGGCAAACGGTTTTTCGTGGAGCAGGCATACGAGATCGTGTTCAGCGGCCACCTTCTGCATTATCTCCATGGTCAGCTGGTTGTGGTCTGTCGCGATGTTGGTGGTCCTGTAAATCGGCGCGAGCTCGTGCTGAGACGGTGCCACTTCGTTGTGCTCTGTCTTTGCAAGTATGCCGAGCTTCCAGAGCTCTTTGTTGAGATCTGCCATATATGCGGATACTCTCGGCTTTATCACTCCGAAATAGTGGTCGTTCATTTCCTGGCCTTTCGGCGGCTTTGCACCGAAAAGCGTCCTGCCTGTGAACATCAGATCTTTACGCTGCTCGTACATTTCTCTGTCAACGAGGAAATATTCCTGTTCCGGTCCTACCGATGTGCGTACGCATTTTACTTCTGTATTGCCGAAAAGGCGCAGTATGCGCAATGCCTGTCTGTTCAGTGCTTCCATGGAACG
Source organism: Brotomerdimonas butyrica (assembly GCF_025567305.1). Taxonomy (NCBI): domain Bacteria; kingdom Bacillati; phylum Bacillota; class Clostridia; order Eubacteriales; genus Brotomerdimonas; species Brotomerdimonas butyrica. The sequence continues at coordinate 198,292 of NZ_JAOQJP010000001.1, forward strand.
CAGCAGCGGGGTCTTCTGGTCGAGCGCTTCGCCGCCGTATGAACAGAATGCCGTCGGTATGCAGAGCGTGTTGTCCTTGATGAATGCGTACGATGTCGGATCCCATGCGGTGTAGCCTCGTGCTTCGAATGTGGTCCTCAGACCTCCGGACGGGAATGAGGATGCATCAGGCTCGCCCTTGATCAGCTCCTTGCCCGAAAACTCCATGATGACACGTCCGTCAGGCGCGGGTGCGATGAAGCTGTCGTGCTTTTCCGCGGTGATGCCTGTGAGAGGCTGGAACCAGTGTGTAAAGTGCGTCGCACCGTGGCTTATGGCCCAGTCCTTCATCGCGTCGGCTACTGCGTTGGCTACATCGTTATTGAGGCTTGCGTTTTCATCTATAGTTTTTTTCAGCGATGCATAGATATCAGCTGAAAGTGTTGCTTTCATTACTCTGTCGTCAAAGACATAACTTCCGAAGTATTCCGTTACTTTACTCATGATCTTTACCTTTCCTTTCCGGTGATCTGCCCGTAAAAAGCAAACGAGGCAGTGACGTCTGGGATACTTGTGATCCAGGACACCATTGCCTCATTTACTAAAAAAAATGTCAAATATGTCAGGCTCCCCTGCGAGTGGGATCGGCAGTGCGAAATTTTTAAAGAGGTTTGTCAAGAGTGCACTGCACATAAAAAGGCGTCAGAGAGTGTTTACTCTGAGACGCCTTTGCCTTCATGACTCGTTATTATACTCGCATTTTTAGAATAATCAACCCCTTTTTTGAAAAAAATCAAATTTTACTGAAAGTATTGTCGAATATATACTCGTGTATACCGAGAAAGCATGCACAATAAAATGTCGAAAAAGCGACAAAAAAGTTGACAGAATGGACGGCACGGGGGTATAATAAAAAATCAACGGGCAAAGACGTTCGTACGGATCGAGTAAGGAAGAGGAGTATTCCTTATTTGTTTGTGCAGGTCTTTGTTTTTTTGTTTTACCGGAAAGGCAGGGAATAGGAAATGATGTATTCGAAGGATGAAGTGATGCAGTTTGTCGAAGAGGAGGATGTAAAGTTCATTCGTATGGCATTCTGTGATATTTACGGCAGACAGAAAAATATTTCGATCATGCCGAAAGAGCTTGAACGCGCATTTGAATACGGTATCGCCATCGATGCTTCAGCTGTCGACGGCTTCGGGGGCGAGGTGTATTCCGATCTGCTGCTTAGTCCGGATTCATCGACTCTGTCATTCCTTCCGTGGAGACCGGAGCACGGCAAGGTAGTGCGCATGTTCTGCAATGTGATGCGCCCCGACGGGAATGCTTTCGAGGCCGATACGAGGAGGATACTTCAGGACGCGGTCTCTGCCGCGGAAAGCGAGGGTATCTCATTTGCGTTCGGATCGGAGATGGAGTTCTACCTTTTCAACAGAGATGAAAACGGCAGGCCGTCAGATGTACCGTATGATGAGGCGGGATATATGGATATAGCGCCGGAGGACAAGGGCGAGAACGTAAGGCGCGAGATATGTCTGACGCTCGAGCAGATGGGCATAAGGCCGGAAAGCTCTCATCACGAGGAGGGCCCGGGGCAGAATGAAATAGACTTCAGATATGCAGAGCCTCTGAAGGCTGCAGATGATGCGGTCACTTTCCATTCGGTCGTGAATTCGATAGCGACGCTGAACGGTATATATGCGGATTTTTCGCCAAAGCCGATAAAGGGCAGGTCGGGGAACGGCATGCACATAAATTTCTCCGCAAAGTGCAGTACAGGTAGAGATGTGCTCCCGCATGTGATAGCGGGAATACTGGAGCATATTTCTGAGATGACGGTATTCCTGAACACGGTGGAGGATTCGTACGAGAGACTGGGATCGGATAAGGCTCCGCAGTATATATCGTGGTCGAGCGAAAACAGGTCGCAGCTTATAAGGATACCTGCGGCTTTCGGAGAGTACAGACGCGCGGAGCTTAGGTCGCCGGATCCTTTGTGCAATCCATATCTGGCATATGCGCTGCTGATACACGCGGGACTTGACGGGATCAGGAACGGATACGATCTGCCGCAGCCTGCGGACATAAATCTGTACACCGCGCCTGCGGAAGTGACGGCAGGGTACGAAAGGCTGCCTGGGAATCTGGATGATGCCAGGAAACTTGCGGTGAACAGCGATTTCATCGCGTCGGTACTTCCGGATATGCTGATAGAGCACTACACGAGGTGAATGAAGGACAGAGGATATAAGGAGCCGGAAAAGCGCAAAGCGCAGGACAGGGCACAGCGTGCCTTTTGCATAAATCATCGCATTGTTTTCAGGGAAAGGGGGAAAAGCAGATGGATCTTATGGAACACAGCTACAGCGTTCTTGTCGTATCATCGTCCGCAAAATTCAATGATTCACTGATGAAGCTTCTCCCGGAGACCCGTTACGGTCCGGTGATAACTGTGGGGGATGTCGCCGCGGCGAGAAGATGCATGCTCGAGCGGGATTTTGATATCGTTGTCATAAACACTCCTCTGCCGGACGACTTCGGGACGGAGCTGGCTCTGGACATATGCGAGAGCACAGGGACCGGCGTGCTGTTTTTTGTAAGGTCCGATATCTATCACGATGTGAATGCGCGCGTTTCTCCGCATGGCGTGCTGACTGTATCAAAGCCTGCGCCTGTCACGGCGATAAATCAGTCGCTGATGATACTCTGCGGCATGAGGGAGCGGCTGAGGCGCATGGAAAAAAAGACAGCATCCATCGAAGAGAAGATGGAGGAGATCCGTATCGTGAACCGTGCCAAGCTCCTGCTGATAGAACAGCTCAAGATGACGGAAAAAGAGGCGCACCGCTACATAGAAAAACACGCTATGGACAGGTGTGTAACGAGACGTGATATAGCAGAGAAGATAATTTCGATATATAAATAGGATGCCGGCGGTCCGGGATCCGGCAGGTGTCTGCAGATTTCTGAAGATGTCTGAAGATGTCTGCGGGCACAGCGAAGAACCGGCAGCACCGCAGCGTGAAAAATAACGGAGGATTTTGAGATGAGCGAGAACATACATGAGGAATGCGGCGTCTTCGGCGTATATGCTAAGGAACAGTCGGACGTTGCAGGCATAGCATATTACGGGCTTTACGCACTTCAGCACAGAGGCCAGGAAAGCTGCGGCATGGTCGTCAATGATGACGGCGTGTTTGTTTCGCGCAAAGACCTGGGGCTTGTGAACGAAGTGTTTTCTAAAGATGCACTGCGGAGTTTTCCGCATGGTAAGATGGTCGTCGGACATGTCAGATACGGTACGACGGGCGCTACCAGCCGGTCGAACTGTCAGCCGATAGAGGTGAATCACCAGAAGGGGAAGATGGCGCTGGCACATAACGGCAACCTCAGCAATGCGTTCGAACTCAGAAGCGAGCTTGAGCTGAACGGCGCGATTTTCCACACGACGAGCGATACGGAGATAATCGCATATATCGTCACGCAGGAACGGCTGAAAACTCCGTCTATAGAAAAGGCTCTGAGCAGTGCTATGTCAAGGCTCGACGGAGCGTATTCGCTGGTGCTCATGTCTGCCGCGAAGCTGATAGCTGCGAGGGATCCGTACGGTTTCAGGCCTCTCTGCTACGGCGTCATGCCGGACGGTACATATGTAGTGGCGTCAGAAAGCTGTGCGCTGGCTTCTGTGGGGGCGAAGTTCGAGCGCGATGTGCTGCCGGGCGAGATACTGGTCTTTGACGACAGCGGCGTGAGGTCGGATCGTACTCACTGCGGAAAGAAAGAACGCCATATATGTGTATTCGAATATATATACTTTGCAAGGCCTGATTCAGTGATCGATCAGGTGTCGGTGCACGAAACCAGAAAGCGCTCGGGCAGGATCCTTGCCAGATCTCATCCGGCTGATGTCGATGTGGTTGTCGGTGTGCCTGATTCGGGAATAGATGCGGCTCTGGGATACTCACAGGAGTCCGGTGTACCGTACGGCATGGGCTTTATAAAAAACAAGTACATAGGCAGGACTTTCATATCACCGGGGCAGGACAGCAGGCTCGACAAGGTGAGGATAAAGCTGAATCCTATACGCGAGGAAGTAGCAGGCAAGAGAGTCATGATAATAGATGATTCGATTGTTAGAGGTACGACGAGCGGGCAGATCGTGAAGCTGCTGAGGGATGCAGGCGCGATAGAGGTGCACATGAGGATATCGGCGCCGCCTTTCATCAATCCGTGTTATTACGGGACTGACATAGATTCGAGGGAGAATCTGATAGCATGTCATCATTCTGTCGATGAGATAGCTGATATCATCGGAGCTGACAGTCTGGGATTCCTGCCGGAGGAAGAGCTTCGTTCACTGGTAGGATGCGACGAATACTGTCATGCCTGTTTCAGCGGCGAGTATCCGACTGCGATACCCGTGAGCACACAGAAGGACAGGTTCGAAGCGAAGCTTTCTGATAAGGACAGGGAGCCTGGAACTCAGGATAAGAAGTAAAGAAGAAAAGTCAAGCAGGGCGGTCTCGCATCGAAACCTTTCAGCATGATCGAAGCGGGAGCGACTGATACAGGCGGAGGCTGTATCCGGCAGAGATGCCGGAAACGGTCTCTGTTTTTTATTATGTAGGAAATATCAATTTCGATATTTCCGGAATATCAAGAAAAGTTTCACATGAAAATATGTGGTGAAGCCACTTTTGTTCTAACCTAATTGACAAGAGGGGGCCATGAGGAAAATACCAAAAGTAAGATAGACAATAGTATGATTTTGGTAAAATACACCCTGTTAGCTCGCTTGCATATATGTGTGATTACCAAAGAGATGAGTTGAAGCGCTTTTCTTTGGTATTTTTTGTTAAAAAAGCCCGATTTTGAAAGTTTTTTTACCAAGATCGATCGATTGCAAGCTGGATCTTGGTAATAGGGAAGGTCTAGGCGCCTTGTTTTTTTGAAAAAATGCTAAAACAGAAATGTGTAATGATGTTTTTTGGTAATTTATTCATGTGTGACGCAGAATAACTGTCTGCGAAAAAAGAAGAAAAACAGACCATTCGGGGAGCAGCATCTGTTCATTGATATCGTTCAGCAGCATATGATGTAGAACTTAGAACTGCGGGGGCGGACTGGCGTCGGTCTTCGAACCGGCGAATAAATGCCCCCTTCGGGGATACCTTTATGTCGGCTTTAGGAATCGGCAGATCAATGAAGCCCCCTTCGGGGATAACCCGATGTCGACATTCCGTCGACATATCAATGCAACCCTGAAGGATATCTTTATGCCGGTTTTTCAAACCGACAAATAAATGAAATTAGATGGAAGGATGGTTTGGGATGAAAAAAGTTGTTGTCATAGGCACAGGTGCACAGGGCACAACGGTTGCAAAGAGACTTGACGAAGAACCGTCAGTAGGAGAAATAATATGTGCGGACTATAACAGAGATGCAGTGGATGAGCTTGCCGGAAGTCTTAAAAAAGCTGCAGGTGTGAAATGTGACGCTGGAGATGTGGGCAGTATAGTGGAATGTGCGCGTGGCGCGGATCTTATCGTGAATGCGCTGCCTCTGGAATTCGGTAAAAATGTACTCGATGCGGCACTGGAAGTAAAAGCAGATTACCAGGATTTCGCTGCATCTACGGCTTTCGATGAACCGGAAGGCATGGGATGGGTGAGAGGAATGAAATACCAGTTTGACGTCTACGGTCCAAAGTTCCGGGACATCGGCAGACTGGCGATAATCGGCACGGGATCGGCGCCGGGACTCATATGCTGCGCGACAAGAGACGCGATGAAGTATCTCGATACGTGCGATACGATCTACAACATAGTATGGGAAGGCGTTGAAAGTAAACGGTTTCAACCGTTCTGGTGGTCTCCGGAGACAGCGATACAGGATATGCAGCAGAAGCCTTACATATTTGAGGACGGCAGGATATTCGAGGGCGAACCGTTTGAGGATCCGATCACCAGAAAATACGACTACATGAGCCGAGAGGTGACTTTCCTCAATCACTGCCATGACGAGCCCGTGCAGTACGGTCTGAACGCAGAGAAATACTTCAAAGGCTGCAGGAATGCATATTTCAAATACGCCGGAGTAGGGATGGACTTTGCGTATCCTCTTTACAGAGCAGGGCTGCTCAGCCATGAAGAGATAAATGCGAATGGGTATGTGGTGGCGCCATTTGACGTGATAGTTTCATGCATGCCGCAGCCGCCGCGGTTCCGCGACGAGATAAAGCAGATACTCGATGAAGGTCTGATAAGCGACGAAGGCTGCATGGCAGTAGAGGCTTACGGGGAAAAGGACGGCAGACGCATACTCGTCGAAAATCATGTGATGGCTCCGGGCTTTGCAGAATCATTCAGAAAAGCCGGTATGACCGGAGAAATGTACCTGACGGGACAGGGCGGGTTCCTGTTCTCGAAGCTGCTGGTGAACGATGATATCGATGTGACCGGGCTGATATCATCGGATATGCTCCCGCAGGAAAGCGTGGATAAGTACTTCGAATATGCAGAAGCGCTGGATATAAGGCTTGAAACGAAAGTGACGGAAATCGGATGACATCGGGTCGGCACAGGGAGGTGAGATGATGACTCAGGAACGGATCCAGGGAGTTGCGGGTCTCAGGAAGCATGATATAAAGGTTTCAGGCATCGTTTTCATGCTGTACTGTCTCGTAGCGGCAGGCGCGTTCGGTATAGAGGAAATGATCCCGGAGGCGGGACCTGGCATGACACTGCTGCTCCTTGCGGTATTTCCGATAGTATGGGCATATCCTATCAGCAATCTGGTCGCCGAATGCGGCTCGGTGATGCCGTCGGAAGGCGGCGTGTATGTGTGGGTCAAAGAAGCATTCGGCGAATTCTGGGGGTTCCAGGCCGGGTGGTGGGGCACTGTCTCCACGTATATAACGAACGGTGTCTATGTCGCACTGGTATCGGGATACGTCAGCCAGATGATCCCGATGTCACCAGCAGCGGTACAGGCGCTGAAGATCGGGATGATCCTGATCTTTACGATCGTGAACCTGCTGGGGCTGAAAGAAGTAGGCAAGGTGAGCACTGCGCTTTCCATAATGATAATCCTGGCATTTGCACTGGTGGCGGCGGTCGGCTTCATAAACTGGAACACGAATCCGGTGGAGCCGTTCATGCCTGAGGGTTACGGTCTGGTAGACGGACTGGGCGGCGGCATCTGTATATGCGTGTGGATGTACTGCGGGTATGAATGCATCTCGAATATGGCGGGAGAAGTAAAGGATCCGCAGGTGATCCCGAAAGGGCTTCTGATAGCCATGCCGCTGGTGGCGCTGACCTATGTACTGCCCACGCTTGGAAGCCTGGCGACGCTTCCGGAAGGTAGCTGGCTGAAGTGGTCGACTGACGGCGGTTTTGACGGTGTGGCCGTCGGGTATGCGACAGTGCTGACGCAGAATCTCGGGTCTGCATGGGGATATGTGTTCCTGGTCGTTGCGATAGTATCGCAGTGCGCGATATTCAACACATATCTGGCGTCGGGGTCGAGGGGCTTCTTTGTGCTCGCAGACGATCATCTGTGCCCGCCGGTGCTCGTGAAAGTAAGCAGGAGCAAAGGCGTACCGTGGGTCGGGATCCTGTCGCTTGCGGTAGTCACGTATATACTGGCGCAGTCGTCATTCACGACGCTTGTAAGCATGGAGGTAGTGTTCATGCTGGCGCTTTACATAATACTGCCGGTTTCTGTCGTAAAGCTCAGACGCAGGATCCCTGTAGATGAGCGTAAAAAGCGCGGGCTTTACGTGATGCCGGGAGGAAAGGCCGGGCTGATATTTTACTGCGGAGCACCTGTGCTGATATCTGTGATGGCGCTGCTGATAAACGGCACGGATTATCTGGCGATAGGCCTCATTGGCCTGTGTTCGGGACCTGTGGCTTATGTGATATTCAAAAAGCGCTATGGCGGCTTTGCGGTGAACGATCCGGAGGGCTGTCCTGTAAACAGGGCGGGACTTGCGGCAGGCGATTCGGTAAGGATAGGGGTATTCATGTTCCTTGCGGGGGCGATGGCGTTTCTGGGGCAGTTCTGGCTGAGATGGTACGAGATAGACTACGGCGGATGGGGGCCTGAGGATTACGATACGTTCGGGAACTGCATACTCGAGGTGCTACAGGTGCTGAAATGGGCAGGAATTGCGGCGATCGCAGCGGGTGCTGTGCTGTTCGTCTTCGGTATGAAAAAAGATGCGCCTCTGCCTGAAGCAGAGGTCGATATAGATGAGCTGACGGAAAAATATCTCAACGAGGAGAAGCACGAATCGTTTTTTGATGACTGATCGACGGCTCGTCCATAGACTCGGCAGACAGATACATCTTCGGTGGACTTGTACACACCCTCTCCAACAGATATGGAAAAGCGCCGATTTTGCATACAGCTGAGTGCGATTTCGATAATGACCTTGAACTGGCATAACAAGTACAGTATAATAAAATCGATGTAATCGCTTTAATTTACTACATATCAAGGGAGGAGAACTAAATGGATTATTATGATTCATCATACGGCGTGTACGAATCGAGTGCATTGAGTACAGGCGCTGTAGTTGCGAATGTTATAATCAGTCTGGCGCTCACTGCGCTGGCGATCATAGCATACTGGAGGATCTTTGTAAAAGCGGGAGAAGAAGGCTGGAAAGCCATAATACCGTTTTATAATGCTTACACAGCTATGAAGCTGTTCTGGAAAACATCGATATTCTGGATCGGTATCGGACTTGGAGTCGGCGCATCTATCGGCTATGGCATGGCATCATACGGTGTAGTCGCACTTGCGATTTATGGCGGAGGCGGTAACGCCGCAGTGATGGTGATCGGCTTCATACTCGCGTTCGGATGCGGTATCACTGCATTCGTTCTGGAGATCATGTTCCTGAACCGTGTGTCAAAGGCATTCGGTCACGGGGCAGGATTCACAGTGGGTCTTGTATTCCTTAACTTCATATTCATACTTATCCTGGCGTTCAGTAAATCTGAACGTGTAGTTTCAGGGCAGCAGGCAGGATATGGACAGCCGGCTCAGGGCTATGCTCCCGGACAGAATTATGGTCAGCGTCCTCAGCAGGGTTATGGCCAGGCTCCGAACTACGGTCAGCAGAGCTATACTCAGGCACAGAACCATGCTCAGCCGCAGGCTCAGACTTACGGACAGCAGCCTCAGCAGAGACCGCAGGGATATGCACAGCAGACATCACAGCCTCAGCAGACTTACGGACAGCAGCCGGGAAATGCTCAGCCGCAGAATTACAGTTATGGCCAGACTCAGCCGCAGGCTCAGAATCCTGTTCAGAACCAGCAGCCAGGCAGCGGCACTGAGAACACTGATGCTAACAGATACAGAAATCCGATGGCGTAGCAGTCTGACAGAACGATGAACGGACATGACCGGCATCTGATATAAGAAAAGATACATAAGGATCGATACGACCGGCAGCGACAGTCACACACGACATGTCGCTGCCGGTTTTCTGATCAGGTTGGTTTTTTGCAGCTGCGTCTTTTCTGTATCGCCATGCTGGCGCAAATGTGAACAATAAGTGACGTTTGGGGCGGTTTTATTGAAAATCCGCGGGGATGAATATATAATCTTTTACAAGTGTGTCTATTTTTTGAAAACGGCAGCAGGCAGTCATCCTGCGGCATTTGGAAAATATACAGTACATGTATTTGACAGGAGCAGGGGATAAGAGAAACGGATATGTTTTAAACGGGAGAAGCAATGAAGTATCGGAATGCAGCCGGCGGAAAACATAATAATGTAAAGAGTGCAGTGCGTCGCAGCTCCGGCAGGACGGCAAGATACAGAGCAGCACATCGCAGATCCAAATCGCAGTCTCAGGGGAGAAAAAAGCGCATGCGCATGCGTGCACCGGCATTCAGAAACAGAAAGACAATGTTCGTCTTCGGAGCGGCAGCCGCCGCGGTACTGATAGCGATCGTCTATCTGTTCAGTCAGCTGTACTTTTACATAACGGAAAACGATGTAACAGCCGGCGAGCCGTATCCTGTGAAGGGCGTAGACGTTTCGTCATACCAGCTCGACATCGACTGGAAAGGTCTTGAGAAAGAAGGCTACAAGTTTGCATTCATAAAGGCGACCGAAGGAAGCAGTCACATCGACGACAGGTTCGAAGAAAACTGGAAGAACGTCAGAAAGACCGATATAAGAGCCGGGGCGTACCATTTCCTAAGCTATGACACGAGCGGCAAGTCGCAGGCTGAGAACTTCATAAAAACGGTAAAAAAGAGACATGGTATGCTGCCGCCGGCAGTAGACGTGGAGTTTTACGGCGAGTACGAGGAAGTCCATCCGAGCAAAAAGAAGCTGAGGAAAGTTCTCGACACGGTTCTGGAGGAGCTGGAGGATCACTACGGGCAGAAGCCTGTGATATACACGAATACATATATATACGATACATATATATCGGGCAGATACGATGATTATCCGATATGGATCAGCGCGCATGATCTGCCGGAAAGCCTGCCTGACGACAGCAACTGGACGTTCTGTCAGTACACGTTTTACGGACAGTCGGACAGCGTAGGAGGGGGAGAAAAATACGTTGATCTCAATGTGTTCAACGGAAGTTCCTGGGATCTGAGAAAAGGAAACTGGAAATAATAAGGAAGAAGAGGAAGAAGGATGCTATCAAAGTTCAGCGTGAGAAAACCGTTCACAGTGCTCGTTGCTGTGGTCATCGTGATCGTTTTCGGTGTCATATCGTTTACGAAAATGACCCCGGATCTGTTCCCGAATATCAATACGCCTTACGTGATCGTGATGACGACATATCCGGGAGCGAGCCCGGAGGAAGCCGAGGTCGAGATCACGGAGCCGATGGAGCAGCAGCTCGCGACGCTGGCAAACATAAAAAACGTTACATCCGTGTCGGCATCTAACTATTCGATGATACAGATGGAGTTTTCTGACGATGTGAATATGGATGCGATCTCGGTCGACATCAGGGACAAAATCAGCCAGATAGAGGGAAATCTGCCGGAAACGGCGGGCACTCCGGTCGTGATGAAGATAAGCACTGACATGATGCCTGTGGTGACTGCAGCTGTCGGAATGAAAGGCAAGCCTGCAGGCGAAGTCTCCCGGTTTGTAAAGGAGGAGCTGCAGAGCTCTCTGTCAGGCGTTGAAGGAGTGGCGTCAGTTTCAACTATGGGAATGGTATCTGACAATATACAGATAGTGCTTTCTCAGGAAAAGATAGATGAAATAAACCAAAAAATCTCAGCGGCGATAAGCAGCAGTCTCGGTGAGGCAGAAGGCCAGATAGCCGGCGGCATGGGCGCTGCGGCAAGCGGCAAACAGCAGATACAGGACGGTAAGGAAGCGATCGCCAAAGGGCAGAGACAGGCGGCAGAACAGCTGGCTGCGATGAAAAAACAGCTGACTGACAGCAGGCAGCAGCTCGCAGATCTTAAAAAGCAGGGGCCGGCGCTGAAGCTCCTGCTGAAAGAGTACGACAATGCGGTGGCCTCAGGCAACCAGACCCTTGTGCATATGGTAGAGCAGCAGATCGAGATGACGGGGATGACCGTTGATTCACTGAGAAAAGCGGTCGCACAGCTCGACACGATAGACGAGCAGATCGCGGCAGTGGACGCCGCACTCCAAAACCTCGAGACCGAAGGTGCAGCAGCATCATTTACATTAGGAAACAGATATGCAGACCTGGCAGCTGCAGAAAGCACGATAGACGCGACTGTCAACCAGCTGCAGAGCGCACTTGCACAGGTACAGAGCTCCCGGGAGGCGGCGCTCGCCAGCGCGGACATGACAGGCGTGCTGACGATGAGCAATATCTCGGCGATCCTGAGTGCGCAGAACTTTTCCATGCCTGCAGGCTATATCACGGACGGTCAGGCAAAGATACTCGTGAGCGTCGGAAACAAGATAAAAGACAAGGATGAGCTGGAAAGCCTGATACTGATAGACATGGGGATAGACGGCGTCGATCCGGTGAGGCTTTCGGACATAGGGACGGTCACTTATGCAAATCAGGCAGAGGACACTTATGCGAAGATAAACGGGCAGAACGGCGTGCTGCTGAGTTTTACAAAGCAGTCGAGCTATGCCACTGCGGTGGTTGCGGATAATATCTCTGCAAAGTTCGCACAGCTGGAAAGCGAATACGATGATCTCGAGTTCACTATGCTCTCTGATCAGGGCGAGTATATCCACCTCGTCATCAATTCGGTCCTCCAGAACCTGCTCATGGGAGCTGTGCTGGCGATACTTATACTGCTTTTCTTTCTCAGAGATATCAGGCCGACGATCATAACGGCGGTAAGCATACCGATAAGTGTGATCTTTGCAGTAGTGCTCATGTATTTTTCGGGAGTCACGCTCAACATGATCTCACTGTCCGGACTGGCGATAGGCGTCGGCATGCTGGTAGACAACTCTATAGTAGTCGTAGAAAACACGTACAGGCTGCGTGCCCTGGGTTACAGCAGGGTGCAGTCGGCGGTTTCTGGCGCAGTGCAGGTAGCAGGCGCGATAACGTCTTCGACGCTGACGACTATCTGTGTGTTCGTTCCTATAATATTCGTCGACGGAATGACTAAGGACATCTTTATGGATCTGGCGCTGACGGTGGCGTATTCGCTGCTGGCGAGTCTTATCGTGGCTCTTACGCTCGTGCCGGCTATGGCAAAGGGGCTGCTGGCGAAGGATACTAAAAAATCGATACTCAGTCAGGAAGGCCGGACGATAAAGTCATACAAAAAACTGGCGGCATGGAGTTTGTGTCACAAGAAGATTCTGATCATAGCTTCTGTCGTTATACTGGTAGCTTCGACGGCTCTGGCGTTCTCCAGAGGATTCTCGTATATGCCGTCCATGAGTACACCGCAGATTTCAGCTACTCTGCAGATGCCTGATGAAAGTACGCTTGAAGAAACATCTGAAGTGACGGATGCAGTATCCGAGGAGATCAGGAAGATAGACGGTGTGAAAACTGTAGGTGCGATGCTTTCGAGCGACACGCTGGGAATGATCGGCATGTCTTCCGGGCAGCAGGACGTGACATCGACGATGCTCTATATAATACTTGATGAAAACAAGGCCGATAACGGCAAACTGATAAATAAAAAACTGGAAAAGCTCGCAAAGAAATACGACTGTGAGATCACGACGTCCTCAGGCATGGATATGTCTTCGATGATGGGCGGCAGCGGAGTCGCAGTGAACCTTTACAGCGATGATCTGGATCAGCTTAGAAGTACAGGTGCGGCTATAGAAAAAGAGCTGAGAGGAATGAAGCAGCTGGAGGAAGTGTCGGACGTCAACGAGGACAGCACAGAGGAACTCAAGGTCGTTGTGAACAAGAACCTTGCGATAAAGGAAGGGCTGACTACTGCGCAGGTATATCAGCAGATCGCATCTAAGCTGACTGAAGAATCATCGGCGACGACGCTCAATGATGAGAACGGCACAGTAGATGTCGTCGTTGAAAACAGCACGGCCGGAAAATTTACAAAAGACGATCTGCTGAACATGAAGCTCACTGCAGACAAGAGCGACGGAACGAAGTCGGAGGTGACGCTTTCTACGATAGCGACGGTAGAGAACGGGGCGTCGCTCGACGCTATAAACCACGACAACCAGAACAGGACACTCAGCGTGAGTGCGGCGGTGAAGGACGGATACAACGTGACTCACGCCAATAATGCTGTGAAGAATATGATAGAAAAGAAGGATCTCGTGCCTGACGGCGTAAAGATAAGCTACGGCGGCGAGACGCAGGAGATCATGGACGCGATGCGCCAGATGGTACTGATGCTGATCGTAGGTCTTATCCTCGTTTACCTGATAATGGTGGCACAGTTCCAGTCGCTGCGTTCTCCGTTCATTGTGCTGTTCACGATACCGCTGGCATTCACAGGCGGCATGCTGGCGCTGCTGATATGCGGCCAGGACGTCAGCGTAGTTTCGATGATGGGATTCGTAATGCTGATGGGAGTCGTAGTCAACAACGCGATCGTTCTCGTGGACTGCATAAACAGGTTCAGGCTCGAAGGCATGGAGATGGACGAAGCGATCATAAATGCAGGCGCTGTCAGGATGCGTCCGGTGCTGATGACTGCTGTCACTACGATACTGGGACTGCTCCCGCTGGCGATCGGTATAGGTACAGGCGCGGAAATGGTGCAGCCTGTTGCGATAGTGTGCATCGGCGGCCTGATCTACGCGACCCTGATGACACTCGTGATCATCCCTGTGATGTACAGGATATTCGCGAAAAAGCACATGGAGAACGTGAAAGATGAGGAGCTCGAGGTGCTGAACGTATAAGGTGATAATCTACTGGATTTGAATCGTCTGAAAATATCTCTCTGATAATGACACGGAAAAGCCTTGAATTAACAAGGGTTTGATGATATAATTAGTTTCATTGAGCCGGCGTGATGGAATTGGCAGACGTGCGGGACTCAAAATCCCGTGGTGGCAACACCGTATGGGTTCGACCCCCATCGCCGGCACCATTATCTTATCACCGAGATAATGCACCAGAAACATATTCATACAGGAGGAGCGTTGAATGAACGGAACTTTGACGATGATACTGCCTTTAATAGTACTGCTGGCAGTAATGTACTTCTTACTTATCAGACCGCAGAAGAAGAGAGAAAAAGAAGTAAATGCAATGAGAAAAGGCTTACAGGTCGGAGATGAGATCATCACGATCGGCGGTATCTGCGGAAAAATCGTAAAAACAAAAGACGAGTCACTGGTTATCCAGGTTGGAGCAGACAAAGTAAAATTCGAGATCATGAGATGGGCTGTTTCAAGAGTTGTCGAAGAGAGCAAGAGACCTGCAAAGAACAGAGCAGCTGAAGAGGTAGAAGAGGTCGAAGAAAAGAAACCTTCAAAGCCTAAGAGAATGAAGAAGGCAGCTCCTGCAGAGGAAGTCGAAGAAAAGGAAGAAGTTGTTGAAGCAGCAGAGACAGAAGAAGTTGAAGCTGTAGAAGAAGCAACAGAAACAGCTGAGGTTGCGGAAGAAGCCGTTGCTGAACCTGCAGAGGAAGCTGAAGCTGCTGAAGCAGAAACAGTAGAAGCTGAAGAATCAACTGAAGAAAAAAAGGCTGAATAAAATCATGACAGTATGAGAAGTCGGGAAACCGGCTTCTTTTTTATGCAGGAAATATCGCTTTTGATCGCACTCGCGATCACCGTTCATTTTCGACAGTCATTTTTGCTGACAGGCAGGAACCGTTGCAGTACTGCAAATTAGGAACATTCACATATCATAAACGTAAGTGATAGCAATATAGTTATATTTTGCGCTGTTGAATAGACAAATACGTTTGTAAAAACGAAAAAAGTTTTTTCTTTACAATGAAAACGAAAAAATAATTTGTTATGACAACGTCGAAAAGATCGGATAAATAGCATGGATTGATTATAGATAGACATGCGGATACTTGATTTTAAGTAGTATTTATACCGTGAAATATGGCGGTATCATTCCATATAGTGATACATTTAAGCAATACAGCCAATTTGTTCCTTTGAAATATTCTGTTAATATTTGTTTGTGCAAAAATATTAATTTATTTAAGACGGATGCGGTTATGTATCGCCCGCAGCACAGCAATCATAAATCCATTTATCATCAGATGTTTATAAACACTGAAGGACAGCCTTTGCGCCGGATCTTGACCGGTATGCTGAATGAAGGAACGAAAGGAGCTGTACTAATGAGCATTTTGGAATTATCTTTCTGGTCTATCGTACCACCTCTGCTTACGATTTTTCTCGTGATGAAAACAAAAAAGATACTGCTTTCGATGGCGGTCGGAATAACGCTTGGATGTTTTCTGCTCGGAAAATTCAATCCGGTAAGCGCACTTGAGCATTTTGAAAGAGTATTTATCGGTACTGTTAACGAAGACGGAACCCTGGTGACGGGATCCATAACGACTCCGGATAATCTGATGGTGCTGCTTTCCATGGTGATAATAGGCGCACTCATAGGTCTTCTTGTGAAGTCAGGCGGTTCACAGGCATTCGCCGAGTACATGTCAAAGCGCGTTAACAACAAGAAAAAGGCCGGGCTGATGACATGCATCATATGCACGCTGCTCATGATCGACGACTACTTTGACAACCTGACTACAGGAGCGACGATGAGAGCGATATCGGACAAGAACAACGTGCCGAGAGAAAAACTCGCATATTATATAGACTCGACCGTATGCAGCATAAACTCGATATCACCGATATCAAGCTGGTCGGCATTCCTCGCAGGCCTCCTTGCAACAGGTATGGTCGCTGCGGGCATCGAAGGGAATTCATATCAGCTGCTTCTCCAGTCGATACCGTACAACTTTTTCATAATCGTATGTCTGGTTATGGTGTACTGTGTTGCGGCATTCAATCTCAACATCGGCCCTATGGCGCGTGCAGAGAAGAGAGTCCAGACTACAGGCAAGCTGGTAGAGCATTCGTTCAGCGGAGACGAGGACGAAGAGGCTTCGTATAGCGACCTGATCCCTGCAAAGGGCAAGCCTGCAGACCTGATAATACCTATCGCACTGCTGATATGCCTGGTACTGTTCTTCATGATGTACACGGGAGGATTCTTTGAACACCACAGCATAATGCAGACCGTGAGCCAGATGGAAGGTATACGTTCACTGATGTACGGACTCGTGTTCACGATGGTGATAACAGTTATCTATATGCGTATAAGAAAAGTCGCACCGGTGACAGAGCTGGCAAGCGCAGCCTTTACAGGAGTGAAGTCCATACTTTATGCAAATCTCGTGCTGATCCTTGGCTGGACGCTTGGCGGAGTGGCTGAGGGGCTCGGCATTACGCAATTCATGATCTCGGTCTTCCAGGGAAATATCCCGCCTGTTATCACTCCGGCTATCATGTTCGTGCTCTGTGCGGGGACAGCGTTCGCGATCGGCGGCGGCTGGACTACATTTGCGATCATGATCCCTATCGTCGTGCCGTTTGCAGTGGCAACGAATGCTGATCTGCTGATGTGCATATCCGCGATAATCGGCGGGGCAGGGCTCGGAGCTACATGTTCACCTCTGGCAGACACGTCGATAGTTTCGGCAACTTCAGGCGAGCTTTCGATCATAGATCATATAAAGACACAGGTCCCTTACTCCCTGGTATGCGGCGTGATCGCACTGGCTGCATATCTAGTCACGGGTATTTCGGGAAATCTCGTTTTCGGTTATATCACGGCCGGGGTGCTGTTCGCAGCAAGCCTCACGGTAATGAAAAAGCTCAGCTGCGGAGAAAGAGCGGTATCGTTCAGTAAAAAGGCGGCAAATGCGGCGGAGCCGGAGTTCGAATGATCTCATTGACGATATGTGATCAGCACATAATAAAAAAGTAAATAATTCTCCTAAATTCCTACTATATTGTTAAACAACAGCAGACTGCTGTGCCGGAGACGGTGCAGCAGTTTTGTCGTATATGTTCATGCGTATTTTGATAAAAAAATATCAAAAAAATCCATCGCAAGCACCGGAATGACCCGTTAGTGACTCGGTAAGTCGCCAACGGGTCGAAATGCTGTTGTCGAAAAAATGCGTTATTTCAATACTTTTCAGAATTTACAGATGGAATGACCCGCAAATGACTTAAAAATAAACCGGCAGACTTTGTATGAAATTTATCTGCACGATGCACATAAAAATGCTATAATCTCAGTGATTTCAATATATTCAGACATTCGCAGCGATGCAGATGCATCGAAAAACAGGTTTGGCACAGAATTTGCTGTATATAAATGTGAATTTATTATTTTGCATTTTTAGGAGGTTTTTGATTATGAATGACAAAATTCAATTAAAACAGGACGGTCGGTTCTTCTTCGGCTGGTGGATCGTATTTCTGGGGTTCTGCCTGATGCTGCTGGCATATGTAGGATTCGCATCACTGACAAGCGTGTTTGTTATTCCTGTAACAGAGGCTCTGGGCGTAGGAAGAGGCGAATGGATGCTTTACATGACTATCCAGGCTCTCGTCGGCGTTATCGCATCACCTATACTCGGTAAGCTGATGCAGAAGGGAAGCGTCAAGAAATGGGTCGCTATCGGATGCCTGTGCGGCGCGGTGGCATATATCATTTTCTCACAGTCGCATTCACTGACAGGATTTTATATCGGCGCTCTGTTTATCGGAGTAGGATTCGTAGCATGTGCTCCGATGCCTGTGTCGATACTGATCAACTCATGGTTCGGCGGCAAAGTCAAGGGAACTGCATCAGGTATCGCTTTCGTAGGAAGCGGACTCGGCGGATTCATCCTTTCACCGCTGCTCAACTCGGCTATAGCTGCAGGTGGATATTCAGCAGGATATCTGGTGCTCGCAGGTGTATATCTCATCATACTTCTTCCGTTGACTCTGCTTCTGGCTGTAAAGAATCCGGAAGACAAGGGATTCAGAAGAATGGGTGAGACCGAAGCAGAAGTAGTGAGCGACGGCAGTGCTTTGGAAAAGAGGGGAATGACTGCAGGTCAGGCTATGAAGACAGGAGAGTTCTGGCTGGCGATCATCTCGTGCATAATGGTAGTATTCGCATCATCGGCTATACTGATGAATGACATCGGCTACTATGTAGAATGCGGTATCGATACAGCAAAGGCTGCATCATATCACGGCATCATGCTCGGCCTGCTGCTGTTCGGAAAACCGATAATCGGATTCGTTACGGACAAGCTCGGCATCAAGGTGAGCGCACCGCTGTCGACATTCATCTTCGCAGCTACATTCCTCGTGATGTTCCTGTTTGGCGGATCACCGGGAATACTGGTTGCAGGCGTGTGCATCTGCTACTGTCTGGGAGCACCTTCGATCACAGTCGTTCCGCCGCTTCTCGTAAACGGCATGTTCGGAGAGAAGGACTACGGGACTCTCGTAGGATACATCAACATGGCAACGTCGATAGGCGGAGCATTCGGAGCTACGATCGCAGCGTTCATATATGATGCTACGGGAAGCTATGTCGCATTCTGGGGCGTGGCTACGATAGGTGTAGCGATCGCAGCAGTTCTGAGAATAATATGCTTTGCGATTAACAAAAAGAATCATAACTGGTAAAATGACATATGATACTGTTCCGTCGCGGCAGTCTGTACAGGCTGCCCGGAGGTATGAAAGGAAGATCATATGAGAGATATAAAAAGCAGACTGGCTGATATTCTGTGGATAGACGGCCAGTGCACAGATGAAGAGCTGGCAGAAGCAGTTGAAAAGCTCAAGGCAAACGAGGAAATGCTCAATCTCGCGATAGATAACTCTGTCGACAGCTTCAGCATAGCGGACGGCAGAGGAACTTTCCTGAAAGTGAATGATACGTTTACATATTATACAGGCATTTCCAAGGAGGAGATGGAAGGATCAAACACTAAAGATATGATAGAAGCGGGCAGCTATGGTCCGGATTCGGCGATACTTCTCGCAATAAAAGAGAGAAAGAGGGTAGCGGTCCTTCAAAACGGCTGCTCACGCGATCTCAGCGGGAAGAAGTCGAAGGAGGAGCTCATACAGGGTGAAGCGATAGCTATATCCACCCCGATCTTCGACGACAGCGGCGAGCTCAGATATGTCGTTTCGAATGCGCGTTTTCTGCATGAGCTGGAGCTTCTGAAAAAATATCTCGATGATACCAGATACCTGAGCGATCAGGAACAGCTGAAAAATCACAAAACGATGATCTGGAAAAGCACGGGGATGAAGAAGATACTCGATCTTGTCAAGGTCATAGCGCCTACGGATTCAAGCGTTATGATCTCCGGCGAAACCGGGACCGGCAAGAGCATGCTGGCCAGATACATACATGAACAGAGCAGGCGCAGAGATAAAGCGTTTGTGGAGATAAACTGTGCCGCTATACCTGAAAACCTGATAGAATCCGAGCTCTTCGGTTACGAGAGCGGGGCATTCACAGGAGCCAATGCGAAAGGCAAGAAAGGTCTGATGGAGATAGCGGACGGAGGGACTCTGTTTCTCGATGAGATAGGCGATATGCCTCTCAGCCTGCAGGCAAAACTGCTTCAGAGTCTGCAGAACAGGACTATCACGAGAGTAGGCGGAGAAAAAACGATAAAGGTCGATATCCGCCTGATAACGGCTACGAACATGGATCTGGAGCAGATGGTGGAGGACGGGACATTCAGAAATGAGCTGTACTACAGGATAAATGTAGTTCCGATACATCTGCCGCTGCTCAGAGAACGACGAGAGGATTTTCAGCTGATAGTCGATGTATCGATGGAGAGATTCACCTCTAAATACGGAAAAGAAGTGATACTGTCTCAGGAGGCGAGAAAGGCGCTGGAAGGATATTCATGGCCGGGCAATATACGTGAGCTTGAGAATACCGTGGAAAGGCTGGTGGTGACGAACCGCAACGGCATCATCCTGCCTGCCGACCTTCCTTCCCGCATCATCGAAGAAAACAGACAGTACGGCGGAGGCGTCATGATAGATGATATCATACCGCTGAAAAAAGCAATGGAAGAAATGGAGAAACAGCTCGTCAGCGCGGCTTACACAAAATACGGGAGCAGCTACAAAGTGGCGGAGGCTCTCGATATAAGCCAGTCCGCAGCAAGCAGGAAGATAATCAAGTATCTCAGGAACGGCGGTGACGAGAAAGGATGATTTGTTGTTACAGAGGTAATTGACATGAATAGAGAAGAAAACAAGAAGTGGCTGATAGACTGTATAGAAGACAATAAAGAAGTTTTCTGCGAGGCATCGAAGGCGATCTGGAGCAATCCGGAGCTCGCGATGCAGGAGCATTTTGCAGTCGAGACGCTTACCGGACTGCTGGAAAACAGCGGGTTCCGGGTAGAGAAAGGCGTGGCAGGCATGCCGACGGCTTTTGTGGCTGAGTATGGAGAAGGCAGACCCGTGATCGGATTCAGCGCGGAGTTCGATGCGCTGCCGGGACTTTCACAGAAAAACGATTCGAATTTTCACGATCCTGTAAAGGAAGGCGCTCCGGGACACGGCTGCGGACACAATCTGCTGTCGATAGGCGGAGTACAGGCAGCCGTAGCTCTGAAAAAACTCATGGAAGAGAAAGATATCAAGGGAACAATAAGACTTTTCGGAACACCGGCAGAGGAGATATGCGTAGGCAAGCCATTCATGGCAAAGGCAGGACTGTTCGAAGGTCTGGATGCAGTGGTGGACTGGCATCCTGCTCACACGAACACCTCCGGATACAGAGACTGCCTGGCGTATTTCAACATCAAATATCATTTCAAAGGAAAGGCAGCTCACGGCAACGCTCCATGGAGAGGTGTGAGTGCGCTCGACAGCGCGATGCTCATGGCTCACGCGATCGAGATCATGCGCGAGCATGTGGATCCGGGCAGCAGGGAAGCGCCGACTACTATAAACTACGCATTTCCTGACTGCGGCAATGCATATCCGGTAGTGGTGCCTGACAGAGCTGATATCTGGATCGTCGGCAGATTCAATAGCGCCGCGCTGCTCAAAGACGTGCTGGAAAAAGTGAGAAAGGCTGCAGAGGGGTGCGCGCTGGCGACCGGAACCACGGTAGAAGAGGAGTTCACCACAGCTACTCACAATATGATACCGAACAAGACCATATCAGAAGATATATATGAAAATTTCCAGATCGTCGGAGCTCCGGCATATACGGAAAAGGATCAGGCGGATGCGAAGGAGATACAGAAGTCCATGGGCTGCGATGTGACAGGCTATGACGGATTTCTCGAACCGCTCCGGGAGTCGAGTCAGCCTGTGACGGACGCGTCGGAGTACAGCTGGTTCGCGCCGCTGGGATTTTTCAACGTCGCCCTCAGTCCGTCGGTAGAATGCTCAGGTCACAACTGGGCGGTATGCAGGCTGGCAGGATCGGAAACGGGGATGAAGGTCGCAGTGACTGCATCGAAAGTGCTGGCGCTCACGGCTTACGACCTGATGACAGATCCTGAGCTTTTGAAAAAAGCGCAGGAAGAGAATCTGCAGCGCCTCGGAGGACAGACTTACGAATCGATGATACCTGAAGGCGTAGAGCCGGATCTCGATACGAACCGCGATATCATGGAGAAGTTCCGAGGATAAACAGTACATATACACATACATGATATGAACGATATGACATGAACACAGAGACTGCTGTGCCGGAGACGGTGCAGCAGTTTTGTCGTATATACAGACTGCATCCATAATATATTATACGGGAGGTGCATTATGGAATTTCTGAGAAAATCATTGAAGGTGTATGCTGCGGCGCTGATCCTTTTCGTGCTGCTCACTCTGGTGCTGGCTGCAGTGCTCAGATATACAGCTTTCAGCGCCGGTTGGTCGTTTACGGGTCTGCTCGTGATCATGTCTTTAGTCTCTGCCCTCACCGGGATGCTGGAGGGCAGACTTACGGGGAAAAGGGGAATGCTGACAGGCAGTGCCGCCGCTGCTGTTTTCGTGCTTGTGATAATCCTTGCGGCAGGCGGCATATTCGCAGACTCTTTCAGTATGAAAAGCTTCAGCGTGTTCTATCTGATACCTGTTGCAGCGGGGGCAGCGGGCGGGATTTTCGGTGCAAACTCGGGCAGTTAGCGGGAAATCAGCGGATTTACAGAAAATCGGCGAGGTTTCGCGACAGACGGCGCAAAGCAGAAAATGGCTCTGCACTGTAAGACAGTGAGAGCCAAAACTGTTGAGAGGGGGCATATCATAATGCGGCAGCTCCCTCTGTTTTCACGATGTCAGCCGGAAAAGCCGGCATCGATCAGTAATAATGTTTTTTGGGGCCTTTATATTCCTGGATCGTATTTCCTCCGTCCACAATAAAATCCTGCCCCGTGATGTATGAAGCCTTGTCTGACGCCAGAAAAACGTTCAGATTTGCTATTTCCTCCGGCGTACCGCCTCTGCCGGCAGGTGTATTCTCTGCACCGATCTTTTCACTTTCAGTCTGACTGTCAGTGGCGATCCATCCTGGAAGCACATTGTTCACAGTTATACCGTATCCTGCAGTCTCTATTGCCAGAGCCTTGCTCATTCCTGTAATGGCTGATTTTGCCGCACCGTATACGGAAGAGCCCGGATTGCTGACTACAGGCCCTGTTACGGATGAAACATTCACTATCCGTCCGTAACCCTGTGATATCATATGAGGGATCACTTGCCTTGTAACATTGAAAGTTATATTGAGGTTGCGGTCTATACCGTGGTCCCAGTGCTCATAACTCATGTCTGCGACATGTACAGAAATCTGTGTCTCACCGACCTGTACCATGCCTGCATTGTTGATGAGGATATCGATTCTGCCGAACATTCTGATCACGTCATCTGTAAGTTTTTCTACCTGCATGCGATCTGTAAGATCAGCAACATACCCCTTTGCTTCGATACCCTGATCTCTGAGCTCCTGCGCTCTTTCATAAATACGGTTTGTAGTGGAAACCAGTACTACTTTTCCTCCGTTGAGCCCTATCAGCTTCGCAGTCCAGAAGCCTATACCCCTGCGGCTTCCTGCTCCGGTGACAAGAGCAACACGTTCGTCGAAATTTATAAATCCGCTCATGATCTGTATCCTTTTTTATTCTTTTGCAAATCCCTGACTAAGGTCAGCTTCTTCAGGCTTCACGAGTTTAGTCTTATTGACGATCTTGTGGACTATGAACAGCAGTATGAACGCTATCGCTCCTATGTATGCCACCATGAATCCAAGTAATGAGAAATCTTTGTTTACGAAGAACTGCCCGACAACAACTATTATACAAAGCAGCATTGCAATGATCGGACCGAGAGGGAACAGCTTAGCCTTGTATTTCAGTTCATCAAGAGAATGTCCCTGCGCTGCGAAGGCCTTTCTGAATCTGTAATGGCTGATGGCAATACCGAGCCATGCGATGAAGCCCGCAACACCTGATGCATTGACAAGCCACAGATATACGGAACCGTCTCCTACGAACGATCCCATGAATGCTGCCATTCCTATGATCGTAGTAACGATGAGCGCATTGACCGGAACACCTCTTTTGTTGACTTTTTTGAACATCTTAGGTGCTTTACCTTCCATGGCCAGTGAATAAAGCATTCTTGTCGAAGCGAACATTCCTGAATTGCCACAGGACAGTACAGATGTAAGGATGACTGCATTCATGAGAGATGCTGCAGCGGCAATACCTGCGCGCTGGAATATCAGTGTGAACGGACTCACTGATATGTTCTCTATACCGGTGTGAAGAAGATTAGGGTCGTCATATGGAAGCAGGAAACCGATAACAGTGATCGAACCTATGTAAAACAGCATTATACGTACAAATACAGTTTTGATAGCTTTTGGTATGCTTTTCTCAGGATCTTTGACTTCACCGGCAGTGATACCTATAAGCTCGGTTCCCTGGAAAGAGAAACCTGCTATCATGAATATCCCTATGATCGCAGCGAATCCTCCCGGGAATGGCGCCTCACCTTTTGTCCAGTTGCTGAATCCCGGTGACGTCCCGCCCATTATGCCGAAAATCATGAGGATTCCCACGATTAGGAATACGATGATCGTAACGACTTTGATCCCGGCAAACCAGAATTCACTCTCGCCGTATGCGCCGACCGAGAAGTAGTTTAGCAGGAACAGTATCGCAAGGAACAGGGCACTCCATATTAGCGAGTTGGAATCAGGCATCCAGTATTTTATTACTATAGCCGCAGCTTCAAGTTCGGCGGCGACAGTGATCGCCCAGTTGTACCAGTAGTTCCACCCGAGTGCAAAACCCAGTGACGGGTCTACGAATTTCGAGGCATAAGTCTCGAAGGATCCTGTTACCGGCATGTATGTAGACATTTCGCCGAGACTTGTCATAAGGAAAAATACCATTATAGCTATACCGCCATAAGCAATAAGTGCACCGCCGGGGCCTGCTTCATGAAGAGAGCCTCCGGTAGCTACAAACAGTCCTGTCCCGATAGCTCCTCCGATTGCTATCATGTTTACATGACGGACTTTCAATCCTCGTTTGAGCTCATTGTTTTCTTTCATAACAAAAAACCTCCTGTAACATAAAATAATCAGATACAATTACAATAATAATTCTCTATCCCGAATATTTTTTAAAGCAACAAATATGCCAATGCTGTAATTTTTATAATTATGCTGAAATTGCAGGCATTCACAGACATATGTCCTTAATGGAGCTTTATATATCTGGTAGCATAACAGGTTCAGAACGAACCTGTTGAACCCGTTTGGAATCGGCGTTCCTGTATCGGGATATGGTGCAGGCTGTGAAAACGTCGAAGATATACTGCAGGGGTATCGGTATCCTGCTTAACCTGTATACATAACGGATAAGCTTGATTTGCAGGCGTCAAACTCCCGAGTTGGCGGGAAATCAGCGGATTTACAGGAAATCGGTGGATTTTTCTTGTTTACATGTAAAAAAAGTAGTAAACTGTAAACAGTATGATTAAATGGAATTATTAGTATCTGTTTAAACAAAATCATAACCGGAGGATTAAATGAATTACAATCTAAAACGATTTCTGGCAGTATTTTTTGTGATAATTATTGCCGCAGGATGGTACCTCACCATATTCGGTGCAGGTCCTGTAGATCCGTTGAAGGACAGGATAAAACTCGGCCTTGATATCAAGGGCGGCGTCTATGTAGTGATGGAGGCCAAGACTGATCTGACGGGAGACGAGCTGAAGAAAGCCATGGAGCAGACTCAGACCGTCATCGAGGAGAGAGTCAACCAGCTGGGACTGGCTGAGCCGGTAGTCACTATTGAAGGTGACAAGCGAATAAGAGTAGAGCTGCCGGGTGCGGAAGATGCACAGGAAGCTATCGAACAGATCGGAAAGACCGCACAGCTGCAGTTTGCACTGGCAGACGGCACGATCGTGCTCGACGGAGGAAATGTAAAGGATGCATCTGTCACCACAGACAGTCAGAAAGCAGGATATGCAGTGGCGCTCGAGTTTGACAGCGAAGGCTCGGATCTGTTCTATCAGGCTACATCCACAGCATACAGCGGTTCGGTGACATCATCGATCGACGGAGTCCCGAACGACTCGATCATGATAATACTGGACGGTCAGATCATCTCATATCCGCAGGTAAATGAGCCTATAAGCGGAGGAAAGTGCACGATCACAGGAAACTTCACGCAGGATGAGGCTTCCAATCTGGCTGCACTGATCAGAGGAGGCGCACTGCCTCTGGAGCTCAACGAAGTCAACTCTTCGGTACAGTCAGCAAAGATCGGATATAACGCTCTGGAAATGAGTGTATACGCAGGACTCATAGGCCTTGCCATAATACTGATCCTCATGCTCGTCGCATACAAAGGCATGGGTATCGCTGCAGACCTTGCTCTGCTTTTCTACGTTATAATCGTACTCAATATCATAGCTGCGATGGGAAGCGTGCTGACGCTGCCTGGAATAGCGGGTATAATACTGTCGGTAGGTATGGCGGTAGATGCCAACGTCGTCATCTTCTCGAGGATAAGAGAGGAGATAGAAGGCGGCAAGACGGTGCGCTCCGCAGTACAGTCAGGTTTCAAACGTGCTATGAGCACTGTAATAGACTCACAGGTAACTACGCTCATAGCTGCCGTGATACTTTATGAGATCGGTACAAGCTCCGTAAAGGGCTTTGCGTGGACGTTCATGATAGGTATCATCGTCAGCATTTTCACTGCTGTAGTCGTTACACAGCTTTATGTGAGCCTGATGTCGGGCGGCAAGAGAACGGGAAGCAAGGCGTTCTTCGGTATAAACAAGAACAACAGAGCATCATTCTCTATACATAAGGATCTTCATTTTATCAAATACAGAAAGATATACTACGGTATTTCGATACTGATCATGGCAGTGGGACTCATCTGCGGAGTGGCAAGAGGCCTCAACTACGGTATAGACTTCACAGGCGGAACGATGATCCAGATGGATATGGGCAAGACCGTCAAGATATCCGAGGTGGAAAAGGCTATCGAGAGCTACAAGCTCGATCCTGAGATCATCTATTCGGGAGAAAACAACGATCAGATCGTTATCAGAACGATCAAGTCTCTCGACAGCGATGCGAGGGCTGAAGTCATCGGAAGCATCAACGAAGCGTTCGGCACCACACAGGATGACGTTGTAGAAGAAGAACTGTTCGGCCCTTCGGTAGGAAAAGAACTCAGAAACAACGCGATCCTCGCCACACTGCTTGCAGCAGTCTGCATGTTCATTTATATAAGGCTCAGGTTCTCGCAGTGGAAATTCGGCGGAGCGGCTCTTCTGGGCGTGCTTCACGACGTGCTGATAGTGCTTGCGTTCTATTCGATATTCAATATAACGATAAACAATCCGTTCATCGCGGGTATACTTACTGTAGTGGGTTACTCGATAAACGACACTATCGTTGTATTCGACAGGATACGTGAAAACATCAAGTTCATGAGGAAGGGAAATACGGAAGAGCTCGTTGACAGGAGTATAACCCAGACTCTGGGAAGATCACTGATGACGTCGGCGACTACGCTGATCGTTATGGTGCCGCTTCTCATCATGGCAGGAGATGCGATCAGAGAATTCGTTCTCCCGCTCATGGTCGGAATCATCGCAGGTGCATATTCGTCGATCGGTATATGCAGTCCTCTGTACTATGATTTCTCAGGTCACGGCAAGCTTTCGGACTACGAAAAGCATGTGAAGGCGAACAAGAAGAAGCAGGCAAAGGAAGCTAAGAAGGCAGCACTCGTGCAGGATACAGAAAAGGCAGAGAAAGCAGATGCGGTAAAGGCTGACGATGCCGAGCCGGCCGCAGCAGAAGATACATCGGTAAAAACAGCTGCGTCAGAAGCTGCAGGTGAGGCTCCGGCACAGAAGCAGACAGCTCCGAAAAAGAACGGAAATCCTGCTGCGAACCAGAAGAGATCGAAACGCTATGTAAAGGGCAATAATAAGAAGTAAAGGGCATTCGCACATTATGAAAAAAAGACGTGAATTTTTAGAGACAATCAAAAATTTCAATCCAAACTATGATATGGAGGCTATCGCACATGCCTATGATGTAGCTGAAAAGATGCATCGCGGCCAGTTGCGCAAATCAGGTGAACCGTACCTGATCCATCCGATGGCGGTGGCGGAGATACTGGCAGACCTCGGCATGGACGAGGAGACGATCATAGCTGGACTTTTACATGATGTTGTGGAAGACACCGAGTATACATCGGAGCAGCTCATCGATGAATTCGGTGAGGAGATAGGGCTTCTCGTGGACGGAGTCACAAAGCTCGGTTCGCTGAAGTTCAAGAACAAGGAGGAGCGTCAGGTAGAGAACCTCAGAAAGATGTTCCTCGCGATGTCAAAAGATATCAGAGTCCTCATCATCAAGCTTTCGGACAGGCTTCACAACCTGAGGACCATCAACTATATGACGCATGACAAGATAATCGAGAAATGCAGGGAGACGCTGGACATATACGCGCCTCTCGCTGCAAGACTCGGTATCTATGCGATGAAGATGGAGCTCGAGGATATCGCGCTGAAGTTCCTTGAGCCCGAAGCTTACTACGAGCTCGCCGAACAGGTGAATGAGCGCAAGGAGGAACGTGAGAAATCCATCGAGCAGGTCGTGGCGCAGATAAAGCAGACGCTTGATGAGATAGGCATCAAATACGACATATACGGTCGCTCGAAGCATTTTTACAGCATTTACAAGAAGATGAAATACCAGCACAAGAACCTGGACGAGATCTTCGATCTGATGGCGGTGAGGATCATAGTGGAGACAGTCAGAGACTGTTACGCTGTGCTCGGGCTGGTGCATACGATGTGGACGCCGATACCGGGACGCTTCAAGGACTATATCGCGATGCCGAAGCCGAACATGTACCAGTCGCTCCATACGACGGTGATAAGCGACAGCGGCAAGCCTTTCGAGATACAGATCAGGACATATGAGATGCACAGGATAGCCGAATACGGTATCGCAGCTCACTGGAAATACAAGGAGGGCATCGTTTCGGACAGGGAGGAAGTCAAGCTTTCATGGCTGAGACAGGCGCTGGAATGGCAGAAGGATGTCAAGGATCCGAAGGAATTCATGGAATCTCTGAAGATGGATCTGTTCTCAAGCCAGGTGTTCGTATTCACTCCTCAGGGCGACGTCATAGAGCTGCCGGCAGGCTCGACGCCGCTGGACTTTGCATTCAAGATACATTCGGATGTCGGGTGCAAATGCGTAGGTGCACGCGTGAACGGCAAAATGGTGACTATAGATCACCAGCTGGAAAACGGCAACATAGTGGAGATCGTCACGTCTCCGAACGCTGCAGGACCTAGCATAGACTGGCTCAAGATCGCAAAGAGCAGTTCGGCGCGAAACAAGATAAGACAGTGGCTCAAAAAAGAAAACAGGAGCGATCTCGTCGATCGCGGCAAGGATCTGCTGGACAAGTATATCAGAAAGAAGGGGCACGATCCGAGAGAACTGCTGAAGAGCGCATTCATAACCAGAGCGGTCAAGGAGTTCGGATACAAGAACAGCGACGAGCTTTACAATCAGCTGTCCGGCGGAGGCACTCTGCTCAACAAGCTGATGAATTCGCTGCTCAAATACGATGCTGAAGCTAAAGAAATAGAAGCCGAAAAGGAAAGAAGTCTGATCGAGAATCTCCACGAGATGAGCGAGAAGACTATAAAGCGTAACCAGCACAACAGGCAGAAGCGCGAGGACAATTCCGGCATCGTGGTGGATGGCGTGGACAACCTGATGATAAGGATCGCACGATGCTGCAACCCTGTTCCGGGCGATGACATAGTTGGATTCATCACGAAAGGAAGAGGCATTTCCGTCCACAGGAAAGACTGCGACAATCTCAAATCTCTGTCTCCGGCGGAGAAGGCGAGATTCATCGACGTCAGCTGGGGCCAGGATATCCTCGACAAGTCTTTCGATACGGAGATATGTATCATCGCGAAGGATCAGAAGAGCATGCTTTCCAGCATATCCAAGATCTGCGAGGATATGGATGTGCACATATCAGGGCTGAATGCAAAAGCTGAAAAAGACGAGACAGTGAAGATCAATCTCACACTTTCGATACAGAACAAGAACCAGATGGAAAAGATATGCAGGTCACTAAAGGGAATACCTGGCATAATGGAGGCGTACAGGACAACGACATGAGAGCAGTAGTACAGAGAGTCACAGAAAGCCGTGTGACTGTTGACGGAAAGATCACAGGCGAGATAGGAAAAGGACTGATGGTGCTGATCGGCGTAGAGGACGGCGACGGTGAAAAAGACGCTGAATATATAGCGGGCAAGGTAACGGGTCTGCGCATTTTCGAGGACGAAAACGACAAGCTGAACCTGTCTGTAAAGGATATCGGAGGCGCTGTCCTGGCAGTTTCACAGTTCACGCTTCTCGGCGACGTCAGAAAAGGAAAGAGACCGAGCTTTACGAAAGCCGCAGCGCCGGAGGAAGCCAACGCGCTTTACAGAAAAGTCATAGAGCTGATACAGGCGGAAGACATCCACGTCGAAGAAGGGATATTCCGCGCCGACATGATGGTCGAGATACACAATGACGGCCCTGTGACGATACTTCTTGACAGCAATAAAAACTTTTAGAAGGAGATATACAAAAATGAAGATAACATGTATGCCCAGCGGACCGCTGGGAGTGAACACATACCTGGTAGTCGATGAGGAAACTAAAGAAGGCTTCATCGTGGATCCGGGCGGATACAACCCGAAGCTGACTAAGAAAGTCAGCGATAAGGGAATAGCGATCAAATACATCGTGCTTACACACGGGCACGCAGATCACATTTCAGGTGTGAATGAGCATCTTGATGATTTTCCTGATGCAAAGGTCGTTGTGCACACGAATGAAAAGCCGATGCTGGAGGATCCGCGAGCGAACCAGAGTCTCATGTTCGGATCGGCTCAGACTGTGAACGGAGACATATTCGTGAACGACGGAGATGAGCTCGAAGTAGGCAATCTCAAGCTCAAGTTCATATTCACGCCGGGACATACGCCTGGAGGAATGTGCATCTACGTAGAGTCGGAAGATGTGCTGTTCAGCGGAGACACGCTGTTCAGACAGTCGATCGGAAGGACCGACTTCCCGGGCGGATCGTTCAGGGATCTGGC
Source organism: Brotomerdimonas butyrica (assembly GCF_025567305.1). Taxonomy (NCBI): domain Bacteria; kingdom Bacillati; phylum Bacillota; class Clostridia; order Eubacteriales; genus Brotomerdimonas; species Brotomerdimonas butyrica. The sequence goes on from NZ_JAOQJP010000001.1 coordinate 229,441, forward strand.
AGATGCAGTCCACACGAAGCTGTTCATACTTCCGGATCAGACAGTCGTGCTGCCGGGACACATGGGACAGACCAGCATAGGATTCGAGAAAGAGAACAATCCTTTTGTATAGATGTATGTTGAAGGGTGTGGAAAATCCGCACCAGTATGAGGAACTGATAAAAGTGTTCATGCCGAAGGGCATGTACGAAATATACAGCGGCGATGGAGGCTTCAGGCACGGTGATCAGGAGATACCCGGGGTATCCGGAGTTTCTGACGCAGCAGGATGTGCAGGATGCGGATCCGGTGCAGCACCCGGTGTGCAGGGGCCATCCGGCATGCCGGAGGACTGCAGAGTCTTCAGCTTCAACGGCGACCGCGAGGCGCTGAAGCGCGAGATGTACAGGAGCCTGGAGCTTTACACGGGAAAAAGCCCGAAGTGGGGTGTGCTCACAGGGATAAGACCGGTAAAGCTTGCAGGAGAGATCCTGGATTCATGCGGCAGCATGATAGAACTGGAGAGGATACTGAAAGAGAAATATCTGCTCCATCAGGACAAAGCGGATCTGGTCACGGACATACTGCAGTATCAGAGGCAGACAGCAGGCCGTCCGGAGCCGGGAAGTCTCGGGATGTACATAGGTATACCATTCTGCCCGACGAGATGCCTGTACTGCTCCTTCACTTCGAACCAGGTGCCGGAGCCGGAGATCGACAGATATCTGCAGGCGCTTTACAGCGAGATAGAATACTGTGCTGCGAAGATAAAAGAAAAACATATCCCTCTCGAGTCGATATACATCGGAGGGGGAACGCCTACGACGCTGAACGAGTCACAGCTGGAGGAGCTGCTGTCGAGGATAACAGATCTGTTCGACACGGGAAATCTCAGCGAATTCACGGTCGAGGCAGGCCGTCCGGACACGTTCACCGAAGACAAGCTGAGGATCATCAGGGCAGCCGGAGCAGGCAGGATAAGCATCAATCCGCAGACGATGAAGGAAGAGACGCTGCAGCTCATAGGCAGACGTCATACGGTCAGCCAGACGGAGCAGGCATTCGAGATGGCGCGCAGGGTCGGCATCGACTGCATAAATGCGGATCTGATAGCAGGACTTCCGGGAGAGAGCTTTGAGGATTTCTGCAGCAGCCTGCAGCGCATAGCGGACACAGGAGCCGAGAACATCACGCTCCACACTCTTGCGGTAAAACGCGCGTCCGTGCTCAAGGAGCTGGACGAGGAATACAATTACAAGAACGAGGAGCTGTGCACGGCAATGCTGGATCACGCTCTGAAATACCTGAGAGAAAGAGGATACAGACCGTACTATCTATACAGGCAGAAGCACACCTCGGGCAATACCGAGAATCTGGGATTCTGCAGAGATGACAAGGTGTCGGTCTACAATATAAGGATCATGGAAGAGGCACAGTCCATACTGGCGCTCGGCGCCGGCGGGATGAGCAAAGTCTATTTTCCTGAGGAAAACAGGCTCGAGAGAGTCGCTAACGTTTCAAATTACCAGATCTACATCGACAGGATCGGTGAAATGATAGAGAGAAAAGAAAAGAACTTTTGGAGGTAACAATATGTTGACGAATGCGCCTAAAGGGACGAAAGACATGCTGCCCGATCAGGCATACAAATGGCACTATATAGAAGAAGCCTTTGCCGAGATATGCAGGAATTACGGCTTTGAAGAGATCAGGACACCGGTGTTCGAGCATACTGAGCTGTTTCAGAGAGGCGTGGGAGACACTACCGATATCGTCCAGAAGGAGATGTACAGCTTCCAGGATTATGGAAAGCGCAATATCACGCTGAAGCCGGAGGGCACTTCGCCTGCAGTCAGAGCATTTGTAGAACACAAGCTCTATGCGGGAGCGCAGCCGAGCAAATACTATTACAACATCCCGTGCTTCAGATATGAAAAGCCGCAGTCGGGAAGACTCAGAGAGTTCCACCAGTTCGGCATCGAGACTTTCGGCACGTCCGACATGATGGCGGACGCCGAGATCATCAGTCTGGCGTATGATTTCCTGAAGGAAATGGGAATAACTGATATAGAGCTTCGCATCAACAGCGTGGGATGTCCTGAATGCAGGAAAAACCACAGGCAGTCGCTGAGGACTTTCCTCGAGCCTAAGTACGATCAGCTCTGCGACACGTGCAAGGACAGATTCGACAGGAATCCTATGAGGATACTGGACTGCAAATCGCCTGTATGTCACGAGCTGGTGCAGGGTGCGCCTGTGATGCTCGATTACCTGTGCGACGACTGCAGAGACGCGTTCGAACAGCTCAAGGCAAACCTCGATGCGATGGGTATCGAATACACCGTTGATCCGGGGATCGTGAGAGGCCTCGACTACTATACGAAGACAGCATTCGAATTCGTCACAACGAAGATCGGAGCTCAGGGTACCGTGTGCGGCGGCGGCAGATACGACCACCTCGTTGAGGAGATCGGCGGCCCTGCAACTCCGGGAGTCGGATTCGGACTCGGCAAGGAGAGACTGCTGCTCACGATGGAGGCATGCGGAGCAGAGATACCTGAGCCGGACGGCACAGACGTGTTCATCGCATTCATGGGTGACGATGCAAAGGCTGCAGGTCTCAAGCTGCTGAGACAGCTCAGACAGAAGGGTGTCAGCGCTCAGATGGACATCATGGGCAGGAACATCAAGAACCAGTTCAAATACGCGAACAGGATAAAAGCGAAGAAGACAGTTGTTATAGGCCAGGACGAGCTGGAAAATAACAGCTTTGCGATAAAAGACATGGCGACATCGGAACAGACTACGGTATCGATGGAGAACATAATAGAAGAATTAATGAAATAGATCAGGAGCAGGAGAGAAAGATGAGTATATTTAAGAGAAGCCACATGTGCGGAGAACTCAGAGAATCCAACATCGGAGAAAAAGTCGTGCTGAACGGCTGGATACAGAAGAGAAGAAATCTGGGAGGACTGATTTTCTGCGATCTGCGCGACAAGACAGGAATAACACAGATCGTATTCAACGACAAGATCCCGCAGGAACTGTTCGACAGGGCGGACACGCTGAGAAGCGAATACGTTGTCGGAGTGAAGGGAACTGTCATGGAGAGAGAATCCAAGAACCCGGAACTTCCTACAGGAGACATAGAAGTGTTTGCAGACGATCTCATCATATATTCGGAAGCAGATACTCCGCCGATTTATATCAAAGATGACGACAATGTAGACGACAACCTGAGACTCAGGTACAGATACCTGGATCTAAGAAAGAAGAAGATGCAGGACAACCTGACATTCAGACACAAGCTGGCAAAGCTGACGAGAGACTACTTCTCGGATAACGGCTTCACGGAAGTCGAGACTCCGGTACTCATAAAATCGACGCCTGAAGGTGCGAGAGACTATCTGGTACCGAGCAGAGTGAACCAGGGACGTTTCTATGCGCTCCCTCAGTCGCCGCAGATGTTCAAGCAGCTGCTGATGGTCGGCGGTACAGACAGATACATGCAGATCGTAAAGTGTTTTAGAGACGAGGACCTGCGTGCCGACAGACAGCCTGAGTTCACGCAGATCGACCTCGAAATGTCATTCGTGGATATGGATGACGTGATCAAGATCCAGGAGGGCTACCTCAAGAAGGTCTTCAAGGAGATGAAGGGCGTGGATATCGAAACGCCGTTCCCGAGGATGACTTACGATGAAGCGATGGAAAGATACGGCAGCGATAAGCCTGACACCAGAGTCGGCTTCGAGCTTCAGGATATCACAGAGCTCGTTAAGGACTGCGAGTTCAAGGTGTTCACGGATGCGATCGCAGCAGGCGGCAGCGTGCGCGGTATCTGTGTGACAGGCGCTGCAAAGGATTATACGAGAAAGAAGATAGACAAGCTCACTGAGATGATAAAGAGCTACGGTGCAAAGGGCATGGTATGGATGAAGGTCGCAGAGGACGGAGTATCGTCTTCAGTGAACAAGTTCTTCACACCTGAACAGCTGCAGGCGATCGCAGACCACATGGGAGCGGCTGCAGGCGACCTGATACTGATCGTTTCGGACAGGAACAAGGTAGTGTTCGACAGCCTTGGATTCCTGAGAAGACATATCGCAGACGAGATGGGACTGCTCGACGACGAACAGTACAACCTGCTGTGGGTCATCGACTTCCCGCTGTTCGAGTACGACGAGGAGGCAGATGCTTATCACGCTATGCATCATCCGTTCACATCGCCTAAGGCAGAGGATGCGGAGCTGCTCAAGACAGATCCTACCAAGGCAAAGGCAAACGCATACGACATAGTGCTCAACGGCGTTGAGCTCGGCGGAGGCAGCATCAGGATCCATGACAGAGACATGCAGGAGGATATGTTCAGAGCATTGAATATGTCGCAGGAGGACATCGACGAGAAGTTCGGATTCCTCGTCGAGGCATTCAGATACGGCACACCTCCGCACGGCGGACTCGCATACGGCATGGACAGACTCGTGATGCTGCTGACAGGAGAAAAATCGATCAGAGAAGTCATCGCGTTCCCTAAGAACCAGGCGGCTCAGTGCATGGTGAGCGAAGCTCCCGGCACGGTAGAGCAGCAGCAGCTCGATGAACTTGGAATAAAGATAGTTTCAGAGGAAAAATAATGGAGACCGACAACACGGCAGCGATCAGCAGGATAGGGATACTAGGAGGGACGTTCGATCCCGTGCATCTGGGGCATATAAACCTGGCGCTTGACTGCAGAGAAAAAGCAGGACTCGACAGAGTGCTATTCATGCCTGCGAGACTGCAGCCTTTCAAGCTGGACAAAAAAGTCACATCCGGCGAAGACCGGCTGAACATGCTTAAAGAAGCGCTCGCAGACGTCGAAGGGCTGGAGGCATCTTCATACGAGCTTGACACTGAAGGTATATCATATACATACCTGACGATAAGAGCGATGAGTGAGATCTACGGCAGCGACGCCCACATATACTTCATAATGGGCACGGACACGTTCCTCAAGATAGAGACGTGGAAAAACGCGCAGGAGCTCCTGAAAAGCTGTTCCTACCTGGTAGGCAGCAGACCTGGATACAGGCAGGAAGAACTGCAGCTTTGCATAGAAAAGATACGCCGGGAATACGGCACTGAAGTGATAAATATCGAAAACAGGCAGTACGACGTGTCTTCAACGGAGATAAGACGCCGCATCGAAAACGATATCCCGTGCACCGATCTGATCCCCGAGAGAGTAGAGAGGTATATCAGACAGAATGGACTGTACAAAGGATAGGATAACAGAATATATAGAGCAGCATCTCAAGGCAACGCGTCTGAAGCATACTTATTCTGTCGCTGAGGAGGCCGTGAAGCTGGCGAAACAATACGGCGAGGATCCGCAGAAAGCTGAGTTAGCGGCGCTGTGCCACGACATGGTGAGGAACGAAGCTCCGGAGACGCTGGATGCATACGTCCGGGAGTTCGGGCTGCCTGAGAGACTTGCCGGCAACGTCAATCTCTCTCATGGAAAGGTCGCAGCCGAGCTTCTTAAGAGGGATTACGGAGTGACGGACAAGGATATCATAAATGCCGTTTCTTTCCACACTACCGGGAGAGCCGACATGTCCACACTTGAGAAGATAATATTTCTGGCAGATGCGATAGAACCGGGCAGGGACTATCCGTCGGTCGAAAAACTGAGAAAAACCGCATATACCGATCTGGACAGAGCCTGCATGGACTCGCTGGCAGGGTCAGTGGAGTTCGTGAGGAGCAAAGGCGAATACCTTGATCCGGATACGGTCGATGCGCTGAATTATTTAAAGGAGAAACAGAACTTATGATGGAACCTAAAGAATTGTCATTGAAGGTCGCAAAGCTTCTGGACGACAGGAAGGCTATAGATGTGACGGTGATAGACATATCCCCGAAAGCATCCTTTGCAGACTATTTTGTCATGGCGTCAGCCGGCAGTGACAGACAGATGGGCGCGCTGGTCGACAATGTCGAAGACATGCTCGAGCCGGCAGGCATATTCCCTAAAAGCGTAGAGGGAAAGAAAAGCTCAGGATGGATACTGATGGATTACGGCGATGTGGTCATAAACGTGATGACCGCAGAGATGCGTGAGAAATACAATATAGAGCGAATCTGGGGAGATTGTGAAAATCTTGAAATAAACTAATTTTGGAGGTATGAAATGATAGACAAGTATAATTTCAGCGAGATCGAGAAAAAATGGCAGACTAAATGGGAAGAAGAGGATGCTTTTAAAGTTTCAGAGGACACGGACAAGGAAAAGTACTACGTGCTGGAAATGTTCCCTTATCCGTCAGGAAAGCTTCACATGGGACACGTCCGCAACTATTCGATAGGCGACGTGCTGGCGCGTTTCAAGAAGATGAAGGGCTACAACGTGCTTCATCCGATGGGATGGGACTCATTCGGCCTTCCTGCTGAAAATGCGGCTATCAAGCACAACGTGGAACCAAGCGTCTGGACATGGAACAACATCGATGAAATGAGAAAACAGCTGAAAGAACTTGGATTTTCATATGACTGGGACAGAGAAGTGGCTACATGTCATCCTGACTACTACAGGTGGATGCAGTGGATATTCATACAGTTCTACAAGAAAGGCCTCGCATACAAGAAGGAGAACCCTGTAAACTGGTGTCCAAGCTGCCAGACTGTACTTGCAAACGAGCAGGTAGTGGACGGCAAGTGCGAACGCTGCGGATCTCTCGTCGGCAAGAAAGAGCTTTCACAGTGGTACTTCAAGATCACAGACTACGCTGAGAGACTTCTCGACAATCTGGAAAAGCTGCCGGGCTGGCCTAACAAGGTAAAGCTCATGCAGAAGAACTGGATCGGCAAGAGCACAGGTGCGGAAGTCACTTTTGAAATAGAAGGATTCGACAAGGGGCTCGACATATTCACGACAAGACCTGACACTCTTTACGGCGTGACTTATATGGTACTCGCTCCTGAGCATCCTTACCTCAGGGAACTCATCGCGGGAAGCGAATACGAGGAGGCAGTGCTGGCATATGTTGATAAAGTGCAGCATATGAGCGATATCGAGAGAACTTCGACTACAAAGGAAAAGACAGGTGAATTCATCGGAAGATACTGCATCAATCCGCTTACAGGAAAGAAAGTGCCGATCTTCATCTCGGACTACGTGCTGATGGATTACGGAACAGGCGCTATCATGGCGGTACCTTCACACGATCAGCGTGACTTTGACTTCGCAAAGGCGTTCGACCTCGAGATAATCCCTGTAGTGGATCCTGAAAACGACAAGATCGACCTCAACAACCTCACTGAGGCGTTCGAGGCAGAAGGAAAGCTTATAAACTCCGGCAAATTCGACGGAATGAACAACAGAGAAGCTATCGTGGAGATCACGAAGTATCTGGAGGAAAACGGCATAGGCAAGAAGACTGTAAACTACAAGCTCAGAGACTGGCTGATCTCCAGACAGAGATACTGGGGAACACCGATCCCGATGATCCACTGCGACTGCTGCGGCTGGGTGCCTGAGAAGGAAGAAAACCTCCCTGTAATGCTGCCTACAGACGTTGAATTCACAGGAAAGGGCGAATCACCGCTTGCTACCAGCAAGACTTTCCGTGACACGACATGCCCTGTATGCGGCAAGCCTGCAAAGAGAGAGCTCGATACTATGGATACGTTCCTCGACTCGTCATGGTACTTCCTCAGATACTGCGATGCGAGAAACAAGGATGAAGCATTCAGCAAGGAAAAGGTAGACTACTGGATGAACGTCGACCAGTACATCGGAGGTGTGGAACATGCGATACTTCACCTGATGTACGCCAGATTCTTCCAGATGGCGCTTTACGATCTCGGATATGTGAGCCAGGAGGAACCGTTCAAGAACCTGCTCACACAGGGAATGGTGATCAAAGACGGAGCAAAGATGAGCAAATCCCTCGGCAACGTCGTAAGCCCTGCAGAGATCATAGAGAAGTACGGTGCAGACACTGCAAGACTTTTCATACTGTTCGCAGCGCCTCCTGAAAGAGAGCTTGACTGGTCGGACAAGGGAGTTGAAGGAAGCTACAGATTCATAAACCGTGTATACAGGATGGTATATGAATACTCACAGAACTTCAAAGACGTGCCTGACACTTATGAGATAAAGAGCGAGGCAGACAAGAGCATGGCATACTGGATGAACTATGCCATCAAGAAGGTATCCGACGACATCGGCGAGAGATTCAACTTCAACACTGCCATCAGTACTATCATGGAAATGGTAAACGAAATGTACAGATACAAGGAAGGCGAAGTGAACCCTGGTCTTTACGGCGCAGCTGTAAAGGATCTGATCATCATGCTCGCTCCGTTCGTGCCTCATGTTGCAGAGGAAATGTGGGAGCATCTGGGATACGGCGGTTCAGTACACCAGCAGGAGTGGCCTGAATACGATGAAAGCGCTCTCGTAAAGGATACGGTAGAGATAGTCGTACAGATAAACGGCAAGATCAAGGAAAAAATAAATATCGCAGGTGATTCATCCAGAGAAGATATGGAAAAAATCGCTGTAGAAAACGACAAGATCAAAGCGCTCACGGAAGGAAAGAATATCGTGAAGATAATCGCTGTTCCGGGCAAGCTTATAAACATCGTCGTTAAATAGATAGCGCGTGCTAGACAGAACCCGTTACGAATCTACGGCGGGAAAGGAAATTTATGAACGAAAAGAAAGACAACACGTCCGCCAGAACACGCAGGAATACTGGGAGCAAGAGCAGGAAACCGGTGAATGATGCGGCAGGCCGCGGCAGAGGTACGAATAAAAACAATACTGCCGGCGCAAAAAGGACAAGAAAGGCAGAACCCAATGCCAGGGGTGCTGCTGCGACTAAACAGGCGACAGGAAGAAAGGCGCCTGCAGGCAATAAGAAGAAAAAACAGAATAACAACAGCAATGCTTCCAGAGTGAAGATCATACCTCTGGGAGGTCTGGGCGAAATAGGAAAGAACATGACCGCCATCGAATGCGAGAACGAAATAATGATAATCGACTGCGGTCTGTCCTTCCCGGACGACGACATGTTCGGGATAGACAAGGTAATACCTGACTTTTCATATCTCGTAGACAACAAACGAAAGATAAAAGGTCTCGTCATAACGCATGGACATGAGGATCACATCGGCGGGATACCGTACCTGCTCAAGGAACTGAACATACCGATCTACGGGATGAGATTCCCGCTGGGACTCATAGAGAACAAGCTCAAGGAGCACAACCTCAAGGCTTCGATGCGTGTCGTGGAGGCAGGCGAGACGTTCAGGATCGGAAAGACCTTCCGCGTGGAAGCGCTCAGGATAACACATTCCATAGCAGACTCGATGTGTCTGTCGATAACGACTCCTGCGGGGAGGATATTCCATACGGGAGACTTCAAGATCGACTATACTCCGATCGACGGCAAGCCGATCGACTTCGCAAGGCTCGCACAGATAGGATCGGAAGGTGTGCTGCTGATGATGGCAGACAGCACGAACGTGCTCAGACGAGGATACACAGCGTCTGAGAGAGTCGTGGGAAGGACTCTGGAGAACATCTTCAGAAGATCCGACCGAAGGATCATCATCGCGACATTCTCTTCTAACGTCCACAGGATACAGAAGATCATAGATCTCGCGGTGATCTGCAAGAGAAAAGTAGCGATATCGGGCAGGAGCATGGTGAATGTAGTCGATCTCGCGAAGGAGCTAGGATATATCAAGATCCCTGCGAACACGCTGGTAGATCTGAACAAGACGAGACACATACCGGACAAGGAGCTGGTGGTGATAACGACGGGAAGCCAGGGAGAACCGATGTCGGCTCTGGCGAGGATGGCTTCGTCGGATCACAAGTCGATAACGATCAAGCCTGGAGACATGGTGATACTTTCATCTTCACCTGTACCGGGCAACGAGCTGACAGTTGCGAACGTCGTGAACCAGCTGGTGGAAAAGGGCGCAGAGGTCATCTATTCAGACATCGCGGACACGCATGTTTCGGGCCACGCATGTCAGGAGGAGCTGAAGCTGATGCATTCGCTGATCAGACCTAAGTACTTCATGCCGGTACACGGTGAGTTCAGACACCTGAAGACTCACGCCGAACTGGCACATCTGCTCGGACTGCCGATGGAGAACATATTCCTCCTCAAGAACGGAGACTGTCTCAACGTGTCGAAAAACGGCGCATTTATAAAAGAAGACGTGGCAGATGCAGAAGGTATAATGGTAGACGGACTCGGCGTAGGTGACGTCGGCAATATAGTGCTCAGAGACAGACGCCTGCTTTCTGAATCAGGACTGATAATCGTCGTCGCAGCTATAGACAAGACTGCGAACGAAGTCATTTCGGGACCTGACATAATATCGAGAGGCTTCGTTTACGTCAGAGAAAACGAGGGACTGATAGACGACGCGTGCAGGATCGCGGAGAAAACGTTGCAGGAATGCATGAAGAAGAACATGAAGGACTGGAACGGCATGAAGACGGCCGTGCGTGAGAATCTGAGAAAATATATATACAACAAGACGAAGAGAACACCGGTGATACTGCCGATCTTCCTTGAAGTGTAACAGGAGGAAACGATATGAACGTATATGAAGAAGCACATTCACTGGCGAAAGCCATAAAGGAATCAGAAGAATACAAGCAGTACGAGCAGAGCAAGAAGCTTGTGGAGGGGAACCCTCAGCTCAGCGCCTCGATCAAGGATCTGATGAAAAAGCAGATGGAGATCCAGGCCTCACAGATGATGGGAAATCAGATCCCGCCTGAGACATTCCAGCAGCTGCAGCAGCTTTCGGCGATCCTGATGCAGGATCCGTCGGCGGCGCAGTATCTGCAGTGCCAGATGAGATTTTCAGTGATGATGGCCGACGTCTACAAGATCATAGGAGAATCTGCAGACATGGGCATGGATATCATCGAGGAAATGTCAAAGCAGGGCTAGTGCCGGAGAATGCCATGTCCCCGCACTTTTCATTGAGTACTTGGCAACCGTAAGAAAATTTGGTATAATCAAAAGGGTACTGCCGCGGCAGAGCGTTCATACGGCTTAACGATGCAGCAGTGCATATGATTTCGTTAATAATTAAAAAGGAAAGGTCAATATATTTATGATTTATGCAAGTGATTTTAGAAAAGGTATTACTTTTGAAATTGACGGCGATCCGCATGTAGTAATCGACTTCCTGCATGTAAAGCCGGGCAAGGGTGCAGCTTTCGTAAGAACGAAGCACAAGAACATCCTGACAGGTGCTATCAGAGAAGAATCATTCAATCCTGATGCAAAATTCCCTAAAGCTCACATCGAGACAAAGACTATGCAGTATCTGTACAATGACGGCGAGCTTTACTACTTCATGGATCAGGAAACTTTCGACCAGCTTCCGCTCACTTATGACCAGGTGGAAGACGCAATCAAATATCTCCGTGAAAACGATGAAGCTACCATCAAGTTCTACAAGGGCAACGCATTCATGGTGGAAGCTCCTAACTTCGTTGATCTGAAGGTCATCGAGACAGAGCCGGGAGTAAAGGGAGATACAGCTACAAATGTAACTAAGGCTGCTACAGTTGAAACAGGTGCAACAGTTCAGGTTCCTATCTTCATCGAGGAAGGTGAAACTATCAAGATCGATACCAGAACAGGAGAATATCTGGGAAGATCAAAATAAATCGCAATCAAACGCAGAAGGGACGCACATACGTCCCTTTTTGTAAATCAGGCAAATCACATCGCAGCGGGCGACTCCTGTCGGCAGCCGTCATGTCGTCATTAAATTAAGGTGCAGAGAACTGCGCCTGTATGGCGGATGGATCCTGACGGCAGTGCGGAGCTGTGTGCCTGCAGGGCGGTGCCAAGGCGAATGAATACAGTCCTGCCTGCATGACGGACAGGTTCAGATGTGCTCATGATCTTGCCGGAAAACAATGAACATGGATTTTATCCGGAAACGAGGTAATAGATGTCGAAACGAAAGGGCAGCAGGATAAAGATGCTGGTCATCATTCTGGCAGTGCTTGTCGTGCTGATAACAGGGGGAGCAGCAGCTTATCTTCACGGGATAGGAGCAGTCGATGCGAACAGCGACGAGACGGTGACGGTAACAGTGCCGTCAGGCAGCGGAGCATCGGCTATAATAGACATACTTGACGAAAACGGGCTTGTCAGGAACAAGACTTTTGCGAAGATACACGCGAGACTGGGCGGATACGATTCGCTGCAGGCCAACAGCTACATGTTCAGCAAGTCCATGACACTGCCTGAGATGATGGAGGCTATAAACACAGGGGATTTCGATTATGTCTCCAAGGACAGGATCATCATCAGAGAAGGACTGACGATACCTGAGGTGGCAGATGCGATCGCAGCGGAAATGCCGTTCACCGCAGATGAGCTCATCGCAAAATGGGCAGACACGACATATCTTCAGGAGCTTATAGACAAGTACTGGTTCCTGACGGACTCGATACTCAGTGACGGTATCATGTATCCTCTCGAAGGATATCTGTATCCTGAGACATACTTCATCACGGAAGAGGATCCGACGATCGAAGACGTGACTGAGGTGATGCTCGACATGACAGATTCAGAGCTTTCATCGAGAAAGAGCGAGATCGAGAAAAGCGGGTTCACCGTGCACGAGGTGCTCACTCTGGCGTCGATCGTCGAAAGAGAAGGCAGCAACGTCAGCGAGGAGATGCCGAAGATCGCAGGAGTTTTCATCAACCGTCTCGATCAGGGGATGAATCTGGGCAGCGACGTTACGGTGTGCTATGCGAACCAGAAGACTTCTCTCGAGCTGACGCAGTCCGAGCTCGACATAGATTCGAAATACAACACCAGAAAATACGCGGGACTGCCGATAGGGCCTATATGTGCCGTGAACGGCAGCGCTGTCGACAGCGTGCTCAACTATGAGAAGTCGGATTACCTGTTCTTCTTTGCGACACAGGACGGTACTATAATATACTCCAGGACTAACGAGGAACACGACAAGGCAGTACAGGAAAACAAATGGTATTGATATGAATATTACTAACAGCATAATAAGTGCATATATAGACAAGTTATACAAGAATGAAAATCCGCAGCTTGTGGAGCTTCGCGAATTTGCAGAAAAGAACCATGTGCCGGTGATCCTGAGAGATACGGAAGGACTGCTGCTGCAGCTCCTCAACATCAAGAAACCGGTGCACATGCTCGAGATAGGAGCAGCGGTCGGATATTCGGCGTCATGCTTTGCGGACGGATGCGGATGCAGAGTGACGACGATAGAGTCGAACCCGGAGATGTACGAGGTGGCGAAAACGAATATTTCAGAGATGGGATTTGCAGATCGTGTGGATGTCAGATTCGGCGATGCAAGGGAAGTCCTGTTTCAGATAGCTGCGGAGAACAGCGATGATCCGGAGATTTTCGACGCGGTGTTCATCGACGCAGCCAAGAGTCATTACAGAGAATTCTGGGATCTGGCGATGCCGCTCTGCAAACAGGATGCGATGGTGATATGCGACAACGTGCTGATGAAGGGAATGACTGCTTCGGATGAATACGATCCGGGCAGACGCTACAAGACCAGCATCAGGAAAATGCGCGAGTTCATAAAGTACATCACTCACATCGAATACGCGGAGACATGCGTGCTGCCGGTAGGCGACGGCGTATCGATAAGCACTATAGACAAGAAATGGTATATCCCATAGAAAGAAGCGATTTAGACATATGAGAAAACTGGAACTTTTAGCTCCTGCGGGAGACCTTGAAAAACTGAAGATCGCCGTCGACTACGGTGCGGACGCGGTGTATTTCGGAGGCGAGATGTTCAGCCTTCGCGCCGGAGCCGGGAATCTCACGATAGATGAGATAAGAGAAGGCGTAGAGTACGCTCACAGCAAAAACGTGAAATGTCACATGACGTTCAATATCTTCGCGCACAATGAAGATATCGAGCCGCTGAGAGAATATCTCGGCAGGATAAAGGACATCCCGGTGGATGCATTCATCGTGTCGGACCCGGGAGTCATAGCGCTGATACAGGAAGTGATGCCGGACGCAGAGCTGCACCTTTCCACACAGGCGAACATGACGAACTACGCGACCGCGAACTTCTGGTACAGACAGGGCGTGAAGAGACTGGTGCTCGCACGGGAGCTGACCTTTGACGAGATCAGGGAGATCAGGCAGAACATACCCGGGGATATGGAGCTGGAGTCGTTCATACACGGCGCGATGTGCATATCGTATTCCGGCAGATGCCTGCTCAGCAACTTCATGATAAACAGAGACGCCAACAGAGGCCAGTGCGCACACCCGTGCAGATGGAAATACAAGCTGGTCGAGGAGAAAAGGCCGGGCGAGTATTATCCGGTGGAGGAAGATGCACGCGGCACGTACATAATGAATTCAAAGGATCTCTGCATGCTGGAGCATATACCTGAGCTGGCTGAGGCGGGTATATCGTCTGTAAAGATCGAAGGGCGCATGAAGAGCGTGTTTTATGTCGCTACGATAGTCAGCGCATACAGGCGTGCCATCGATGCGTACTATGCAGATCCGGAAAGGTACGAGTACGATCCAGAGTGGATGAGCGAGCTCAAGAAAGCCAGCCACAGAGAATTCACGACGGGCTTTTATTTCAGCAAGCCGACCGATGAGGATCAGAACTACCAGACCAGCGATTATACGCGAGACTACAGTTTCATAGGAATGGTAAAGAGCTACGATCCTGAGACCGGGATGGCTGTCGTTGAGCAGAGAAACAAGATGGTGGCGGGAGACGAGATCGAAGTGTTCGGACCGGGGACACCGTTTTTCACACAGAAGCTCGACGTGCTCCTGAACGAGGAGGGTGAGCCGATCGAATCGGCACCGCATCCGCAGCAGATACTCAGGATAAAGATGGAACATCCCGTTGCGGAGAATTTCATACTCAGAAAACTGAAAAACAGATAACGACTGGATAAGAGACAACTGATCATAGAAAGGAGATAATCATGTCATCTGACGCCGGGCCCATGTGGGGGCAGATAATCATTTTAGCCGTACTGATATTGTTCAATGCCTGTTTCGCTGCTGCGGAAACAGCGATCTCATCCGTGAACAAAGGAAGGGTGAAGACGCTCGCGCAGGAGGGAAACAGAAAAGCCGCAGTGCTTTCGAAATTCATAGAGGATCCGAACAAGTCGCTTGCCGCAGTGCAGGTGGTGATAACCCTTGTCGGCTTTTTTGCCAGTGCAAAGGCTGCAGCTGACTTCGGAGATATCGCAGCAGGTATGCTCGAGGATCTGGGAGTGCCGTGCAGCAGCGGGATAGCGATGTTCATCATCGTGCTGGTGCTGTCGTTTTTCATGCTGGCCTTCGGCATGTTTTTCCCGAAGAGGATCGCGACGCTCCATTCGGAAAGGATCGCGCTTGCTGCCGCAAGGCCTGTGCGCGCGTTTTCGGTCATACTCAAACCATTCGTATGGCTGCTTTCCGTGCTCGTAACGATACTGCTGAAGATATTCAGACAGAAGACAGACGTGTCCGACGGTGAATACTCCGAGGACGACGTCGTATCGATGCTCGAAGCAGGTCAGGAAAAAGGAGAGCTCAAAGAGGAAGGTAAGAAGATGATCACCAGTATCTTTGAATTCGACGATCTGCTGGCATACGAAGTAATGACTCCGAGGACCGAGGTCTTTTCGATAGATATCAACGCTCCTACGGAAGAGTATATCGATGAGCTGATGGAGCTGAGGTATTCGAGGATACCGGTGTATGAGGACGACAGCGACAATATCATAGGCATCCTTCACATAAAGGACTATCTCATCAAGGCCAGAGAAGAAGGCTTTGACAACGTGGACTTCAGATCGATACTGAGAAAGCCGTATTTCGTTCCGGAAACGAAGAATATCGATTCGCTGTTCGTCGAGCTGCAGACCGAGAAGCAGCATATAGCGATACTGATCGATGAGTACGGCGGATTTTCCGGGATCGTCACGATGGAAGATATCATAGAAGAGATCGTAGGAGACATCGACGATGAATATGACGAGGAAGAGACTGAATTCCAGAAGATATCGGATGATACCTACGTGATAGACGGCAGCATGGATCTCGACGATCTCGACGAGGAGCTTGGCGTCGATCTCGAATCTGAGAACAGTGAAACGCTCGGAGGATTCATCATAGATATACTTGGAGAGATACCGGATGAGAACGACGTGGGCAATGAGATAATCTTCGAAAACTATGTTTTCAAGATCGACTCGATAAAAGACAGAAGGATCGAGAAGATCACGATGAAGATACTGCCTGTCAGCGACGAAGATGAAGACGGCGATGATTCGGGAAAGCATGATAAAAACAGCCGTCACGAGAAACGCGAGAAACGTGATAAGCACGATAAGACAAAGGAAACGGAAATTTCAGCAAAACAGATGAAATAGATCCATATCATGAAGAAGTGATGACATCCCTGTGTTGTCACTTCTTTGCTGTCGGACTATGGGACTATGGAAAAGAGGAGCATACATGTCATTACTGATAACTTTTTTACTTGGAATATTCATTCTGGCAGGTGCGTTCATAGCGCGTACTGCAAGAAACAGAAAGCTCATAGAGCAGATATCGATATCGGTGGCCTTTGGCACCATGACAGCGCTGGCGGTGACGGAGCTGTTTCCCGAAGCTATGGAAAATCTGGGAAGAAGCAATATCGTGCTGCTTATCGTATGCGTGCTCGCGGGCATAGCCATGCTGAAGCTGCTCGACCATTTCATACCTGATCACGATACGGCACACGGGCTGGAGCACCACTGCACGACTGAAAACGTCATACATATAGGGATAATGTCTTCGGTAGCGATAATCCTTCACAATATAATCGAAGGGATGGCTGTATACAGCATGGCTGCAGGTTCACTCAACGTCGGCATCATGATCGCGTTCGGCGTTGGTCTGCACAACATACCGATGGGCATGATCATATATTCGACTCTCGTAAAGGAAAAGCGAAGCAGAAAGATCGCATTCATCATGGCTGCAGCACTTTCCACCTTTGCGGGCGGCCTTATAATGAAGGGCCTGTGGTTCCTGATAAGCGATTTCCTCGTCGGCATACTGATAGCACTGACGCTGGGAATGATAATATACATCGTGTTCTTCGAGCTGCTGGTGCATCTGCTGCACACGAAAAACAAGTGGGTCTCGCTCCTGGGAGCGCTGGCCGGAGTCGCGATAATCATCGTGAGCGGGCTGTTCGAATAAGGACTCGGAAAATAAACTGTAAAAACCAGCTATGTCTGATGACGGTAGCTGGTTTTTTTTTGCGAAAAACAGCAACGTCAGGCGCAAAAATCCTTCTGCATCTCATTTCCGGGGATAATTCCATGAATAATTTCGTGGACAAGGAATATATCTGTTATATAGAAAATCACAAAAGAAAGAGGTGCAGTGATGGACAGAAACACAGAGAGGATACTGCGCAAGCTGCCGGCTTCCGTCGATGACAGGATAAGGCAGCTGCCCGACAGCATCCTGGATAAATTCGAGGAGATACGGCTGAAGACTTTTCAGGACACGCTTGTGATAGGCGACGGGCGGGAGATAAGTCTGCATGACCGCAGGCTGATGACCCCTGAGATCCTGGACGAGACTCTGAACAGACTGCTGGACTATTCGTACTACGCATACGAGGATGAGCTCTCGAAGGGATACATCAC
Source organism: Brotomerdimonas butyrica (assembly GCF_025567305.1). Classification (NCBI taxonomy): domain Bacteria; kingdom Bacillati; phylum Bacillota; class Clostridia; order Eubacteriales; genus Brotomerdimonas; species Brotomerdimonas butyrica. The sequence continues at coordinate 247,157 of NZ_JAOQJP010000001.1, forward strand.
GATAGAGGGCGGACACCGCGTAGGGATATGCGGGACCGTGACGCTCAGAGACGGGAACGTTCATCTTATCAAAGACATTTCGTCGCTAAATATCAGGAGAAGCAGACAGATAATAGGCGCAGCCGCAAAGGTGATAGATTCGGTATGCGACAAGTCGCTGAACACGATACGAAACACGCTCATAATCTCACCGCCTAAATGCGGCAAGACGACGATACTGCGCGATCTGGCACGGACGCTGAGCTACCGCGGATACAGAGTCGGGATATGCGATGAGCGCTCGGAGATCGCAGGCTGCACAGGCGGCGAGAGCAGCTACGATCTCGGAAGCAGGACGGACATACTCGACGGCTGCCCGAAGGCCGAAGGCATACTGATGCTGATAAGATCGATGTCGCCTGACGTGATCATAACGGATGAGATAGGCAGGCACGAAGATGTGGGAGCCATAGAAGCCGCGCTCTGCGCAGGGGTGAAGACGATAACGACCATACACGGCAGCAGCTTTGAAGATGTGGAAAACTCAGCTGTGGGCGAGCTGATACGCAGGCATGTGTTCGAGACGCTGATATTTCTGTCGGCAGAGCCGTGCACGGGAACGGTGAAGCGCATCATGAAGCTTTCGGGTGTGCGGGAAGCAGCCAGAGGTGCGTAGGATGCTGAAGATCGCAGGATGCATACTGATATTCGCGGGGTGTACATCGCTCGGATTCATCAAGTCTTCGGGCTATGCGGCAAGGCGCAGAGAGCTGGAAAACGCGCTCGAGCTGATAAGACTGCTCGCGGTGGAGATCACATACAGACAGGATCATCTGGCGAAGACATTCATGAAAGTGTCGGAGCTGAAACGATGCTGGTTCTCAGACGTGCTCCACAGCTGCAGCCTTTGCATGAAAGAACAGAGACCGCTCGCAGACTCGTGGGAGGCTGCGCTCAGCGAAAATGCGAAAAACTGCCCTTTGCACGAAAGAGACACGGCGGTCCTGCGCGATATCGCGGCGGGGCTCGGCAGGAGCGATGCGAAAGGACAGCAGGATATAATAAAGCCGGCAGTGATACGGCTTGAGACATGTCTAGCGGACGCCGGAGAGCAGGAGAAAAAGCAGGGCAGGATGTACAGAGGGCTCGGAATGGCAGCGGGAGCGGTCATCGCAGTGATGCTGATATGATGATGCAGGCGTTCGCAGAAGGCCGCACACTGCGGCACAGCGGGATCGCAGAGAGGGCGATACCGTTCGCAGCGGGTCGTGCACCGCAGTACAGACGGCAGGTACGGAAATCGGGAGTTTGAGGTATGGAGATAGATATAATATTCAAGATAGCGGCTATCGGTATCGCGATCGCAGTGCTCAACCAGGTGCTGGTCAAGGCGGGGCGCGAGGAGCAGGCGATGCTCACGACGCTGGCCGGGGTGATCGTGGTGCTGATGCTGGTGATACAGATGATAAGCGAATTTTTTGATACTGTCAGGACATTCCTGGAGTTTTAGGTGAACGGCATGGAAATCATCAGGATAGCTGCGCTGGCGCTGACCGGAGTGCTACTGGCGGCTCTAATGAAAAGCGTGAACAGGGAGCTGACGATCTACATAATACTCGCCACAGTGGTGATACTTTTCGTCACGATAATAGACAGACTCGTATACGTCTTCGATTTTCTGGGGGATATATACGATAATGTGGTATACGGCAGGACGTTTTTCCCGGTCATACTCAAAGTGCTGGCAGTGGCATACGTGACGGACTTCACGGCGCAGCTGTGCAGAGACGCCGGTGAGGCGACGATCGGATCCAAGGTCGAACTGGCGGGAAAGGTGATAATTTTCTGTCTCGCCATGCCGGTGCTGACGGCTGTGCTGGAGCTGATCGGTTCGCTTATCGGCTAGAGGATGGAAAGGGCACGATATGGATTACCAGACGATAATAGACGGACAGCTCGATTCGATGGATCTGTCCGGGCTCGAAAGCATGATGTCGGATGCGGCCGGACAGGGCGGCATATTCGGAGACATGACCGTAGAGCAGATAATAAACAGCATGATAAACGGCAGACCGATCTTCGATACGGACAGCATCATAAAAAATCTGACTGATCTTTTTCTGATGGAAGTCAGATCGTCAGTGTTTATAGGCTGCGAGATACTGGCAATATGCATAGTGACGGGGCTGCTGACGAATTTTTCGAACACGTTCGGCAGCAAAACGGTCTCGTCGCTCGGCACGATGATATGCGGCATCATCATCACAGCGCTCTGCATAGGCAATTTCTATCAGACCTACGATTACTGCTCGAGCACGATCGGCACGATGGCCTCGGCGATGGAGATCCTGCTGCCGATAATGATACCTCTGCTGATCTCGATGGGCGGGATCTCGTCGGGGAGCATCATGGATCCCGTCATGGCAGGTGCTGTCACTGGATTCGACTTCCTTATGCAGCACGTTGTCCTGCCGCTCGTTTTTCTGTCGGCGGTCTTCGTGATGATCAATGGTTTAACAGAAAAAGATTATGTAAAAAAGCTGTCGACGTTTTTAAGGAAAGGCGCGATTTTCCTCACGGGTCTGATGATAACGATATTCACAGGTATCACAGCGGTGCAGGGGATCGTGACGAAATCTGCGGACGGCATACTCATAGATACGGCGAAATTTTCGATAGACAACTTCGTGCCCATAGTCGGCGGCTTTGCAGCAGACTCTCTTGATATGGTGCTCAGCTGCATCGGGCTTATAAAAAATGCCGTGGGCGTTATCGGGATCATCATACTGCTTTCGCTGCTTGCAGGTCCGGTCGTGAAGATACTGTCCGTTGCTGCAGTATACAAGCTGATAGCGATCGCAGCAGAGCCTGTTGCGCCTAAGAACATCTCGGACAGTCTGAACGAGATAGGCAACGCCGCAGTGACGATGACCGTGGTGCTGGCGACCGGCGCATTCATGTTCCTTATCTTCATTACTATCATCATGGGTATGGGAGGAGGCAGCTTATGACGGATATCGTGAAACAGTGGGTCAGCAGCCTTTTCATCATAATACTCGCGCTTTCATTCATCGAGATCCTGCTGCCTGATTCATCAATGGGGAAATACGTAAAGTTCGTTTTCTCACTCGTGATAATGGCTACGATCCTGTATCCCGTCATTTATATCGCGGTGGAATATCGGTGAAAGTTTCAGATATACATAGAAAGAGGAGGTAGAGTCTTTTGCTGGAAAAATTCAGAAATGATCCGGGCTTCAGGGACAGATGTGTAAAGGCTGCAGCGCTGCTGATCATCATCGCGGTGATACTGCTTTCCTTTGACGTGTTCACTCAGGGCAGAGACGGCAGGAAACAGATCATAGATGAAGACGGCGGTACGGAAGCCGAGCTGTGCAGCATACTCGCGGATATAGACGGAGTCGGCGAGGTCGACGTGATGCTGCAGCACGACAGCAGTGAACGTGTCAGCGGAGTGATAGTGACTGCGCAGGGAGCCGGAGATCCTGTAGTCAAAAATGATCTGATCAACGCTGTCACCGCGGTTTTCAACATACCGTCGACCAGTGTGGAGGTCTTTGTGAAGAAGTCGGTGAAAAGCTCCGGGGATGCGGCCGGCAGGAGTTCAGGCGAAAAGGGGGAAACATCAAATGAGCGATAAGAAATCAGTGATATCTTTTATAAAGGGCAATAAGAAGAAGGTCGCGGCGCTGATGCTGCTGGCAGCAGGCGTATGCGTCTATTCGATCACGGGAGCAGGAGGCGCAGACAGGACTGCCAGCGACGATGTGCCGCTTCACGACGGTGATGTGCTGGTGGACAGCCTGAACGTTCAGGAGGAAAAGGAAGGCAGCGGCAGTGTAGACGAATCTGCGCTGGTGACGTCGGACGATGTTTCCGAGCTTGAAAATACCGACGCTTATTTCAAGGAGATGAGGGCTACGCTGGACATGGAGCGAAACAAGATAATATCGATGCTCACCGATGCCGAAAGCTCTGCTTCGACAAAGGCAGAAAAGCAGGAGGCGTCGGCCGAAAAAATGCGGCTACTGAACTGCATGGAACAGGAGAAGACCGTTGAAACACTGATAAAGAACAAGGGGCTTCCGGAGACATTCGTCGTGATAACGGACAGCGGAGTCAACGTGACGGTGAACACCGAAGAGCTGGATCAGAGCATGGTCACGAAGATATGCGAGATCATAATGAGAGAAACAGACAGAAAGGCGAGCGAGATAGTCGTTCAGGATGTATCGAAAAAGTAACGCCGGATAACAGATCACACGGCTATGGACTTTTGTAACACATGATGATATCATTGTAACATAAATAAAAGTCGGAATTTTGCGAATAAATCGGTATAAAAAAGGTGTGCACATGTATAAGGATTTTATCAGGAAGAACTACAGGATACTGCTGGATATACTCAACTGCCTCAAAGTCGGAGTTTACATAACAGACGGAGACGGGAACACCGTGTTCCTGAATGACGAGTCGTGCAAGACCGGCGGCCTGACGAGAGAGGAAGTGCTCGGCAAGAATATGGCTGAACTTGAAGAAATGGGCTTCGTCGAGAATTCGGTAACACTGCGGACGCTGAAGAGCGGAAAGGAAGAGGATATCATACAGAACCTCGGGGACGGTGATAAGGTGTTCGTGACCGGCACACCTCTTTACTGCGGCGATGACGGCATCGATCTGATAGTGTGCACAGAACGCAACATCACGGAGACTCTCGTGCTCAGGGATCTGCTGCGCGAACAGAATGAAGACAATGAAAAGATAAAAAAAGAGATCGAATATCTCAAGAATCAGAACATCGTCATGTGGGGAAACATGATAGCGGAAGACGATGAAACGAAGACACTTGCTGAAAAGGCTGCGCGCATAGCCAAACTTGACACTACGGTGCTTCTTACAGGCGAGTCTGGAACAGGCAAGGAAGTCTTCGCAAATTTCATATATCAGAACAGCGGCAGAGCCGGCAGACCTTTCATAAAGATCAACTGTGCAGCGATACCTGAGAATCTGCTGGAGTCAGAGCTGTTCGGATACGAGCCGGGTGCGTTCACAGGAGCAAGCAAAAAAGGCAAGATGGGACTGTTTGAAATGGCGAACACAGGCACACTGTTTCTGGACGAGATAGGCGAGATGCCCGTACATCTGCAGTCGAAACTGCTGAGAGTCCTTCAGGAAAAGGAGATCATGCACGTTGGCGGCAGCAAGGTGATACCTGTTGACGTCAGACTGATAACCGCGACAAACCGGGATCTTCAGAAGGCAGTGGATGAAGGAACGTTCAGACAGGATCTGTATTACAGACTCAATGTGATGCCGCTGGAACTTCTGCCGCTGCGAGGGCGAAAAAAGGATATCGCCGCACTTACGACGTATTTTATCGATCATTTCAATGCGATCTACAAGATGAACAAGGCTATCACGAATGCAGCTGTGGAAGCGCTGCAGCAGTTCGAGTGGCCGGGAAACATCAGAGAGCTGGAGAATATAATCGAGCGCATCATCATCAGCTTTGACGGCGATGTGATAACGAGATTCCAGGTCGAACGCGCACTTGGCGTGCCGGTCGAGCAAAAGGCATCATATACTCCTCAGCTTGAAAACAAAACGATGACAGAGCTCATGGACGAGTATGAGCGCTATATACTCGAAACGATGATGGATACTCACGGGAAAAAAGCAAGCGAAGTGGGAAAAGTGCTTGGCATGAGCAAGGCGACGCTTTCCAGAAAGCTGAGCAAATACGGGTTGAACAAGGGAAGTTCCAGAAATGAAACCTGAGAGGTTCCGGACTGCAACCCTGAAAGGGCTGAAAATCGCATCAGATACAAAAAATACATCTAAAGGTTCCAGAAATGGAACCTTTTCTTATGCCTTCACGCGCCTCGACGGCTGCAGATGCGTCGGCAAGAAGGTATGCTGCGGCTTTGCATGAGAATAAAAAAACGTTGAAATTCCAACGATAGTGCGCTTTGCACGAAATGAATCAAAAGTTTTCTGAATAGTTTGGCATGCATGTTGCTCTATATATGGTCAGTTGAAAAAACATGTAACATGACAGGAGGAAACAGGATGAAAGTTTTGATAGTAGGCGCCGGCGGACAGGGCGGCTCATGCGCATCTATACTGGCCAGACAGGATAATATCGAGGAGATAAGGATAGTCGATCTCAAGGAAGAAACTGCAAAAGCGATAGCAGATCATATAGGCAGTGACAAGGTCAGGACGGGAACGGTGAATGCTACTGACCCTGACGACGTGGCGAGAGCTGCCGAGGGCGTCGATGTCGTAGTCGACATGGTAATGCCGTGGATGGTGCCTTATGTGATGGAGGGCGCGCTCAAGGCAAAGGCTAATTATATAAACACAGCTTTTGACGTGCCGTTCTGGGATAAGTTCGTCGAAGGCGTTGCGATCGAGGATATGCCGCTCTGCAGGGAGTTCAAAGAGGCGGGGCTGACCGCGCTGTTCGGATGCGGATTTGCTCCGGGATGGACTAACGTGCTGGCGAGAAGACTTGCAAACAGACTCGACAGAGTGGACAGCATCAAGATGAGGATAGGAAAGGCAACTCATCTTCCGGGCGAACACGAATACGACTGGGTGCTCAGACCATGGAATCCGGGATGGTCGCCGAAGCAGGCTCTTATCGACTGCGCTGCTCCGACATACGCGCTGGAGGATGGAAAATACGTGCAGTATCCTCCGTTCGGCGGACTGGAGATGTGGGATTTCCCTGAACCGGTAGGACATCTGCCTGTTACGCACCATTCGCATGAGGAGATCTACAGCATGCCGGCTACGTTCAAGGGCGTGAAGGACGTGGATTTCAAATATTACATGATGTATCAGCCTGCGATGTTCTATGCTATGGGACTGTGCTCGCAGGATAAGATCAGGGTAGGAGATGTGGAAGTAGCACCTATCGATGTAGTGACAGCTATGGTGCCGCCTCCTCAGAACAATATCTTCGGCGCTACTGACGAACAGCTCGAGTACGCTGACAAGACTGCATTCATCGAACTCGTTGTGGAAGTGGCAGGAGAAAAAGACGGAAAGAAAATCGCATGGACGGCAAACTGCCCTAAGATGAATGCTCCGGGGCCTGAACTGAAGAAGCTTTACGGAACAGCTCTCGTATACGTATCGCTGCCTCTCGCGACAGGAACGATGCTGATCGACGAGATAGATATGCCGAAGGGTATCGTATTTGCGGATGAACTCGATCCTGAAGTGTTCATAGACAAGATGATGGGCACGGGATATCCGTACAAGTGGAAAGAAACTGTAAAAGAAATATAGTGTCATACGACCTCCAGTAATATATTGACAACAACATTAAAAATGTCGCTGTATCTCAGACGGCATTTTTAATGTTTCAGGGCAGTGGATGAGGACGTACATAAAAGTACGATATGCCTCATAGTATATTTCGTTCAGGGCGGTGCCGGGGCCATGCCGGCCTGCCGCCGATAAATCAAAGAAATCCTGAAGGATAACCTGATGCCGGTCTACGACCGACAAATAAATGAAACCCTAAAGGATACCTTAATGCCGGTCTACGACCGACAAACTATAGAAACCCTAAAGGATACCTTAATGTCGGTCTTCGACCGACAAACTATAGAAAGGAGGATTTTGAATGAGAGATACGGTGGTGAAGCGTCTGAAAACGGCGCCGCGCACAGCGGAACCGCAGACCGGCGAATATCACACGAAACAGGTGGCTGACAGACAGGAGGCCATAGAGAGCAAACTCAGACTCCTGCACGGCAGTATTTTCGGTAAGCCGATGATGAAGTTTGATATCGGGAGAGTCACAGACGTATGGGTGCCTTACTGTTATCTCGAATATGACTTCCGTGTTGAGCGCAATATTTTATTCAAGAAAAAAGGTCTGACAAAAGAAGGCAAGGTGGCCGTGGTGCTGGATGTCAACGAGATGCATCCGTTTCAGTATGATATCTACGAAAGCGGGCAGCTCCCTCTCGTGAAAGGAAAACTCGATACTGCGAAACGGACCGTGATAAAGACAGCGAACACGCTTTCCGATATGGAAAGCAGAGCAGAGGACTACATACAATTCAAGATAATGAAAAAGTTTTACGGACGCAACGCAGCGCTTTACCTGAGCAGCGAGAAGATCTTCTACAGACCTGCCGTTGAAATGGAAATTATCTACAAAGGAAAATACCCGAACATGAGATACGCATATCTCGATGAGTTCGCCGTGGAAAGCGAGCATGTGCTGGGGCTGAAATACAGAGTGGATAATAATTTCTAAAAGGAGGAATCAAATGGCTGTTAATTTTTCTGAAATATGGTCATCGATCGACTGGCTCATAATAGTCGCGTATTTCGTGGCTATCATATCCGTCGGTCTGACGATGCGTAAAAGAGCAAGCAAGAACATGAAGAGCTTTTTCGTGGCGTCGAGAAGACTCACGATACCTGTTCTCGTAGGTGTGGGCGCCGCAAGCTGGTATGACTCGTGGACTATAGTCGGACTCGCTGAGTGCGGTACGACCATGGGTATATGTATCATATTCATATACATCATACCTACGGCGATACTGAGACTTCCTCTCGCCGTGTGGATAGGGCCTCTCGTGAGGAACAAGATACCTGACTGGGTGCTTACGATGCCGGACCTGATGGCATACATGTACGACAGAAAGACGAAGTTCATCATGGCTATCGGCATGCTGCCGCCTTTCCTTTATGAATCAGCGCTGCTGACAGCGGGCGGCTCGGTGATAGCATACGTTACCGGAATGAACATGTGGCTGGCTTTCGCTGCTCTCGGCGTGATAATCATATTCTACACATCGCTGTCAGGGCTCTGGGGCCTTGCGGTGACCGATATGATGCAGTTCGTCGTGATGTCCGTATCGGCAGGCGTGCTCTGCTTCGGACTTTTCAATCACTTTGGAGGATTCGCCACACTGTTCGATCAGGTGGAAGCTGTAAATCCTGATTTCATGACTGTCACTGGCGGGAACGGATTCCTGTCGATACTAGGATGGGTGATCAGTGCGCTGGCAATGTATGCGAACTCTCAGTCATACCAGAGATTCGGATCATCCAAGTCGGGCGGAGATATCAAGGTTTCATACACATGCATCATGATATTCGGACTGTTCTTCAGTACGGTAATGGTATTCGCCGGAATGGCTGCACTGGTGCTCTTCCCTGAAGCTGCATCGCAGGCGCCGTCGGAAGCTTTCTGGGCTGTAGTGTTCACGACTCTGCCGATAGGCCTGAGAGGTCTGTTTGTGGCAGCGCTGTTATCAGCAGTAATGTCAACAGTCAGCGCAGACTATCTGATATGCGGAGCTGTAGTAGTGCATGATATCATCAAGAGTTTCTTCAAACCTGATCTCAGTGACAAGGCTGAAGTATGGGGCACGAGACTCGTTATCTGGATCGTCGGCTTGTTCATGATCGTCGCTACTTATTTCTGGTCAGACGGCATCTCCAAAGCATACTACTACTGCGGAGGATTCCAGGTCGCAGCATTTATCGTGCCGCTCATGCTCGGACTCTTCTACAAAAAGAAGACTCCGTCAGCCGGATTCTGGAGTCTGCTGCTCACTATCGTGGCATATGCAGTATGGGAATTCGTTCTCGGCACACCGGGAGGTATACCTGCAAACGTGGCATGCATAATATTCAGCGTGCTGGTATATGTGATCGTTGCAAAGCTGACCTACAAAGGCGAAGAGAACAAGACTCTCACCGCATGAGAAAGGCAGGGTTAATATGAAAAAAGAACTTAGTGAAGAAAAAAAGACCAAACTCGCATACAGATGGGCGATCATATGCCTGCTGTGCTCTGTGCTGATCGGCGCACTGACGATCGGCAGATCAGATATAGTGCTGCCCGTATTCATGGGCGCGGCTGCGATCCTTTACGGGCCGGTAACTGCATTCCTTTATATAAGAGAAGTAAAGAACGGAGTATTCGAGGTGGGGGATGAAGATGAAGAAGAGAGCGTTTAGGTGCAGGAACATCTACACTGCCGTCTCGCCTGAGCTGATAGACGGCTACGTGATCTGTGAAGGCTCAAGGATAATCTTTGCGGGCACGGCAGACAAAGCCGCGGAGCATATCGACGGGAATACCGAAGTGCTCGACTTTGAAGATAACTTCATAATGCCGGGATTCCACGATTTTCACGTGCATTCCCTTACGGGCGCTTTCATGGAAAAGGACGGCGTGCTGAGACATGCGGACAGCGAGGAGGAAGCTGCGGCGATGCTGTATGCAAAGAACAGCGATGACAGCGGTGGCCGCTGGATCATGGGAGGAGCATGGGACAACTTCAGATGGCCCGGCACCAAACTGCCAACCAGGGAAAGTCTCGACAGGTATTTTAAGAATACGCCGGTATTTCTTCTGAACAAGGAATGCCACGGAGCATGGCTCAACAGCGAGGCTCTGCGCAGGTTCAGCATCACGAGAAATACTCCGGATCCCGAAAACGGCAGTTATTTCAGAGACGCTGACGGCGAGCCGACGGGCTATGTCCATGAAGCAGCCGTGATACCGATGCTCAGAAGTATCCTCAGTGAGATGAGCATGGAAGAGCTTTCAGGATATGCAGAGGCGTTTGCAAAGACTGCAGGCCGCTGCGGCATCACTTCTGTCGGAGATCTGCCGCTTTACGGCGTGAGGGCAGAGCCTGCGTACAGGATCCTTGAAGATAAAGGAAAGCTCAGCGTCAGGATAAACTTTGCCATAGATTTCAAGGAAGAGATAGATGAAATACTCAGGACTAAAGAGGCTTACAGCTCAGAAATGCTCAGATGCATAGGCGTTAAGGACTTTCTGGACGGCACGCCTATGGGTCACACCGGGTTCATGCTCGAAGATTACACCGATATGCCCGGGTTCAGGAGCGAGCCGATGATAGATCCCGAACACCTGAAAGAGCGTGTCGCGCAGATGGCAGCAAACGATATAAAGGTGAGGCTGCATGCATGCGGAGACGGTGCGGTGCGTCTGGGGCTTGACGCTTTCGAATATGCGAAAAGCATGTACGGCGACAGAGACCTCAGACACTGTATCGAGCATATAGAAGCGATATCGCCTGATGATATAAAACGTTTCGGACAGCTCGGGGTCATAGCATCCGTACAGCCTGACCATCTGCCTAAGTACAGCTTTTACGAGCATCCTTTCCACACGATGATAGGCGAGGAGAGAATGAGATACTCCTGGCCGTTCAGATCCATCGCCGACACGGGCGGCAGACTTGCGTTCGGTACCGACTATCCTGTGACAGAGCTGAATCCGCTCCGCGGCATATTCAGGGCTGTTACGAGACTTACCGACGAGCTGCAGCCTGAAGGCGGGTTCTCACCTGATGAAAAGCTGACGGTTCACAGCAGTCTGCAGGCTTATACGTACGGTTCGGCGTTCGCTGCCGACCGTGAGGCGGAGCTTGGCAGTCTGGAGCCGGGAAAACTGGCAGATCTGACGATCCTGGACAGCAATGTGTTCGAGTGCGCATACGACAAAGATGCGATGTTCGGCATGGACGTCCTGATGACCGTCGTCGGAGGAGAGACGGTATATTCAAAGTAAACTGTTCTGTCAAAAATAAATAATACCACTATGTTGATTCCTGAACTAAAAAACGGCACCGCCGCGACAGATGATAAGCACTGTCGCGGCGGTGCCGTTTTTCTGTACAACAAACTGATACTGCCTATAGACAACATTGTGAATTTGATTTAAAATGTATCTGTTAATACAGGAGGTTCTTATGAATACATCATTCCAGATTTTCAGCCGCGATGTGAAAAGGCTGCTGCGAAACAGAGCCGCAGCACTCGTAATGGTGGGCGTATGCCTGCTGCCGTCGCTTTATGCATGGTTCAACATCGCAGCCAATATGGATCCGTACGGCAATACTAAGGGGATCAAAGTCGCTGTCGCGAACAACGACAAGGGTGCAGTGAACGAGATGATCACGCTTAATGCAGGAGATACGATAATAGGAAATCTCAAGGAGAACGACCAGCTTGGCTGGACTTTCACGAGTGAAAAAAAGGCGAAGGAAGGCGTTAAATCCGGTGACTACTATGCGGCGATAGTCATTCCGGAAGACTTCAGCGAATCGCTCGTCAGCATATTGTCAGGCGATCTGAAAAAGCCTGAACTGGACTATTACATAAATGAGAAAAAGAACGCTATCGCACCGAAGATAACGGATACCGGCGCGACAACGATACAGCACGAGATCAATGACACTTTCTCATCGGTGGCTTCGGAGGCCGTTGCTGATATCATCCGTACCGCGGCAGATGATATCGCGGGAGACATCAGCAGCACAGACTGGCATCTCTTCTCTGAAATAGCGGAAGTGCGTGCGAACATCAGTGAATACCAGACCGTGCTTACGAACTTCCAGAACACCGTAAGCAGGTCGGACGATGTGATACAGAGTACCATAAAGTCGCTTGACAAGGTCGATACTGCTGCAGATGCCGCGTCTTCGGCGCTCGGAGACACATCGGATCTGCTGACACAGAGCCGTATCGCACTTGGAAAGTTCGCTGCACAGTTTTCAAAGACGCTTTCGGACGGCGACATACTTTTGAACGATATAGCTGTCTCGACATCCACAAAGCTCGGCGCTTTTGAGACAAAAGTGCTGAAAGCCTCGGCAGCCGTAGACTCAGATATAGCTTCAGCAAATGAACTCATCAAAAAGAACGAACAGATACTCCAGAAGCTCGAAGAGCTCAACGACAAGGTCGGCAGTGATTCGCAGCTCTCGGCTCAGATCGCTCAGCAGATAGCTAAGCTCCAAACTCAGAACAAGGAACTGAACGATCTGCTCGATTCACTCAGCAGCGGCAACGCCGCGATCGGCGAAGCAGTGACTGCCGCACAGGAGACACGCACAGAGCTTGAAAAGATCGCAGAGCAGAACAGAAAATCACTGCAGGATTTCAGGGGCGATTTCGACCAGAACCTGCTGCCGAAGATCAATCAGTCGCTGGACGATCTGGCACAGGTAAGCGGCAGCCTGTCAGCAACGCTGGCCGGTGTGAAGCCTGTGACGAAACAGCTCAGAGGTGTACTGCAGCAGCTCGGCACCAGTCTCGATTCCACCGCTGCGGCTCTGGCGCAGACCGGCAACATACTCAAGCTCGTGGATCAGGATCTGGAAAATATAATAAACGACATAAAGGCGCTGCAGAGCTCGGAGATGTACAAAAAGCTGCTTTCTCTCGAAGGACTCGACACAGAGGCCATCTCTGACTTCATGGCTTCACCTGTGAGCATGAGATCCGATGTGCTTTACGATGTCGAAAACTACGGATCGGGAATGACACCGTTCTATACTAACCTCGCCATCTGGGTAGGCGGGCTGATACTCGTATCGATACTCAAGCAGGAGGTAGACAAGGAAGGGCTCGCACACGGACTGACTGCGACAGATGCATACTTCGGCAGATGGATGCTGTATGTCGCCGCGGCGCTGGTCCAGGCTTTCATCGTATGCCTGGGAGATCTGCTGCTGCTGGGAGTGCAGTGCGTCCATCCTTTTGTATTCATACTCACAGGACTGGTGTGCGCATTCGTGTACGTGAACATCATCTACGCGCTTGCGATCACATTCAAGCATATAGGAAAGGCTGTTGCAGTCATACTCATAATACTGCAGATACCGGGTTCCTCGGGAACCTATCCGATAGAGATGATGCCTTCTTTTTTCCAGAAGCTTTATCCGCTGCTGCCGTTCTCGTACGGCATAGATGCTATGCGTGAATGCATAGCAGGCTTCTATGGATTCCGCTATATAGGAAATATCCTGATTCTTATCGTATTTGCGGGGATCGCGCTTCTCGTCGGACTGATACTGAGACCTCTGCTCATAAATCTCAACCATATGACTGACAGCAGGCTCAGCGAAACGGAAATAATGATATGCGACACGGAAACGTCGCGAAGTGACAGACCGAAGATCAGGACTATGCTCAAAACTCTTATGCGAGACGAGTACGGTAAACAGCGGCTCATGGCCAGATACGTGCGCTTTGAAAGAATGTATCCGGATCTGATCAAGCGCGGATTCATCTGCATGATCGTGATACCGCTCATATTCCTGGTTCTGATGCTGGTAGTGAAAGCGAGGATGCTGTTCCTCGTGCTGTGGATACTGTCGCTCATTTTCCTGTCTGTATATCTGATATGTATCGAATACGTACACGACAGGATGCAGGAACAGTTTGAAATGAGCGGCAAAACTTCGGAAGACCTTATCCACATGATCGAAGAGGAGAACGACTGATGAAAAATATATGGCAGATTTTCAAAAGAGATGTATGGCGTATAAAAAACAATGTCATCGCTCTCATAGTGATAATGGGGCTCACGGTGGTGCCGTGCCTGTACGCGTGGTTCAACATCGCTGCCAGCTGGGATCCATATAAGAACACGGGAAACCTTAAAGTGGCAGTGGCCAGTGTAGACAAGGGCTACGAAGGAAGTCTCATACCGATAGATATAAATATAGGGGACAGAGTACTGTCCACACTTCATGAAAACGATCAGATGGAATGGGTGTTCACAAACAGGGACACGGCAGTCGAGGGCGTGAAGTCGGGCGACTACTATGCTGCGATAGTGATCCCGGAGAATTTCAGCAATGACATGATGAGCCTTTTCTCAGAGGATATAGAAAAACCGCAGATCACCTATTATTCGAATGCAAAGGAGAACGCCATAGCTCCGAAGGTCACCGAAAAGGGAGCTTCGGCGATACAGAACCAGATAAATCAGGTATTCATCGAAACGGTTTCCGATACCGGGCTCACAGTCATGCAGTCCGTAATCAATATGACAGATGAAGAAGATACAGGTTCTCTTGTATCGAACCTGCTGAGGAACCTGCGCAATATTTCCGGTAGCCTTGACGCCTCGTCGGAAACGCTGAAATCGTTTTCAGGCATGACGTCGTCGATACAGCAGCTGACCGGATCGACAGGAGATTTCCTCGATTATGTAAAGAAGCAGTCTTCCGACGGGTCGGGCACTCTCAGCGGCATGCAGAAAACGGTTTCCGACATACGCGACACGCTGAACGGAACCACAGACAGCATAAACAAGCTGCTGGATTCCAGCAAGGGATATTATCAAGAGGTATCAAAGCTAGTGGATTCGGCATTCGAAACACAGGCAGCAGATGCGAGAGCCGTGGCAGATACCCTCGACACAGTCGCATCAAAGGTAGACGGCACAATCAGCTCGTATACTGAGATGAGAGACTCCATCGCGGCACTCGGCGAAAGCAATCCTGAGCTTTCCGCGCTGACAGAACCGATCGTTGCAAAGCTCAATGCATCGATAGCGACGCAGACGGAGCTCAGCGAAAGTCTGAAATCCACAGCGGAATCTCTCAGGACTTCGGCAACGGATGTCGTGACTGCCAAGAAAGAGCTCGACAAGCTGATAGATGAGAGCGTCAAGGGCATAGACAGCGTGAAAAAAGAATATGAAGACAACGTGAAGAGCATACTGAACAAGCTTTCAGCATCACTGGGCAGTGCAGGCAGCGATATTTCCGATCTGCTCAGGCAGCTGGACAAAAGCGTTGACGGTATCCGCGAACTGACTGATTCAGCGACATCGGATCTTGCGGCGATACAGAACGCGCTCGACAATTCGGGTGCACTTCTGGACAGAGCTTCATCTAAGGTCAGTGGTATGATCACAAAGCTGGAGCAGATGCAGCAGAGCGGTGATTTCTCGGAACTCAGATCGCTGTTATCGGAGAACAGAGAAGCACTGTCCCAGTTCCTGGCAGCGCCTGTTTCGCTGAAGACTCACAAGGTATACGAGATAGAGAACTACGGTTCTGCGATGGCTCCCTTCTATTCGACGCTTTCGATCTGGATCGGCGGCATAGTCCTGGTTGCTATGATGAGCGTTACTGTATCCGACAGCACTCTTGAAGGCCTTTCAGGCGTAAAGAACAGCCATCTGTACTTCGGACGGTACATACTGTTCTTTATCATGGGACTGATGCAGAGTACACTGATAGGACTGGGGGATCTGCTCTTTCTGGGTATCCAGTGCAGACATCCTTTCCTGTTCATGCTGGCGTGCTGGTTCTCGAGCATAGTTTATGTAAACGTCATATACACTCTGACGGTCTCATTCGGAGATATAGGAAAGGCTATAAGCGTCATCCTGCTTGTGATACAGGTTGCAGGAACGGGAGGTACATTCCCTATAGAGGTCGCGCCGGCATTTTTCCGGGTGATCTATCCGCTGCTGCCGTTCACACACAGTATGGCAGCCATGCGTGAGACCGTCGGAGGCATGTACGGCATGGATTACTGGGCAGATCTGATCAAGCTTTCGGTATTCCTGATACTGTCGCTGATAGTCGGACTCGTGCTCAGAAAGCCTATCATCAGGCTTAACGACAAATTCTCTGAAAAACTTGAAGAAACAAAAGTCATGTAGCATACAGGCCGATTGTGTTTTGCATTTTTATTTGATATAATATATATTGAGGCGGTTTTATGAGTACGAACAAAGGCATCAAAGCCGCCGATATAAATAGAACAAAAGTGGCTTCGCCACACATTTTCATATAAAACTTTTGCTGATATGCAGGGATTGTCAAAAGCGATATTTCCTGCATAATGAAAAAGATGTTTGAACACCATCGGAGGACAAGAAAAAGATGACAAGAAACGAAGCTCGTGAAATACTGATGCAGATACTATATGAGATGGACGCGTCAAAATCCATGGATGCGGAAACAGCTGAAAGGCTCGCACAGGAACGTCTGAAGGGTATGAATGCACAGAGAGGCACGCATCTGCTCTGCAGCATAATCGAAAATCTGGATGCGATCGACAGCAGTATAAACGAAAAGAGCAGATCATGGAAAACGGGGAGGATGCCCAAGGTCGATCTGGCGATAATGAGGCTGGCGATAGGCGAGATACGTTTTGACGACACAGTGCCTCAGGCAGTAGCGATAAACGAAGCCGTGAACCTTGCGAAAAAATTCAGCATGGAGAAATCTTCCGGATTCATCAACGGCGTTCTCGGCGCGATAGTCAACCAAGATGAAAAATAGATTCATCCTGGGGATAGATACCAGCAACTACAAGACGTCGGCAGCGCTTACCGATATGCATCAGAACGTTGTATGTGATCTGAGAAAATTTTTGAAAGTAAAACAGGGCGAAAAAGGATTGAGGCAATCTGACGCCCTTTTTCAGCATGTCAGGAACCTGCCTGAACTGTTTGAAGAGCTGGCAGGCAGTGCGGACGGCGGAGTGTGCGGAGAAGCAGCGAACGATCTGTATGCCGGACTTGCAGCTGTCGCATATTCCTCAAGGCCGAGACCCGTGGAGGGTTCGTATATGCCGGTTTTTCTCGCAGGCGAAAGCTTTGCCAGATCGCTGGCGGCACTGGCTGACATACCGGCACTGCCGTTTTCACATCAGGAAGGGCATATCGAGGCGATAAAGGCATTTTCACAGCTGAAATGCGCAGACCGAATCATGGCGTGCCACTTTTCGGGAGGTACGTCAGAACTGCTCGAGGTCACTGCAGCGGACGGCCATACGGGATATGACATAGAGATAATCGGCGGCTCGAAGGACATCGCGTTCGGACAGGTGATCGACCGTGCCGGAGTGATGCTCGGGATGAGCTTCCCGGCGGGCGAAGAAATGGACAGGATCGCCGAAGCGGCAGATGGAGCTTCAGACGTTCTGACCCGGATCAAAGTCAGAGACGGATGGCTCAATCTCTCCGGAATAGATACACAGATAAAGCGTACGCTTGAAAGCAGCGGCGCAGTATCATGCGAATCTGCAGGTCCGCTGATACGAGAGATCTTTGAAAAAGTTTCAGATGCAATGACTGACATGGTCATCCAGGGCGCCGAAAAGACCGGCATCAGCGATATCATCATGGCGGGCGGCGTCACATCGAGCTCGTTCATCAGACGGAGAGCTTTGAAAAGGCTTGACGCGGCCGGGATAAATGCTGTATTCGATGAAAACGGACTGGCACAGGACAATGCCGTGGGGATATCGGTTTTAGGAGGAAAGGAAATATGGGGATCAAACCTGTAAAAGTTTCTCAGCTGAACAATTATATAAAACGCATACTGCAGTCGGATCCCATACTCGGCAGTGTCTCGGTGATCGGAGAGATCTCCAATCTCAAATTTCACAATTCGGGGCACGTGTATTTTTCGCTCAAGGATGAAAAGAGCAGGATAAACTGCTTTCTCGCGGCAGACAACGTCGATGCCGTGGAAGACATGCTGGTGGAAGGAAACGAAGTGACCGCCAGGGGGTATATATACCTCTATGAGCGCGGCGGCAGCTATTCGCTCAACGTGCGGACGATGGAAAGCGCAGGCAGGGGAGATCTCGCCGCGGCTTTTGAAAAGCTCAAGGCCAAGCTCGAAAAAGAAGGGATCTTCGATCCCGCGCACAAAAAAGCACTGCCGTTCTTTCCGCAGAAAGTCGCAGTCGTCACATCTCCGACCGGAGCTGCTGTCCGGGATATCGTCAAGATCATCACAGGCAGGAACGACTGCGTGGATATCGTGATATATCCTGTGCTGGTGCAGGGACCGTATGCGGCGGAAGAAATAGCACATGCGATAAAAGATATAAACGAAAACCACAGCGATGTGGATATAATAATAACAGGCAGGGGCGGCGGCTCGATGGAGGAGCTGTGGGCATTCAACGAGGAATGCGTCGCGCGCAGCATCTACGGATCGGACATACCCGTGATATCAGCGGTAGGACACGAGACGGATTTCACGATCTCGGATTTCGCGGCGGACCGCAGAGCCGAGACTCCGACCGCAGCCGCGCAGATGGCCGTGCCTGATACGAAGGAGCTGCGAGATCGTATCGAAGCGCTCTGTACAGAGATGAAAAGGAACCTCGGGACAGTCTGTGACAGCAGGCGAAAAAGCCTGGAACTGCTGGATCCGAAGAGTTTTGCACGAAACCTCAGGAGCAGAGCTGCGATGGAGCAGATGGCACTGGATAACATAATATATGATATGGAAAACCACATCAGATCGATGATCGTTTCGCTCAGGCACAGGACAGAGCTGCTTCACGAGGCTGTATCCGCGGCAGATCCGCAGAACATACTGAGCAGAGGCTACAGTATCGTCACGGACGGCGGCGGGAATATAGTAAAAGACTCTTCCAGTCTTGAAATAGGACAGACTGTCAGCATCAGACTCGCAGGAGGAAGCGCTCAGGCTGATGTGACTGCGATCGGAAAGGAATAGTATCATGACAGAAAAAAAAGAAACGTTTGAAGAAGCACTGAAGAAACTCGAGAACGCATCTGAAAAACTGAAGTCAGAAGACATTTCTCTCGAAGATGCGATCAGAAGCTATGAAGAAGGCATAAAACACTATAAACGATGCAGCGAGATACTGGAAAAAGCCAGTCAGAAAATAGAAACACTTACGAAACAGGAGGCGTATCATGACTGATAATACTTTTAATGATTACAGAGAACTGCTGGAAGAACATCTGCTGGATTTCATACCGGATGTGGATCACAAGAGTATCACTCTTTACGAATCGATGAAATACAGCCTTTCTGCCGGAGGCAAGCGGATAAGACCTGTGCTTCTGCTCGCGGCATGCGATTTCTGCGGCGGCAGCATAACAGAAGCTCTGCCTTATGCATGCGCGATAGAATATATACACACGTACTCGCTCATACACGACGACCTGCCGTGCATGGACAATGACGACCTGAGAAGAGGCGTGCCTACCAACCACAAGGTGTACGGCGACGCGGTGGCGACACTCGCGGGAGACGGACTGCAGTCTGCGGCTTTCGAAGCGATGAACACGGACATGCTGATGTATTTCGATGATGGCGATGCACTCAAGAGAAGGATCCGGGCAGCATACGAGATCAGCAAGGGATCCGGCTGCAGAGGCATCGTGGCCGGACAGATCGCGGACATGGAAGCCGAAGACAGGAACTGCTCGAAGGAAATGCTCGACTATATACACCTGACGAAGACATCGGCGCTGATCGTTGCCGCAGTCAAGGCCGGAGCTCAGCTCGGTAACGCAGATGAAAAGATGCTCGAGGATCTTACTATATACGCTGAGAATCTGGGGCTTGCATTCCAGATCTGCGACGACCTGCTCGACGTAGAGGGCAGTGAGGAAGAGATGGGAAAGAAAACAGGAATGGACTGCGTCAACAAGAAAGCGACATATCCTGCACTTTACGGAATAGAAGAATCAAAAGAAAGGCTCGATGAGCTGACGGCGACTGCCATAGACGCACTCAGCGAATACTATGACAACGCTGAAGTTTTTGTAAAGCTGGCAAAAGATCTGGCTGTAAGGGGAAGATAGAAAATGAGTGGATTTCTCAAAAGCCTCGACCTGCCTGCCGACCTGAAGATAATGGATTACGAGGAGCTCGATCTGCTCACATACGAGATAAGAGACTTCCTCGTCGAAAGCGTTTCAAAGACGGGCGGTCATCTCTCTTCGAACCTTGGCGCGGTGGAGCTTTCCATAGCGCTGCACAGAGTGTTCGATACTCCTGAAGACAAGATAATATGGGACGTCGGACATCAGACTTACGTGCACAAGATCCTTACCGGAAGGTGCGATCAGTTCCCAACACTCAGACAGATGGGCGGAATGAGCGGCTTTCCGAAGAGTGCCGAAAGTCCGTACGACGTGTTCGACACCGGCCACAGCAGCTCGTCCATATCGCTTGCGCTCGGGATGGCTGCGGCCAGAGATCTTTCAGGCGAAGGCTACAACGTAGTTTCAGTCATAGGTGACGGAGCGATGACAGGCGGACTGGCGTTCGAAGCGCTGAACAACGCGGGAACTCTCGATACGAAGATGATCGTGATACTGAACGACAACGGAATGTCGATATCCCACAATACAGGTGGTATGTCGAAATATTTCAGGAAGCTCAGAGGCTCGCGCAAATACATAGCGATGAAGGCCAGGATAAAGAAAAACGTTTCCAGAGTACCGCTGATCGGCGACGGCATCGTGACAGGTCTGCAGCATCTCAGAAACACCGTCAAATACGCGATGATCGACGGTATCATATTCGAAGAGCTGGGATTCAAGTATTTCGGCCCGGTCGACGGCCACAACATAAAAGAGCTTTGTGAAACACTTGAAGTGGCGAAGGAATTCGACGGCCCCGTATTCATACACGCGATGACTAAAAAAGGCAAGGGGTACAGCAAGGCTGAAGAAAAGCCTAATGTGTTCCACGGAATAGGACCGTTCGACATGGAATCGGGGGAGCCTGTGAAAAAATCGGCAGCTCCGTCCTATTCGGCAGTATTCGGCAGCAAGCTCAGCAGCATGGCAAAAACCGACAGCAGCATAGTCGCGGTCAGTGCTGCGATGATGGAAGGAACAGGGCTTGCGGGTTTTCATGAAAAATATCCCGACAGAGCCTTTGACGTGGGGATCGCGGAAGGCCACGCAGTGACATTTGCGGCAGGCCTTGCAAAAGCCGGGATGAAGCCGTTCGTCGCGGTATATTCGACATTCCTGCAGAGAGCTTACGATCATATCATGGAGGATGTTTGTCTCCAGGAACTCCCTGTAGTGCTGTGCATAGACAGAGCCGGCATCGTGGGAAATGACGGGGAGACTCATCATGGAGTTTTCGATCTCAGCTATCTGAAGCACATACCGGGTCTGACCGTGATGGCTCCGAAAGACGGCAGCGAGCTCGAGGCGATGCTGGAATTTGCGGCATCATTTGACAGTCCGTGCGCGATAAGATATCCGAGAGGCGCGGCTCCGCAGCTGGGAGCTGTGGAAGATATGCAGCCTGTACAGCCGGGAAGGGCCGAGAGACTGCGTTCAGGCAGCGATGTCGACATATGGGCTTTCGGGGCGATGGTCGAAAAAGCGCTTGAAGCCGCGGAGCTGCTTGAAGCCGGCGGTATAAGCGCCGGTGTGGTCAATACCAGGTTCCTGTGCCCTCTCGACAGCGAGGCGCTCGAAGCGGCAGCAGGCAGCGTTTCGCTTATAGTCACAGCAGAGGACAATGTGATACCCGGAGGACTGGGAGAAGAGATAAACGACGTGCTGAAAAACAGCGGCACCCGAATAATGAATATAGGATGGCCCGATACGTTCATAGAACACGGCACATGCGGCGAGCTTTACAGCAAGTACGGCATGGACGGACATTCTATAGCGGAAAGGATAAAACAGGAATTTGAAAGAAAGACTTGATGTAATACTGACAGAAAGAAATATGTTTCCGTCAAGAGAAAAGGCGAAGGCTTCCGTGATGGCGGGACTCGTATATGTAGACGGACAGCGCGTTGACAAACCGGGAACATCTGTAGATACAGAGGCCGAGATCACCGTGAAGGAAGCGCTGTGCCCGTATGTCAGCCGCGGCGGGCTCAAGCTCGAAAAGGCGCTTGAGCTGTACGGGTTTTCGCTTGAAAACGCCATAGCTGTCGACATAGGAGCGTCTACGGGAGGCTTTACAGACTGCATGCTCCAGAAGGGAGCGAAAAAAGTCTTCGCGATAGACGTCGGATACGGCCAGCTCGACTGGAAGCTGCGAAACGACCCGCGCGTGGTCAATATGGAAAAAACCAACGTCAGATATCTCGACACGGATACTGTAGACAGCGATGTGGATTTTATCAGCATCGACGTCTCGTTCATCTCGCTGAAGCTGATCTTCCCTGTAGCTGCAAAGCTGCTGGCAGACGACGGAAGTCTGGTATGTCTTGTAAAGCCGCAGTTCGAGGCGGGCAGGAGCCAGGTGGGCAAGAAGGGCATCGTCAGGGATGCGTCAGTCCATAAAGAGGTTATCAAAAATGTTATAGGTTATGGAAAGGATAACGGGCTTTACAGCCACGGGCTCACTTATTCTCCCGTGACGGGAACCAAAGGCAATATAGAATACCTTCTTTATATGAAGAAAACTCCGGCGGAAACAGAGCCGGACATCGACGGAACAGTTGAAGATTCCCACAGGACACTTGTGTGATATTTACAGAACATAGAGAATAAAGGAGCATAAAACAATATGAATATATCAAAGAAACTACAGAATATAGAACAGTCACCGATACGAAAATTCAATCCATATGCGCTTGAGGCAGAGGCAAGGGGCATAAAGATATACAGACTCAACATAGGACAGCCTGATATCGAAACACCTCCGTGCTTCATGGACGCGATCAGAAACTACGATGAAAAAGTCATCGCGTATGCAGAGTCAGGCGGAGTGGCAGAGCTTCAGGATGCGATATGCGATTATTTCAAGGCATATGGAATGGATTTCGAAAGAGACGAGGTCATGGTGACGAACGGAGGTTCGGAGGCTCTGACGATGGTGTTCAACAGCATCCTTGATCCCGGCGATGAGATCATAACAGCAGAACCTTTCTACGCAAACTATCAGACATTCGTCACTACGGCAGACGGAGTCATCGTGCCGATGACGACCAGAGCTGAAGACGGCTATGATTATGCCGATGCGGAGCTGATAGAATCAGCGATCACGGACAAGACCAGAGCCATCATCTGCACAAGCCCGGGAAACCCTACAGGCAGAGTGCTTTCGATGGATGATATAAGACTTATAGGAGAGCTTGCGATAAAGCACGATCTGTGGATCGTCGCAGACGAGGTATACCGCGAATTTGCATACGACGGCAAGGATATCACTTCATTCGGTATGGTACCAGAGATCAGAGACAGAGTCATCCTCATCGACTCGGTGTCGAAGAGATTCTCGGCATGCGGTGCAAGAGTCGGATGCATCGTCAGCAAAAACAAGGATCTGATGGACAGCGTGATGAAGATAGCCCAGGGAAGACTGTGCTGTCCTACGCTCGACCAGATCGGAGCTGCAGCACTTTACAGACTCGATCGCTCATACTACGACAAGGCAAGAGAAGAGTACGAAGCGAGAAGAGACGCGGTGTACGATGAACTGATGAAGATACCCGATATCGTGTGCAGGAAGCCGGGCGGATCGTTTTACATCATGGCAAAGCTGCCGGTCGACGACATAGAGGACTTCCTCATGTTCCTGCTGAGAGAATTCGACGATAACGGCGAGACAGTGATGTTCTCTCCTGCAGAAGGATTCTACGCTACCCCGGGACTCGGAAAGGACGAGATCCGTATAGCATACGTGCTGAACAGGGACGACATGAGAAGGGGCGTAGAGCTCATCAGACTGGGACTCGAACAATACAAGAACAGATAACTGATACGGGAGGAGATTTGCGATGGCGGCACCTAAACTTTCACCGATGATGCGGCAGTATATGGAGATAAAAGAGGAATACCGGGACTGTATCCTGTTTTTCCGGCTTGGCGATTTTTATGAAATGTTTTTTGATGATGCCACACTCGCTTCCCGTGAACTTGAACTTACACTTACAGGAAAAAACTGCGGTATGGAAGAAAGGGCTCCGATGTGCGGAGTTCCTTTTCATTCAGCGGACACTTACATAGCGCGACTCGTGGAAAAAGGCTACAAGGTCGCTATATGCGAGCAGACCGAGGATCCGGCGGCGTCAAAGGGGATCGTCAGGCGTGAAGTCATCCAGATAGTGACTCCCGGCACGGTGCTCAGCAACTCGATGCTCAGAGAGAACGAGAACAACTACATCGCGTCCGTATTCGCTGGGGATGATACGCTGGGGCTTTCGTACTGCGACGTTTCCACCGGCGAGATATATCTCACCTCAATATCAGGCGCGGGTATGAAGGAGAATTTTGTCAACGAGCTCGTCAGGATAAACGCCAGCGAGCTGATCCTCGATGAAAATTCTGCCGAAGCGATCGATATCGAGAGCATCAGGCCTGTGACCGGAGCCTATATCAATACGCTCGACAGATCGTACTACGGCACCGACGCCTCACGTGATGTGATAAAGAGGCAGTTCGACGTGTCCGCGGTATTCGGCATAGGCGTCGAAGAGGATTCGCCGGCAGAGGCAGCGCTCGGAGCGCTGCTGCTCTATCTGCACGAAACTCAGAAAAATGCACTTGGTCACATAGCATATCTAAATGTATACAGCATGGGGCAGAGGATGTCGCTGGACAAGTCCACGATAAAAAACCTCGAGCTGACTGAAACGCTGTTCGAGAAAAAGCTCAAAGGCTCGCTTCTGGGAGTGCTCGACAGGACGCATACGGCTATGGGTTCGAGAAAGCTCAGACAGTGGATAAATGAACCGCTCAATGACGTTGCAAGGATAAGCGCGCGACTGGATGCCGTCGATTCGCTCCTCGACAACATACTGGTTCGCAACAACATCACTGACGCGCTCAAACGCGTGTACGATTTTGAGCGGCTGACCGGCAGGATAGCCTGCGGCACGGCGAACGGCAAAGATCTCATCGCGCTGCGCAATTCATGCCACGTCCTTCCGGACATCAAGGATGAGCTGATGTCGACAGACTCCGCGCTGCTTTCCGAACTGGAGAGCAGGATACATACGCTGAAACAGGTATACGACACGATAGACACCGGGATAGTCGAAGATCCGCCGTTTTCCGTAAAGGAGGGCGGCCTGATAAAGGAAGGCTATTCCCAGGAGCTGGACGAACTCAAAAGTTCGATAAAGGATGCTCAGGACTGGATCGCGGGACTGGAGGCCAGCGAACGCGAACGAACAGGGATAAAGAACCTCAAGGTCGGGTTCAACAAGGTATTCGGATACTATCTCGAGGTGACGAGGTCGTACTACGACATGGTCCCTGACAACTATATCAGAAAACAGACGCTTGCCAACTGCGAGCGTTTCATCACTCCCGAACTCAAGGAGACAGAGCGCCTGGTGCTGAACGCAGAGGCGAAAATCAACCAGATGGAGTACGATCTTTTTACTGATATCCGAAAGTCTCTGCAGGAGCATATAAGAGAGATCCAGGAGACATCAAGAGCGATCGCGTCGCTTGACGTGCTGATCTCTTTCGCGGATGTGAGCGAGAAGAACGGTTATGTAAAGCCTGCAGTCGACGGCGGGGAGGTCATCGAGATAAGGAAGGGCAGGCATCCTGTAGTCGAGAAGACTATAAGAGACGGGATATTCGTCAGCAATGACACGTATCTCGACAAGAAAAAGCAGAGCCTGCTGCTGATAACCGGGCCGAACATGTCCGGAAAATCCACATACATGCGCCAGACCGCACTGATAGTCCTGATGGCACAGGCGGGCTGCTTCGTGCCGTGTGAAAGCGCGCACATAGGCGTATGCGACAGGATATTCACGAGGATCGGAGCTTCCGATAACCTGGCTCAGGGGCAGAGCACGTTCTTCGTCGAGATGAGCGAGCTGGCTTATATACTCAACACCGCTACATCGAGAAGTCTGGTGATACTCGACGAGATCGGGCGCGGCACCAGCACGTATGACGGTCTTTCTATCGCATGGGCCGCTGCGGAATTCCTGAGCAGGCCCGAGCGAAAGATAAGGACACTTTTTGCGACACATTACCATGAAATGACGCAGCTTGAGGGCACGGTGGAAGGCGTTCGCAATCTCAACGTGGATGTTGCTGAGGAAAACGGCGACGTCGTCTTTCTGCACAAGATCGTCGAGGGCAGTGCCAGCAGGAGCTACGGCATACACGTTGCAAAGCTCGCGGGAGCGCCTTCAGAGCTTCTGGAGCGTGCGCAGGAGCACCTTTACGATCTGGAAAGCAGCGGAGAATGTATCTCCGGGGCTGCAGCATCAGCCGGACATTCCGTAGCTTCAGCGGCAGGGTCTACGAGAACAACTGTTTCTGAGACGTCCTGTACGGATGACGAAACATCCGTTCGTGAAGCGTGCGGCGCAGGCTGCGAAGAGGAAGTGCAGCTTTCCATGTTCGCATCGATCCCTGACCCTGTGACGCAGCGGCTTAGAGACCTCGATCTTATGGACACGACGCCTTCCGAAGCACTCAGGATACTGGAGGAACTTAAGAAATATCTATGATAAGAGTTTTGGACAAAAGCATCGCCGACAAGATCGCTGCCGGTGAAGTGATCGACAGACCTGTGTCGATCATCAAGGAGCTCCTGGAGAATTCGCTCGATGCAGGAGCCGACAGCATCACGGTGGAGATCAGAAACGGCGGGAAAACATACATAAGAGTGACCGACAACGGATGCGGCATAGAGAGCGATCAGGCAGAGATCGCGTTCAGACGGCATGCGACCAGCAAGATATCATCTGCAGAAGACCTCGATGCGATAGGCACGCTCGGCTTCAGAGGCGAGGCGCTCGCCAGCATATGCGCAGTTTCGAGAGTCGAGCTGATCACGAAGACGCGCGATGCCAGGACAGGGCAGAAGGTAGCGGTCGATGGAAGTCAGATCATCGAAAACACGGCGACAGGCTGTCCGGACGGCACTACCGTGACTGTGCGCGACCTGTTCTACAATGTTCCGGCCAGGCGCAAATTCATGGGTTCGGACAGTGCAGAAACGAGACGTATCGTCGACATGGTCTCGAGGATCTCTCTCGCATATGTAGATGTGAAGATAACACTGATAAACGGAAACAAGACCGTGTTCGCGACACGCGGCAACGGCAACATATACAACAATATCATCAAGATATACGGAAGCGATATCGGACGCGACCTGCTGCCTGTAGACGGCAGACAGGGAGATTTCATCATCAGGGGATTCGTATCGCCGCCGTCTGAGTCGGCTCCGTCGAGAAACAAGCAGATCTTCTGCGTGAACGGCAGAGTCGTATCGAGCAAAGTGCTGGAAAAGGGGCTTGAGGACGCTTACAGAGAAAAGCTGTTCGCGGGCAGGTTCCCTGTGGCTTTCCTGTTCCTGAGCCTGCCTCCCGAGAAGCTCGACGTCAATGTGCATCCTACCAAAAAAGAGATACGCTTTGACGACGATTTCGAGGTGGAGGACTTCGTGAGAACAAATGTTTCCAAAGCGCTCCGCGCAAAGGAATCTTTGCCTCAGATAAGGGGCGAGAACCTGAAAAACCAGGTGAGCACAGGCGAGGAGCAGACCGTAAATCTTTATGAAAAAACGCCTGCGACAGCTCTTTACGCGAATGACAACGGAGAAAAAAACACCACGACCGATGGTCGGATTTTCGAAAAAAATGCATCCGGCGCCGCAGCTGTGCAGACTCCGGGATCCGCTGCTGTGACGGCCCCTGAAGTTCCAGTCGTGAAAGTGCGCGAACAGGGAGAACAGGTAGAGATAAAAAGCCTGCTGTCGGAGATGCGCGAAGAAAGGCAGGACACAGAACAGCGCGACCGGGAGATGACTCCGAAAAAACCTGACCGCAGAGACTTCGACTTCCGCGAGCTGCACTATATGGGTGCGCTTTTCAACACGTATATCATGGCGTGCGACGACGATGATTTTTATCTGATAGACCAGCATGCAGCGCATGAACGGGTGTTCTACGAGAAGCTGCTCCGTCAGTACAATGAACGTGAAAAACTCAGCCAGCAGCTGCTGCTCCCATTGAACATGAACGTTTCCGCGAATGTCACGGTGACCGAGGATGTGTGGATCGAAGACGTCCGCAGCATGGGCTACGACATAGAATTTTTCGGCAGCAACACGTACATAGTTCGTGAGATACCGGCGTTCATGGAACTTCGCGAGGCCGAGGATTTTCTGACCGACTTTTTCAAAGAGCTCGGATCAAGACCGGATCTGACCGACAGGAATGTGCTGGAAAAGATCGTCATGCGCTCATGCAAGAGCGCTGTAAAGGGCGGAGATGTGCTGACGGAAGCGGAGATCGACGGCCTGATAAAAGATCTTTCGGCATGCGTCAATCCGTTTTCGTGCCCTCACGGCAGACCTACGTTCATAAGGATGACGCGATATGAGATAGAAAAATTATTCAAACGAGTATAGAGGAATGACTTACATGAACAAGATCATCGCACTGGCAGGTCCGACTGCCGTGGGAAAGACAAAATTCGCAATAAAGCTCGCGGACGAGTTCGACGGAGAGATAGTATCCTGCGACTCGATGCAGCTTTACAAATACATGGATATCGGCAGCGCCAAGCCGACGCCGGAAGAGATGGAGCAGGCAAGGCATCACCTCGTGGACATGATAGATCCGCGCGAGGAATTTTCGGTAGCCGAATATCAGAGACTTGCAAAGCAGGCGATATCTGACATATTTTCAAGAGGAAAGCTGCCGGTGATCTCGGGAGGCACGGGGCTTTACCTGAATTCGCTCCTGTACGACATGGATTTTTCGGCGGCGCCGCAGGATCAGGCATACAGGCAGGAGCTTGCGGAGATAGCTGAAAAACAGGGGGATGACGTACTGCACAGCATGCTCGCAGAACAGGATCCGCAGGCCGCGGCGGCGATACATCCGAACAACCGCAAGAAGGTGATACGTGCACTGGAAAGACTGCGCGACGGCGAAACAAGAGTGCGGCCTTTCAGCGGTATAAAAAACGAAACAAAAGACTATGACGTGCTCCTGATCGGTCTGACGAGGGATCGTGCAGAACTTTACGAAAGGATCAACAGACGTGTCGATATACTTGTGGAACAGGGGCTTTTCGACGAAGTTTCAAGGCTCAGAGATATGGGGCTTACAGCCGAAAACATCTCTATGAAAGGTATCGGATACAAGGAGATACTGGACTTTTTTTCAGGAAAATATTCGCGTGACGAGGCGATCGATACGATCAAAAAAAACACCCGACATTACGCTAAAAAACAGTTAACGTGGTTTAGAAGATATGATAAAATGAACTGGTACAATATTTCAGAATTTGATAACGATGATAATGCAGCAGGGGTGATAGCAGCGTGGGTACGGAAAAATTTATAAGACTTCACAACAAGAGTGACAAGCCTGACAACATAGTGATGAAAGAACATCTGCTTGCTTCGAAGTGTGAAGATATCCAGAAACAGCTGCCCTCATTTCTCAAAGGTTTTTTCATATATCTCAAGGGAAATGTGCTGCCGATGACGAGACTGTCATACCTGAATGATATCAAGTTTTTCTGTCAATATTTAATAGATGAGACAGAACTTACGGCGGCGAAGAAACCGTCTGACATAAAACTGGAAGAATTCAATAAAATAAAAGCAGTTGATATAAACATTTTCATAGACTACTGCCGCAGATACACTGTGGAGAAAGACAATGAGACAGTGGTGTATGAAAACAGCAGCAAGACTCTCGCCAGAAAGAAATCCTCGCTCTCTGTGATGTTCAAGCAGCTTTACAGAGATGAGATGATCGAAAAGAACATCACCGACGGGTTCGATCCCATCAGGGTCCCGAAGGCCGGTGAACGCGAGATCAAGGCGCTGCAGGACAACGAGGTCATGCTGATGCTGGACGCGGTCTCAACCGGAGAGCATCTTACGGCGAAGGAACGTCAGTACTGGGAGAAGACAAAGAAAAGAGACAAGGCGATACTGATACTGTTCATAACGTACGGTCTCAGGCTGTTCGAGCTGCAGCAGCTCAACGTGTCGTCATTCAACTTCCATAGAGGTGAATTCAAGATCTACAGAAAGCGCGACAAGGAAGCTGTAATGCCACTCAATCACTCGGTCACAGAGGCCGTGAAAGATTACATCGAAAACGAGCGTGCAAATGACGATATGATATCCGACGAGCATAAAGACGCGCTTTTTCTTTCTCTTCAGGGCAGGCGCATGACAGAAAGACAGATCCGCGAGCTCGTAAAAAAATACACGTCGATCGGCCTGGAGACTTCGAGAAAAGCCGGATACAGCCCGCACAAGCTGAGAGCAACGGCGGCGACAAGCCTGATCGCAAGAGGCAATTCGATTTTCGACGTACAGGCGCTGCTCGATCATGAGCAGGTGACTACTACGCAGCTTTATGCGAACCATAAAATAAACGTAAAAAGAGATCTCGTCAATGATATGGAATGGGAATCAGAGAGAAAAGAAAGGAAATGACAATATGAAGCGATTAGCTATTTTATCGGTTACTATGATTTTTGCAACGAGCTCGATTGCAGCTGCACCGCTTTCTTTCGCCGAAACTAATGCTGATACGACCACAAACAGGACGACCCAGTCATATGACAGCAAATCAGTAAAAACTAAGACTGCAAGTGTCCAGAAAGACACTTCATGGTTTGAATATTATGATCTGAAAGATACATATGAGATCTCCAGCGAAGAGGAACTGCTGGGATTTGCAAGCCTCATAAATGAAAACCAGACAGACAGCTGGAAGCCTAACAGGATAGAGAACTTCGAAGGCGTCACATTCGTGCTCACAGATGATATAAAGCTCACGACGAGTGAATGGACTCCGATAGGCAGCGGCAGCGCTTCATATTTTGCCGGAGTGTTCGACGGCAACGGAC
This sequence comes from Brotomerdimonas butyrica, assembly GCF_025567305.1. Classification (NCBI taxonomy): domain Bacteria; kingdom Bacillati; phylum Bacillota; class Clostridia; order Eubacteriales; genus Brotomerdimonas; species Brotomerdimonas butyrica. The sequence goes on from NZ_JAOQJP010000001.1 coordinate 278,552, forward strand.
ATACGATCAGCGATCTCAAGGTAGACAGCGCTTCAGGCCTTGCCGGATTTTTTGGATATCTCAAGGGCGAGGTAAGAGATCTTACCGTGGAAGGCACCGTGAAATCAGGTGACAGCAGCTGCGGCGGCATTGTCGGGCAGCTTGACCCGGAAGGAAAGGTAACGGGCTGCACGGCTGATATCAAAGTCACCGGAAGGGACAAGACGGGAGGCATCGCAGGCTACAACAGTGGCGGCACTATCGAGCTGTGCACGAATCTGGGAGAGATCTCGGGAACATACAAGGTAGGCGGTATCGTCGGTGAGAACTGGGGCGGCACTGTAGACAAATGTGCAAACAAGGGAAAAGTCGAATCATCCAAAAGAGGTGTTGCGACATACGGCACCGGCGGCATAGCAGGCAGATCGGTATCATCTGAAGCAGAAGTCGCACATTCATACAATACAGGTGAGATCGTATCCGACACTGAGGCTACAGGCGGCGTAGTCGGATATATGAACGCTTCCGGCTCTACGATCATCGACTGCTACAACACAGCCAAAGTCATAGTAAAAAACAAGGCTGACGCCCAAAAGATCGCCAAGTCATACTCAGGCGGTATCGTCGGGATAGCCGGTGCTACTGATGTTTACATAAGGAACTGCTATAATTCGGCTCAGGTGCTGAATGCAGACGTAAACGGCGGTGTGGTCGGATACTATATCAATGAGAAAAGCAACCCCGATCATGTAAAATACCTGCGAAACAATTATTATCTCAATGATAGTGCAAAGACAGGCATAGGTCTGCTTGAAAACGAAAACGACAATAATCTTTCAAAGGCAGCAGCCGGGATATCATCGAGCAGTCTGACAGGGCTCGCTTCATCGCTGACAGCGGCATACAAAGATGATATGGGCATATACGGGAATAATGGATTCCCTGTTCTCGAGTGGCAGGAATCTGTTTCGGAAGATCAGCGCGACTACATGGATAATGTATCGACAGACGTACAGAAAAAACTTGACAAGTATATCATGGAAAGTTCAGGAAGTTCACAGTATGGACAAATCATCCTCAACTTATTTACACCTGATAACTATATAAATGATGCAATGCTCCTCTATAATGGAAACAAAGAGGATATAAAAAATAAAGTGGAGAAGGAAAAATAGATAACATGCAGAAAAATACCTACAAATTACTCACAGAAAAATTCAATATCTCGGAAAAAGTCCTCGATCTTATAAACAGGAGCGAGAATCTCGTGAAAGATACTTTTGATGAGCTTGACGATATCATGGCGTACAATCAGTACAAGGTGCTGGATGCGTTCCAGAAAAACACCATCAGAGATATGCATTTCGGATGGAACACGGGCTACGGATACGACGATCCGGGAAGGGACGCCATCGAGAAGGTATATGCAGACATATTCCACACGGAGGCTGCACTGGTACGTCCTATCATCGTAAACGGCACGCATGCGCTCACGCTCACGCTGATGGGTATACTGCGCCCGGGAGATCAGCTGATATACTGCACAGGCTCGCCTTATGACACTCTCGAGGAAGTTATCGGGATCAGAGGCGAAGGCAAGGGATCTCTCAAGGAATACGGCGTTTCATACGATCAGGTGGAGCTCACACCTGAGGGCGGCATAGATTTTGAAGCACTCAGAAAAGCGATCACTCCGGCTACGAAGATGATCACTCTGCAGAGAGCGACCGGTTACGGATGGAGAAAGGCCATCTCGATCGAAGAGATCGAAGAATGGGCGAAGTTCGTCAAGAGCATAGATCCTGAGATAATATGCATGGTAGACAACTGCTACGGTGAATTCCTTCATACAAAAGAGCCTACTGATGTAGGCGCTGATGTCGTTGCCGGATCACTGATCAAGAATCCGGGCGGCGGACTCGCACTGACCGGCGGATATATAGCGGGCAGACAGGATCTTATCGAAAAGATCTCGTACAGGATGACATCGCCCGGAATAGGCGGCGAGTGCGGTCTCACATTCGGACAGACGAGAACTATGCTGCAGGGTCTCTTTATCGCACCTAAGACAGTGAACGGTGCTGTAAAGGGCGCCATACTGTGCGCAAAAGCTTTTGAACTGCTGGGATATGACGTGTGCCCTAAGCCGGATGATATCAGGAGCGACATCATACAGGCTGTAAAACTCGGCACTCCGGAGGGCGTGATAGCATTCTGCAAGGGTATCCAGGCTGCAGCGCCTGTCGATTCTCACGTTACTCCTCTGCCATGGGATATGCCGGGATATGATGATCCTGTAATAATGGCTGCCGGCGCATTCGTGCAGGGCTCTTCGATAGAGCTTTCGGCAGATGCACCTATAAGACCTCCTTACGTTGTGTATTTCCAGGGAGGCCTCACTTACGAACACTCAAAATTCGGTGTTATCAAGGCATTACAGGAGCTCTATGATGAAAAACTTATAACTGTTGTTTAATGAATGAGGTCTGTTTCAGACCTCTCTTTAACTAGTGAGGGAAAAATGGCTATTTCAACGGAAAAGAAGAACAAACTCAGAAAGTATTTCAAGATATTCGGTGCTGTATTAAAATTCGCACTTCTGCTGGTTATTCTTATAGGATTGCCTCTGTATATATATTTCGCTCATCACGAATGGATCCAGATGTTCTCGAATATGGAGAACGTTGAGGCGTTGTTCAAAGAGTACAAGGCTCAGAGCGTGTTCATATATATAGGTTCTCAGATACTCCAGATAGTTATATGCATAATCCCCGGGCAGTGGCTTCAGTTTGCTGCCGGGTACATGTACGGGTTCTGGCTGGGATATCTTTACTCGCTGATAGGAGCGTTCCTCGGTTCCGTTCTGACATATTATATAGCGAAAATACTGGGGCATGACGCCATGCATCTGATCTTCGGAGAAGAAAAGATAAAAAGCATGCTCGAAACGCTGAACAGCAAAAAGGCAGTCGTACTGGTCTTCCTGATATTCCTGATACCGGGTGTGCCGAAGGATCTCTGCAACTACGTGGCAGGACTTTCCGAAATGAAGCTCAAACCGTTTCTGATCGTCTCGCTGATAGGCAGGTCTCCAGGAATGATGGGCAGCCTGCTCATAGGAAGACAGATATACACAGGCGGATATGTCAGCGCTGCCGTCATCGCAGCTGTTGCAGTCGTTCTGTTCGTACTGGGGCTGATATTCAGGAAAAAGATCACAGTTTTCCTGGACAAGTGCTACGAAAGACTCATGAACATGTGATATACTGTTTCAGCCGGAGCTTCATGTGATCGCAGATCATAATGCTGCGGTCTCAGCATCACTATATCACGGCATCAGTGCCGGACGGTGTACCGCTCACACTTTACATCGATCTACTATTTACAGGAGAAAAACATATGCTTACACTCGACAAAATATATCACGCAGCATTCGTACTGAAAAATGTTGCAAGAAAAACAGATCTCATCAAAGCTACTAAGCTCTCGGACAAATGCGAGCTTTATCTCAAGACTGAGAACCTTCAGGAAACCGGAAGCTTCAAGCTCAGAGGCGCCTATTATAAAATAAGTCAGCTCACTGACGAGGAAAAAGCGCACGGCATCATCGCATGCAGTGCCGGAAACCATGCGCAGGGCGTTGCGATGGCTGCGTCTCATAACGGTATAAAATCGATAATATGCATGCCGGACGGTGCACCGCTCAGCAAGGTCGAGGCGACCAAGCAGCTGGGAGCAGACATACGTCTGGTAAAGGGCGTATACGATGATGCGTATGCAGAAGCACTGAGGATACAGGAAGAGACAGGTGCTACTTTCATCCACCCTTTTGATGACGATGAAGTGATAGCAGGGCAGGGCACGATAGGTCTGGAGATCCTTGACGAGATCGAAGATCTGGATGCGATAGTTGTCCCGATCGGCGGCGGCGGCCTGATCTCAGGAGTAGCTTATGCAGTAAAGCATCTCGATCCGAGCATAAAGATATACGGTGTACAGGCGGCCGGCTCGGCCAGCATGTATGAGAGCCGTCGTGCCGGACATCCGGTGATGCTCGAATCAGCTGCGACATTTGCAGACGGTATCGCTGTAAAACAGCCAGGAGACACCACATTCAAGCTGGTAGAGGAATATGTAGATGAAATAGTCACAGTATCCGAAGACGAGATCGCGGCAGCGATACTTGCTCTTATCGAAAAGCAGAAAGTCATCGCTGAAGGTGCAGGAGCAGTTGCCGTGACTGCGGTACTGTTCGACAAGCTGCCTGTCGAAGGCAAAAAAGTCGCATGCATAGTATCAGGCGGCAATATAGATGTGAACATACTCAACCGTGTCATAACGAGAGGTCTCGTGACGAGCGGCAGAAATGCAAATCTCACGATCGCTCTCACCGACAAGCCCGGACAGCTCCAGGAAGTAGCTGAGATAATCGCACGCTGCGGCGGCAATGTAGTTGCTGTGCATCACGACAGGGCTGATGCGAACATGGCGATAACAAGCTGTTTCCTGAAGATCGCACTTGAGACACGAGACCACGATCAGATAAACGAGATCAAGCGTGAGCTGTCGAACGCCGGTTTCACGCTGGTGACGGAGCGAGTCTAAGACCGGGACGGGCTGAATTGCAGATCAGGTCAGGCGGATCAGCGTGAAATCAATCGTGAAATCAACGCGGAATTGCGAAATATGATGAAAGCGTATACGTGCACGGTTTTGCAGCAAAACTTCGTGAATGATCGTGGATGATTTTACTGTAAAACCAAAAGATAAGTTATAAAAATATGTTCCTGGTAAAAATACTCGCAAAACAGATATTCGAGAACATGCGTTTACCAAAGCCAACAGATATATAGTTTGGCTTTGGTATTTTTTATTGCAAAAAATCCCGACTTTCAAAGAAAATCTTCCCCAAATAGCGGTTAGAAAGCTGATTTTTGGTAAAAAGCCTTGATAAAAACAGGATTTTCAGCGTGAAAATGCCAAAATCTGATCCGTCAGTGCAGTTTATTGGTATTGTTCCATGGCTCGTTTTTATTTTAAGAACAAATGTTTATTTAGCCATTGACAACGAACATACATTCTGATATACTCTAGTTACATCAAAAGAACAAATGTTTCAAGAAAAGAAACAGGGAAGTGAGGAGTGTCATATGAAAACTACTTGCAGAAAGAAATATAGGATCAAATCAAAATTCAGATTCATAACATCTGTCGTTATAATGGCAGGCCTTATGATCGGCATCATAGGAGCTGTTTCAGGGCTGAATGTTTCAAGAGCGCTGACAGAAACAAAATATAAAGAAGTGCAGATATGCTACGGCGATACTTTATGGGATATCGCCAATACATACAAATCTGATGATACAGACACACGAAAAGCTGTATTCGAGATATGCAAAGCAAACGATATCGAAGCATCAGATCTGGAACCCGGGATGACGATCTCAGTACCCGAAGATCTATAAATGCACATCTTTTCGATGGTATAAGATATCAAAAGCGCAAAATAAAATCGCTTAAATCGAAAAATAGAGCTTCAAAAAATCGAATCATCGATAAAAAATTATTAATTTATAGCATCATGGACAACGTCTCGAAAAAATCATAATAAACATATATTCCAATCAAGAAAAACAGGCACTGCATATAAAAACTGCAAATGCCTGTTTTTCTTATAACATATGAAATCTCACATAGAGATGGACATATGGGATTTTCACTTTAACTATTCCCATAATTATGATTATAGGAATAGTTGCTTTTCTCTAATATCGCTCTCCTATTCCTATAATGAAGCCAGATAACCCTGCAGGATTATTACTGCGGCCTGTTTATCGATCACTTTTTTTCTTTTACCGCGGCTCACATCTGCTTCGATCAGAACCTTTTCGGCCATGACAGTGGTCAGACGTTCATCGTAAAATTCGATCTTCACATCTGCCATGCCGCTGCTGCGCATTTTATTTTCGAGCATCGTTTTGAATTCGTATACTTTTTCGGTCTGCGGACTGTCAGTTCCATCGAGCTTTTTAGGAAGTCCGATCACGACAGTGTCGCAGCCGAACTCTCTGATATAATCCATTACCTTGCCGGAATCCTTTCTGATCCCTACTCTTTCTATAGTCGTTACACCCTGCGCCGTTATATTGAGTGCGTCGCTTACAGCAACGCCTATAGTTTTATCACCTACGTCAAGTGCCAGTTTCTTCATTATCTTTTTATCCTTCCTGTACCATTCATTATATTGACTGTATACCGTAAACATCGTGACCTTACTTTTTCTATGGTCGCTACTCTATACGCTGTTATTCAGCTCGTATGATACTGAGACCGCAGCATTATGATCTGAGATCAGCAGTTAACATAATTTTTTTATCGCAATCAAACGGAGAATTCTTCACTCAAAAGAAAAAGGCGGACATTGCTGTTCGCCTTTTTAATTGATCTACAAGTCATTATCTGCGGAGATATGCTCTGATGAGTTCTTCTACCAGATCGTCTCTTTCGATTCTTCCCATTACGTTTCTGGCATTGTTGTGGCTCGTAATGTATGAAGGATCGCCGGATAAAATATATCCTACCATCTGATCGATAGCGTTATACCCTCTTTCCTCCAGCGCATCGTATACTATATTTAAAATCTCTTCGATAGTTCTCTGCTCTATTTTATCGAAATTATCATACATTCTAGTTTGCCTATCCATCGTATAACCTCCGTTCATCTATATATTGGAATTATAACACCCTCATATACTTAAATACAAGTAAAAACATATATTTACACAAAATTATCACATCTTGTATATATTGTAAATCGTCAGCATTGTCATTCAACTCAGGAACCTTGCAGGATCCTGAGCGCCAGCCTGTGCCATATCGGCTTTACAGCCTACCGCCGCCACCACTGCTACCGTGATTTCCTTGATCATCTTGCCGGGCAGCGTTGCCGAAAAATCAGTGTAGATCCGGTGCCGATGCAGTAATGATCGCTGAAGCTCTATTTTGCGATTTAGCTGAAATTATGCCTGAAGCAGCTCTGCAGCCTTTGCAAAAGCATCAGGGATCTTTGCAGGATCCTTAGCGCCGGCCTGTGCCATGTCAGCCTTGCCGCCACCGCCGCCGCCTGCTGCTGCTGCGATCTCCTTGATCATCTTGCCGGCGTGATAGCCTTTTTCCACGACATCGTCTGACAGTGAAACGAGGAATGTCACCTTGCCGCCTGAAACTGCAGCGAATACCATAGCGATGCCCTTGTTGTCAGCCTTGATCTGGTCTGACAGACCTCTGAGGTCATTGATGTTGTAATCATCGAACTGCTTTGTGATCAGCTTTATTCCGTTCACTTCAACAGCTTCATCTATGAGACTGCCGAGACCCTTGTTCATCTCTGCCTTCTTGAGTTCTTCGACTTCCTTCTTGAGCGCCTTGACCTCATCTGCAAGTGCTGACGCTCTGTCCGTGATCATATCGCGCTTTGCCTTGAGTATGCCTGAAACGTCTGATATGAGAGCTTCATCTTCATTGTACTTTTCGAGGATTCCCATTCCTGTAACAGCTTCTATCCTTCTCACGCCAGAAGCGACTCCGGATTCACTGAGTATCTTGAATGCACCTATCTGTCCGGAGTTTTTCACATGAGTACCTCCGCACAGCTCGCAGCTGTAGTCTCCTATCGAAACGACTCTGACAGTATCGCCGTACTTTTCGCCGAAGAGGGCCGTAGCGCCAGTCTTTGCAGCATCCTTCGCCGACATCACTTCAGTAGTGACATCCAGGAAGTGGCTGATCTTGTTGTTGACCATCTCTTCAACGCTTGCGATCTCTTCTGCAGTCATAGCCTGGAAATGGCTGAAGTCAAATCTGAGACCATCCTTTGTAACAGACGAACCTGCCTGCTTTACATGATCTCCGAGAACTTCCTGGAGAGCCTTGTGCAACAGATGCGTTGCAGTATGATTTGCAGAAGTCCTGTTTCTCTGAATTGCTATCGGCATAGCTTCGACGCTGTCGCCTACCTTGAGCACTCCGCTGAGCATCGTTACCTTGTGCACGAAAGCCTTGCCCATTTTCTTGACTTCGAGGACCTGCAGCGCACAGTCATCGTTGTACATGTATCCTTCGTCACTTGCCTGACCGCCGCTTTCCGCATAGAACGGAGTCTTGTCGAGGACGATCATGCAGGTCTCGCCTTCTTTGGCACTGCCGAGCGGCTTCTGGTCATGGAATATGGACTTGACTGTGCCGAGAGTCACCAGCGTGTCGTATCCTGTGAATTCAGTCTCTTCACCGTGTACGAAAGCGTTCGACGCTTCATCCCATCCTGCGCCTTCCATTGCCTGCTCTACGTGCGAACGTTCTTTCTGCTCTGCCATCGCAGCTTCGAACCCTTCGACATCCACTGAGAATCCCGATTCTTCAAGGATCTCTCTCGTAAGATCGATAGGGAATCCGTAAGTATCGTGGAGCTTGAATGCGCTCTCGCCGTCAAGCACTGTATTTCCTGACGATTTGAGTTCGTCGATGTAACCGTTTATTATCCTCATGCCCTGGTCGATGGTAGCTGCGAACCTGTCTTCTTCGGCAGCAACGACCTTGCCGATCATCACGCGGCGTTTTTCCAGCTCAGGATAAGCATTCGCCGATATGTCGATGACTCTGCCGCAGAGCTTCGAAAGGAACGGTCCTTCGATGCCGAGGAGTCTGCCGTGTCTTGCAGCTCTTCTGATGAGTCGTCTGAGGACGTATTCTCTTCCCTCGTTGCCCGGAGTGATACCGTCGCCGATCATGAACGTCATCGATCTGAGATGGTCTGTGATTATCCTTATCGAAACGTCAGTGTCAGCTTCTCCGTTTTTGTATTCCACGCCGGAGACCTGAACGACGCCGTCAAGTATGTGTTTTATAGTATCTATATCGAATATCGAGTCAACACCCTGCATGATGCATGCCAGACGCTCGAGTCCCATTCCCGTATCGATGTTAGGATGCGCCAGATCAGAGTAGTTGCCTTCGTCATCACGGCTGAACTGAGTGAACACGTGGTTCCAGAACTCGATGTATCTGTCGCAGTCACAGCCCGGTTTGCAGTCAGGGTTGTGACAGCCGTACTTTTCGCCTCTGTCATAGTAGATTTCCGAGCACGGACCGCACGGACCTGTTCCGATCTCCCAGAAGTTGTCGTCCTTTCCGAGACGGACGATCCTTTCCTCCGGCATACCGATGATATCCTTCCAGATAGCATACGCATCATCGTCATCCTCGTAAACAGTCGCCCAGAGCTTGTCAGTCGGCATGTGGAGCACCTGAGTGATGAATTCCCAGCCCCATGTCAGCGACTCCTTCTTGAAATAGTCTCCGAATGAAAAGCTTCCGAGCATTTCAAAGAATGTGCCGTGTCTTGATGTAAAGCCCACGTTTTCGATGTCGCCTGTCCTTATACACTTCTGACATGTAGTCATACGCTTGCTCGGCGGAGTCTCGATCCCTGCGAAGTAAGGCTTCAGCGGCGCCATGCCCGAGTTTATCAGAAGCAGACTCTTCTCATTCTTGCCCGGAACCAGCGGGAAGCTCTGTCTCCTGTAATGTTCCTTTGATTCGTAAAAGCTTAAAAACAGTTCTCTGATTTTATTCAAACCGAGTTTTTCCATGATGTGTATCCTCCTAAAATCCGGACACCGGCAGACATGAATACCTGCATCCGGTCCTTTATAATGCAGGAAATACCGCTTTGCGATATTCCATAATATCAAAAAAATCGCCCGCCAGCACAAGATACCGGCGGAGCCGACTTTATAAGTATACCAGAAATACATTCCAATTTCAATAAAAATGACGTCCCGCGCATCAAATCCGAACGATCCCGTAACGGGCATTCTCGATGATGTGAGACGTCACTTCACGATAGTTTTATACAGTTTTTATCCTGTTTTTACACTATTTTGCTTTGCTCTCGCAGTATATGCATCTGTATACGAGATTTTCCCTGTCTGTGAGCTTGAACACATGCGGCAGCTCCTGCTCCGTAGTCGTGATGCATCGCGGATTCTTGCACTTTATGACATCCGTGATCTCCTCAGGCGGCTCGATATGCGTGCGCTTTGCAAGCTTGCCGTTTTCGATGATGTTTACCGTGATGCCTGCATCGATATAGCCGATCGCATCGAGGTTGACGTCGATGATCCTGTCGATCTTGATGATGTCCTTCCTGCCGAGCTTCTGGCTCTCTGCGTTCTTGATCAGTGCCACCTGGCAGTCCAGTGAGTCCAGTCCGAGGATCTTATAAAGCTTCATGCCTGCGCCTGCTTTGATGTGGTCGAGAACTATGCCGTTTTCTATCTTTCCTATGATCATTTATTTCACCTCCAGAAGCTTGAGTATCAGTGCCATTCTTATGAATTTGCCGTTGAGCACCTGCTCGAAATACGTTGCTCGCGGATCGTCGTCGACAGCGACAGAGATCTCGTTGACACGCGGCAGCGGATGGAGTATGCTCAGGTCTTCCTTCGCGTTGTCCAGCTTGTCCGGCGTGAGGATATAGCTGTCCTTGAGTCTTATATAGTCCTGTTCGTTGAAGAATCGCTCTCTCTGTACTCTCGTCATGTAAAGTATGTCGAGCTGCGGCATCGCTGCCTCGAGGTCTGTGGTCTCGATGTATTCGATGTTGTTTTTCTCCAGCACTTCGTGTTTGAGGTATTCAGGGATCTTCAGCTCTTCAGGCGAGATAAGTATGAATTTCACGTTTTCATAGCGAGACATCGCACTTATCAGCGAGTGTACCGTACGTCCGAACTTGAGGTCTCCGCACAGACCGACTGTCATGTCGCTGAGCCTGCCCTTTTCCCTGCTGATCGTCAGAAGGTCAGTGAGCGTCTGTGTAGGGTGGTTGTGGCCGCCGTCTCCTGCGTTTATCACAGGAACGGTCGACTTTCTCGAAGCGACCATCGGTGCGCCCTCTTTCGGGTGCCTCATCGCGATGATGTCGGCATATGCTCCTACTGTCCTTATCGTGTCTGCTACACTTTCGCCCTTTGATGCTGAAGAGCTCTGAGCTTCCGAGAACCCCAGCACGTTTCCGCCCAGCTCGTACATAGCAGCCTCAAAGCTGAGTCTCGTTCTGGTCGACGGCTCGAAAAACAGCGTTGCCAGCTTCTTGCCATGGCATTTTTCAGCGTACTTTTCGGGGTGAGCGATTATGTCCTTCGCCACGTCTATCATCTCATCGATTTCTTCTGTACCGAGTTGCATGATGTCGATCAAATGTTTCATTTGTACCTCCTTTTGATCACGTTTTGATAGTTTTGATATATCTGAAGCATGTCGTCATTCTGTCTGACTATTTCTCTATCCAGCTTTCGTCCTGCGGGTCGTCCCTGAAAGCCTTGAGCTTGACGAGATCTGATTCCCTGATGTAGCCTGTCTCGACTGCCACCTGTGAGATCGTGTCGAAATCCGTCAGGCTTATGTTCTTCACGTCTGCCGCAGCCAGTCTTTCAAGTCCTTTTTTCATTCCGTATGTAAAGATGCTCACCACGCCGAGTACTTCAGCGCCTGCCTCGCGCAGGGCTTCGACCACGTCTATCACGCTGCCGCCGGTCGAGATCAGATCCTCGATGACTACGACCTTCTGGCCCTTTTCAAGACGGCCTTCGATACGGTTGTTCCTGCCGTGATCCTTCGCTCCCGAACGCACGTATCCCATAGGGATCCCCATGATGTGTGCCGCGATCGCCGCATGTGCGATGCCTGCAGTGCTCGTTCCCATCAGCACCTCGGCTTCCGGATAGTTTTCCTTTACAGTGTCTGCTATCGCCTGCTCGACCGTGTTTCTGATCTCAGGCGCAGTAAGTATCAGTCTGTTGTCACAGTATATCGGGCTCTTTATGCCGCTCGCCCATGTGAAAGGCTTCTGCGGGCTGAGGAAAACCGCTTCGATGTCGAGCAGTCCTTTTGCTATTTTTCTCTTCATTTTCTACCTCCGTTTTATGTAAAGTCTCAGCATTCCGGCTGTGTGCCGGCTGTCTCTCAGACAAGCATGCCGGTGTTTCTCAGATGTCTCTCATGCGGATGCTCCGCAGCCGGGCTTTGTCAGCCGACGAATTCTTCGACGCATCTTTCGTATGCCGCGAGCGGATCGTCCGACGCCGTGATGCTCCTGCCGACTACGATGTAGTCCGAGCCGAGCTCCCTGGCCTTCGCAGGCGTAGTGACTCTGGCCTGATCGCCTTTATCGTCATCTGCAAAGCGCACTCCCGGGGTCACCGTCAGGAAGCTGTCGCCGCACATGTCGTGCACCTTAGGTGATTCGAGCGGAGAACATACGACACCGTCGAGACCTGCAGCCTTTGCATTAGCCGCATAGTGAGCCACCACCTGCTCCATCTCCCTGTCTATCAGCAGATCGCGCTGCATCCTTTCCTCGGTCGTGGAAGTCAGTTGTGTGACAGCTATCAGCAGCGGACGCTCTCCGTCTCCCGAGCTGAGCCCCTCGATCGCCGCTTTCATCATGTCTATCGTTCCGGCAGCGTGCACATTGCACATGTCTACACCGAGTCCGGCGAGCACGCTCATAGATTTTCTGACCGTGTTAGGGATATCGTGAAGCTTCAGATCGAGGAATACCTTATGCCCCCTCATCTTCAGGATCTTTACGATATCGGGGCCTTCCGCATAAAAAAGCTCCATACCGATCTTCACATATGGTCTCTTTTCTCCCAGCTTGTCGAGAAAGCGCAGCGTTTCCTCACTGCTGCTGAAATCACATGCGATTATTACGTCTTTTCCCATTAATGTGCACCTCCTGTTATCTCTCTAAGATCACTTATACCGTATTTTTTCATCGTCTCCGGCAGCTGCAGCACTATGTCTCTGCACACATACGGATCAGTCAGGTTGGCTGCCCCGATCTGCACTGCCGTCGCTCCTGCCAGCATCATCTCGATCACATCTGAAGCTGTCGAGACGCCGCCGATGCCGATGATCGGCACATCCACCGCCTCATACACCTGATATACCATCCTGAGGGCCACCGGGAACACTGCAGGTCCCGAAAAGCCGCCCATTATATTTGCCACTACCGGCTTTTTCGTCCTGAGATCTATCCTCATCCCCAGCATCGTGTTTATCAGCGAGATGCCGTCTGCACCGGCGTTCTCGCAGGCTTTTGCGATGGAGACTATATCTGTGACGTTAGGCGAAAGCTTCACGATCACAGGCTTTCTGACTGCATCCTTCACTGCGCTCACCACCTGTGCCGCAGCATCCGGGTCAGTGCCGAACGCGATGCCGCCACCGTGGACGTTCGGACAGGAAACGTTGACTTCCAGCCACCCCACCTGATCACACGCGTCCAGACGTCTGCAAACCTCGACGTACTCTTCGACTGAAAATCCGCCGACATTTGCCATAACTTTTTTATGTAAACACTTGCTCAGTTTCGGCAGTTCTTCTTCTATCACCTTGTCGATGCCCGGGTTCTGCAGGCCTATGGAGTTTATCATTCCTTCTCTGCACTCGGCTATCCTCGGAGTCGGGTTCCCGAACCTCGGTTCCAGCGTGGTGCCCTTGAAAGAAAATGTTCCCAGCATGTTTATGTCGAACAGTTCGGCGAATTCATATCCGTATCCGAATGTGCCGCTGGCTGCCATCACCGGGTTGTCAAGCGTGATGCCGCACAGATCGACTTTTGTATTTACCATATTACCTCACCTCTTTCCAGCACCGGTCCTTCCTTGCATATCCTTTTATTTCCGTATTTAGTCTTGCATGAGCAGCCCATGCATGCTCCGAAACCGCAGCCCATGCGCTCCTCGAAGCTGAACTGGCCGCCTGTCTCTGCAGGCGCTGTATCGTTTATCGCTCTGAGCATCGGCAGAGGTCCGCACGAAAATACGTAGCTGTAGTCGAGAGTCTTCATCACGTCCGTAACGAAGCCTTTCACGCCCAGGCTGCCGTCGACAGTCGAAACGATGACCTCAGCGCCGAGCCTCTTGAATTCCTCTATGTAAAAGCTCTCGGCTGCCGTGTTGAAGCCGAGCACTACGACCGGATTTTTGCCCTGGGCGATCAGAAGTCTGCACAGTCCGTACATCGGCGGCACTCCGGCGCCTCCTCCGACCAGCAGAGGTCTGTCTCCGATGCCGCGCTCCTCGCTTATATCGTAGCCGTTTCCCAGCGGACAGAGCACATCCAGCGTTCTACCTGCGGGCATCATGCTCATCGCTTCCGTGCCGTTTCCAACGGTCTTGTATATTATAGTCAGCTCTCCGTCAGTCCAGTCGCATATCGAGATCGGTCTTCTCAGGAAGAATCCGTCTATTTTGATGTTGATGAACTGCCCCGCGTTCGTGACGCCGGTGCCTTCCGGCGCTGAAAGCTTCATTTCATATGTCCTGTCTGCTATTTTTTTATTCGAAAGTATTGTGAAATCCGATTTTTTCATTGCTGTTTCTCCATGTCGAATGTCTTATTACACAACATCGTCCCATACATATCATTCATGGCGCCATATTATTTGTACTGCCATACGGTATTTCCGTCAACGACAGTCAGCAGGCACCTGCCCTTTACATCCCATCCGTCGAACGGGCAGCTCCTTCCCATCGTCATGAACTTTTCTGGATCGACCTTGTAGGTTTCGTCAAGATCCCAGATCGCGAACGTCGGCTTCTCCTTGTGCAGTTCTTCTTCGATGCTGCATGTGCTCATGCCGAAATGCTTTCTCGGCTCCGTGTACATCAGATCTATGAGTCTGTCCAGCGTGATCACGCCTTTTTCGACGAGCTCAGTGTACATAACAGGGAATGCGGTTTCCATGCCGACGATCCCGAATGCGCTGCCTGCGAAGCCTCTGCTTTTTTCCTCAAGGCTGTGCGGTGCATGGTCTGTCGCTATCATGTCGATCGTGCCGTCCTTTACCGCTTCTACCAGTGCAGCTTTGTCTTCGGTGCCCTTTATCGGCGGGTTCATCTTGAACCGGCCGCTGTCTTCTATTTCATCGCGTGAGATCGTCAGGTAGTGAGGCGCAGTCTCGCATGTGATGTCGAGCCCCTCAGCTTTCGCCTTCCTGACAAGTTCGATGGATTCCTTCGTGGAAACGTGGCACACGTGGTATCCGCAGCCGGTCTCTCTGACGAGCTCTATGTCGCGCTCCAGCTGTTTCCATTCGCTTTCAGAGCTTTCTTTCGGAAAGCTCTCGTCTTCGCAGTGCGCCACGATCAGTTTCCCGAGCTTCTTCGCGCGTTTCATCGCGTCGCGCATCATGCTTTCCGATGCAACGCCTCTGCCGTCGTCGGTGAATCCGATCACGTGCTCCGCCATCGCCTCCATGTCAGCAGGCTCGTTTCCGAGTTCGCCCTTAGTGATCGCTCCGTACGGGAAAACGTTGACCTTCGCATCCCTTGCTATTATATCGAGCTGCACCTTGAGGTTTTCCATGCTGTCCGGACACGGATCCAGGTTCGGCATCGAAAATATGTCGGTGAATCCGCCTGCCGCAGCCGACATCGTGCCGCTCGCCATCGTTTCCTTATATAAAAAACCCGGCTCTCTCAAATGCACATGTACATCTGTAAGACCGGGTAAAATATAACGATCTGCAAAAAGCGAAACATCAATACCAGCAGAAACGAGGTGTTCCACAGCTATGTTATCAAGATCTGCAACTCTAATGAATCTTCCGTAATCTTCTCTCATCGCGTTCTCCAAAATCAACTTGCAATTTAACATCCTTATGTTTATATCATACCATAGAACACGTGTCAACAGGAAAAAATTTTCAGACATTTCTCAGTTTGTAGGGTTACAATACATGTGTTACAACATAATAAAGAAAAAGCGGAAACTTCAATTCTGTGTTAAAGTTAAGTTACCACACCAAACCATTACACAGGAACAGGAGGTTTCCGCATGACAAGTATAACACAAGATATGAAGTACCGTCTATCCCTGATCAAATATGCTGAAAAATACGGTGTTACAAAAGCTGCTATCAAGTACAAAACCAACCGCCAGTATATCTATCGCTGGAAACGTCGTTTTGATGGCTCCATACACTCCCTTCGCGACCGCTCCAGACGCCCTCATTCTCACCCAAACCAGCACACCGCTCAGGAAATCACGCTCATCCGTAATATGCGCAGAAGAAATCCCAATGCCGGCCTTGTGACCTTTTGGGTAAAACTCAGACAGCGTGGCTATACAAGGTCGATTACAGGTTTATACCGCTTTCTCAAAAAACAGGGTATGACACCTGAAAAGCTTCCTAATCCCAAATATGTTGCAAAGCCTTATGAACAGATGCTCTACCCCGGACAGCGTATCCAGATCGACGTTAAATTTGTTCCTTCATTCTGTCTTGTCGGCGATGCGAAAGGTAAAAAGTTCTATCAATACACTGCAATCGACGAATACTCCCGCTGGCGCTATGTGGAAGCCTTTGAAGAACACAGCACATATTCATCTTCTGTTTTCCTTGAGCATCTCATCAGGCATTTTCCAATGCCTATAGAGTGTGTTCAAACAGACAATGGCACTGAATTCACCAAACGCTTTACACAGCCGGGAAAGGAAACTTTAACGATGTTTCAGCGCACCCTGAAAGATAACAATATCCGCCACAAGCTGATCAGGCCTTTTACACCGAGGCATAATGGGAAGGTAGAGCGCAGTCATCGCAAGGATAACGAACGCTTTTACGCCTCCCACAGATTTTATTCTTTTGAAGATTTTTCGAAGCAGCTGCAGCAATACAACTACAGGGATTACAATCGCTTTCCTATGCGTCCTCTGGGGTGGAAATCGCCTCAAACTGTTTTAGATGATTTCGTACTTGATGGTGTAACATATGTTTGACAAACCTACATTATTTTGTTCGCAAAGCTGGTTTTTGTGGTTGACAAACAGAATTTCTTCATTTATATTAGTAACATACATGTAAATACAGATGCAGTGAACGGAATAAGTTTGACAAAAATATTTCAGCGAGCAGTCGGCTGGTGCAAGACTGTATATGGAGTCAAATGTCTCGCCCGGGAGCATCAGACCTTAAGTGGGTATGTGATTTTTCAAGCAAGTGTGGACCCGGCAAGCGGCGAGCGGACTTGGAACGGCATGAACCGAAACAGCATACCAATAAGAGTGGTACCGCGGAAGCTTATGCCTTCGTCTCTTAGCCTGAGACGAAGGCTTTTTTATGACCTGCCTGTATCTACGATACAGCGCACCTGAACGGCAACGAATCATATTAAAGAAAGGACAGATATAATAATGAAGAATTACGATAAATACAAGGTTGGATATTTTCCTCCGGCAGAGCCTCATAACGAATGGGTAAAAAAGGATCACATCGAGAAGGCGCCGATCTGGTGCAGCGTCGATCTCAGAGACGGCAACCAGGCGCTGATCGTGCCGATGAGCCTCAACGAAAAGGTGGAGTTCTTCAAGTATCTCGTTAAGATCGGTTTCAAACAGATCGAAGTCGGCTTTCCGGCAGCATCGAAAACAGAGTATCAGTTCCTCAGAAAACTGGTAGACGATGACCTCATCCCGGATGACGTTACGGTTCAGGTGCTCACCCAGTCCAGAAAGCATATAATAAAGAAGACATTCGAAGCGCTCCAGGGTGTAAAGAAGGCAGTCGTGCATCTTTACAACTCGACGTCGCTTGCACAGAGAGAGCAGGTTTTCAAAAAAGAAAAGCCTGAGATCATCAAGATCGCGACGGATGGAGCGGCACTGATGAAGGAATACGCTGCAAAACACCCTGAGACGAAATTCTCATTTGAATATTCACCTGAGAGCTTCACAGGCACGGAAGTGGATTTTGCAGCAGAGATATGCAACGCTGTCATCGATATATGGGAGCCGACACCGGACAACAAGGTCATCATAAATCTGCCGGGAACAGTGGAGATGTCTATGCCGCATGTATATGCATCACAGATCGAATATATGTGTGCAAACCTCCACAACAGGGAAAACCTGATCATCTCGCTCCATCCGCACAATGACAGAGGAACAGCCGTTGCAGACGCCGAGCTGGGACTCCTCGCAGGCGGCGACAGGATCGAGGGAACGCTCTTCGGCAACGGCGAGAGGACAGGAAACGTCGATATCGTAACGGTAGCGATGAACATGTTCTGCCACGGAGTCGATCCGGAGCTCGATTTCTCGAACATGCCTGAGGTAGTAGAGACATACGAAAAATATACAGATATGAAAGTCAATCCGAGACAGCCGTACGGCGGACAGCTGGTATTCGCGGCATTCTCGGGATCGCATCAGGACGCTATCGCAAAGGGCATGCGCTGGCACAAGGAAAAGGATCTCAAGACGTGGTCGGTACCGTATCTGCCGCTCGATCCGCAGGACGTCGGCAGAGAGTACGAGGCGGATGTCATCCGTATCAACAGCCAGTCCGGCAAGGGCGGCATAGCATACATCCTGGAGCACAATTTCGGATATATGATCCCGCCGCAGATGAGAGAAGAGATCGGATACATGGTGAAAGACATCTCCGACCAGGAGCACAAAGAGCTCACACCGGTCGAAGTATATCAGGCATTTGCACAGGAATATGTCAACGTGTTCGATCCG
Source organism: Brotomerdimonas butyrica (assembly GCF_025567305.1). Classification (NCBI taxonomy): domain Bacteria; kingdom Bacillati; phylum Bacillota; class Clostridia; order Eubacteriales; genus Brotomerdimonas; species Brotomerdimonas butyrica. The sequence goes on from NZ_JAOQJP010000001.1 coordinate 297,122, forward strand.
ATCGACATCACGGACGCGACATTCAGGAAAGCTTCGGACTTCAAGTCGAACGACGGCATGATCGCAGACATCAAGGTCCGCATAGCAGACGAAGTGTACAAGTTCGAGGCAGTCGGAAACGGCCGTCTGGACGCGATCAGCAATGCGCTTAAAATGTCGCCGTACACATTCGACTATAAATTCGTCACTTACTCAGAACATGCGCTTTCGGCAGAGTCAAGTTCAAAGGCTGCAGCTTATGTCTGCATCGAGGATCATGACGGCAACACCTTCTGGGGCGTGGGAACTCACGAGGATATCATCCTGGCGTCGGTAAACGCTCTGGTAAGCGCACTCAACAGACAGAACAGAAAAGATCACTTCGTTGAATAGTCCGCAGCGTCCGTTTCGCAGGGAGGCAGCAATGCAAAGCTGCCAGCTCCGCAGCATGCATTACGCAGAGGAGCTGTACGAGCAGTACGAAGAAATGGACAGGCAGATTTGATATATCAGTTGAATAAAGGAGGAATACGATATGGGAATGACAATGACCCAGAAAATACTGGCGGCTCACGCAGGACTCGATAAGGTCGAGGCCGGACAGCTGATCAGAGCAGATCTCGACATGGTGCTCGGCAACGACATCACGACGCCGGTTGCGGTGAACGAATTCGAGAAAGCCGGATTCGACGGCATCTTTGACAGAGAAAAGATATCGCTGGTAATGGACCATTTCACACCGAACAAGGATATAAAAGCAGCAGAACAGTGCATGAAGTGCAGGACTTTTGCAAAGAGATTCGACGTGAAGAACTTCTTCGACGTCGGCAGGATGGGTATCGAGCATGCGCTCCTTCCTGAACAGGGGATCGTAAAAGCCGGCGACTGCATCATCGGAGCAGATTCACACACATGTACATACGGAGCGCTCGGCGCATTTTCCACAGGCGTGGGAAGCACCGACATGGCTGCGGGAATGGCAACAGGGCAGGCATGGTTCAAGGTGCCTGAAGCTATAAAATTCAACCTCAAGGGCAGGCTCAGCGAAAACGTGACAGGTAAAGACGTGATACTGCACATAATCGGCATGATCGGCGTAGACGGCGCGCTTTACAGATCCATGGAATTCATGGGCGAAGGACTTGCGAGCCTTTCCATGGACGACAGACTCTGCATCGCGAACATGGCGATCGAAGCAGGTGCAAAGAACGGCATCTTCATGGTCGACGAAGTGACGGAAAATTACATGAAGGGCAGAGTGCAGGGGGAATGGAAAGTATATACTCCTGACGACGATACGGAATACGTGGAAGAATACGAGATCGACCTTTCAGCACTGAAGCCGACGGTTTCGTTCCCGCACCTTCCTGAGAATACGAAGACGATCGACGAGGTCGGCGACGTGCCTATCCAGCAGGTGGTCATCGGATCGTGCACGAACGGCAGACTCGAGGACATGGCGCTCGCAGCAAAGATCCTCAAGGGCAGAAAAGTGCATGACGACGTAAGAGCGATCATCATCCCGGCAACGCAGCAGATCTACAAGGACTGCATCAAAAACGGCTACATCGATACGTTCATTGATGCCGGATGCGTCGTATCGACACCGACATGCGGACCATGTCTCGGCGGACACATGGGCATCCTGGCAGCAGGGGAGAGATGTGTCGCAACGACCAACAGAAACTTCGTAGGAAGAATGGGACATGTAAAATCAGAAGTTTATCTGGCAAGCCCGGCTGTAGCGGCTGCGTCAGCTGTTACAGGAAAGATCAGCGGACCGGACGAGCTGTAAAGGATGCAAGGAGGAGAAAGATATGAAAGCACAAGGAATCGTTCATAAATACGGAGACAACGTCGACACAGACGTTATAATCCCTGCAAGACATCTCAATACAGCGGACCACAAGGAGCTGGCAAGTCACTGCATGGAAGATATCGATGCGGATTTCGTAAATAAAGTAAAGCAGGGCGACATCATGGTAGGCGGAGAGAACTTCGGCTGCGGATCGTCCAGAGAGCATGCGCCTATCGCTATCAAGGCGAGCGGTATAGACTGCGTCATCGCGAAGACATTTGCGAGGATCTTCTACAGAAACGCCATCAACATCGGACTGCCGATCCTGGAGTGCCCGGAAGCGAGCGAAGGGATCGACGCAGGCGACAAGGTATCGATCGACTTTGACACAGGCGTGATCACAAACGAGACAAAAGGCGAGACATACCAGGCTCACCCTTTCCCTGAATTCATCAAGGACATCATGGCCAAAGGTGGACTGATGAACAGCATCACGGGCAAATAACCGCGCAGAAGCATAGAGCTGCACAATCGCATAAAGACTCATAAAGACAAGGAGAATCGATATGAACTATAAAATAGCAGTCGTTCCCGGCGACGGCATCGGCCCTGAAGTCGTAGGACAGGCCATCAGAGTGCTGGACAAGGTCGGAGAAAAATACGGACACACATTCGAATACACTAAGGTGCTGGCAGGAGGCTGCGCTATCGACGCAACAGGAAAATGCCTGCCGCAGGAAACGATAGATACATGCAAAGCCGGCGATGCAGTGCTTCTCGGCGCTGTAGGCGGCTGGAAATGGGATACGCTCCCGGGCAGCGAAAGACCTGAAATGGCCCTTCTCGGCTTGAGAAAAGAGCTCGGACTCTTTGCAAACCTCAGACCTGCGCTTTTATTCGAACAGCTCGCAGACGCGTGCCCTCTTAAGCCTGAGATCGTAGAGGGCGGACTTGACATCGTGGTAGTGCGCGAGCTCACAGGCGGCATCTATTTCGGCGAAAAGGGCACGAAAGAGACAGACCTTGGCCCTGCAGCCTACGACGTGGAGCAGTACGCAGAGGAAGAAGTGAGACGTATCGCAGAAGTCGCATTCGACATGGCGATGAAGAGAAACAGGAAGGTCACAAGCGTAGATAAGGCGAACGTGCTGGAAAGCTCGCGCCTGTGGAGAAGGGTAGTCGCTGAAGTCGGCGAAAAGTACCCTGAAGTCGAGCTGAACAACCTTTACATAGACAACGCCGCAATGCAGATGGTGAGAAATCCGAAGCAGTTCGATGTGATCGTTACGAGCAACATCTTCGGCGACATCCTTTCAGACGAAGCCAGCATGATAACGGGATCGATCGGTATGCTGCCGTCGGCTAGCCTTGCAACGGGCAACTTCGGCATGTACGAGCCGGTGCACGGTTCGGCGCCTGACATCGCGGGCAAAGATATGGCAAACCCGATGGCTACGATCCTTTCGGCAGCGATGATGCTCAGATACACGTTCGGGCTCGGCGAAGAGGCAGATGCGATCGAAGCAGCTGTCAAAAAAGTGCTCGCAGACGGATACAGGACGCCTGACATCGCTAAGGAAGGCGAGGAGACTATCGGTACTGTAAAGGCCGGCGATCTCATCGTCGAGGCGATACAGGAGCTGTAAAGGCGCAGCGTACGCGCCGGCAGGCAGGTTCAGGAGTGCCGGCAGAGACCGCTGACCGGCGGTTTTGCGGATCTGCAGCGTGCATGTGTCCGGCGATAATAAAAGAGCCGGCAGGCAGGAGGCCTGCAGTTTTACATAAAAGAAAAACATAAAAGTACAGAAACTGCCCCGGATTTCAAGAGATCCGGGGCAAAAGTTTATAAAAAGCATGTGTCGAACAATGTCGTTGCGTGAAAACGATAACTTGTTTGCGCAGGCTGTTAAAAAATATTAAATATTTTTAAAAAGTCTAAAAATTGCCGCAAATGGTGAAACTCCAATTATAGCGGCAATTTTTTAATTGAATCGTCAACTAATTAACGATGTATTATGTTGCGAGAAATTGATAATGGTATTGCGCACAGGCTCGTCCATGATGTATTGTAAACGAACAAAGATCACAGAAAACTATAGAAGGGAGCGTGGAAACCACCTTATGACAGTAATCGTAGCACTGCGGCACAACGTACGCAGGTGCCGCTGACACAATGAATTTGGAGGTGGAACAGCACAGGACTTTACAGTTCGTGCTCAAAATGACAAAAGGATTTATGAACAAGATATACGCAGCAATTAGAAATTTAAAGAAAGATTTTGATTTAAAGACGTAATATCTGCAGGAAATCCGGCTGTTGATAATAGCCTGGGAATATCTTGCGTGACGGATATTACGTGAAATATTTTGAGGTGAATTATGAAAAAAGTATTAGTATTAGGCGTTGGAGCTCAGGGCAGTGCAGCAGCAAAGAGACTGGATCTGGAGCCAAACGTGGAAGAGGTTATTTGCGCGGATTATGATCCGAAGGCAGTGGAAAATATCGTCAGCCAGCTCAAAAAGGGCAGAGGTGTGCAGGTGGATGCCCATGACAAGGACAGTATCGTTGCCGCAGCTCAGGGAGTGGATCTGATCCTTAACGGTCTGCCGCTCGAATGCACGAAAAACGTGCTGGACGCAGCTCTTGAGGTAAAAGCCAATTATCAGGACTACGCATCGACCATCAACATGGAGAATGTATGGAGAGAAAGCGAAGAAGCGAAAGCTGACGCAGATATCAGATGCGAAAAGATCACCGCACCGGGAACTCAGAAATGGTTCGACAGTCTGAAGGCTCAGTTCGAGATCTACGGCCCTAAGTTCGAAGCTATCGACAGACTGGCGATAGTAGGAACGGGATCAGCTCCGGGACTCATCTGCTGTGCAACGAGAAACGCGATGAAATATCTCGACAAATGCGATACTATTTATAATTTTGTATGGGAAGGCGCTATAGCTGAAAGATTCCAGCCATTCTGGTGGTCACCGGTGACAGCGCTTACAGATATGAGTGAAGCAGGCATTGCTTTCGAAAACGGACAGTTCGTCAACACACCGGCTTTCGGAAACCCTGTAAAGAGACAGTATGACTACATGGATGAAGAGATCACGTTCATGGAACACTCGCATGATGAACCTCTGCACTATGGGTTCAATGCTGAAAAGTACTTCAAGGGATGCAAGAATGCTTACTTCAAATATGCGGGAGCAGGAATGGACTTCGCAAAACCTCTCAGCGAAGCAGGCCTTCTGAGCCGTGAGGAAAAAGACTTCAATGGAAATAAAGTGGTTCCGTTTGATTTCATCCTCAGCCATATCCCTCCGGCACCTAAATACAAGGAAGAAATACAGGCGATCATAGACGAAGGTCTGAAGAAAGACGCAGGCTGCATGGTCATCGAAGCATACGGACAGAAGGACGGCAAGGACGTTCTCGTAGAGACGCACGTATCAGCGCCGGGATTCGTAGATTCCTTCGAAAAGGCAGGAATAACCGCTGAGATGTACCTGACAGGGCAGGGCGGATTCTTATTCTCAAAGATGTTCGTTAATGACAAGTTCGATCAGAAGGGTCTCATCTCATCAGATATGCTGAGTTTTGACCAGGTGGATACATATTTTGATTATGCATCGGAACTGGATATAACTCTTGATACAGTAGTAAAAGAACTCAACTAAAAGCTTCATATTATTATGTTTGATTATACCGGAATTATATTCACAATGTGATATATTGATGTCTATTATGCAGGAAAGCCGCTGTGCTGCTCAGGCGGCGGCTTTTCCTGTTATTTAGAGGATTTACTATTAAAAAAGGAGGATAATATGACTCAAAAACAGAACACTAATGTTGCTCAGGTCGGAGAACATGGTCTGAAAAAGCATGACATCAAAGTTTCGACAGTAGTATTCATGATCTTCTGTCTGGTAGCGGCAGGCTGCTACGGAATCGAGGAAATGATCCCTGAATGCGGCCCCGGCCTTACCATAGTAATGCTCTGTGTGCTGCCGTTCGTATGGGCGCTGCCGTTCGGATGCGTTGCTTCCGAGCTGGGGTCGGTAAGACCGCAGGAAGGCGGCTACTACAAGTGGGTACAGGAAGCACTCGGAGAATTCTGGGGTTTCCAGGCAGGATGGTGGAGAACCATCTCTATCTACATCGATAACGCTGTATACGTTATTCTGGCAGGCGGATACGCCGCAGCTCAGTGGGATCTGGGCTGGACCGGAGAATTTGCCATCAAGGCTGCAATGATAATCATATTTACATGGATCAATATCCGCGGCGTAAAGGATGTAGGTATAGCAAGCACGATACTTTCGATACTCGTTATGGTAGCATTCGGACTCGTTGCAGTGTGCGGCTTCATGAACTGGGGCGGCAATGCTGAGACGGCTGACACTATCTCGTTCCAGCTCACGGCATACGAAGCAACAGGCGCTTCAGACTGGCTCTTCTTCATAGCAGGAGGAATCTCAGTCGGCATGTGGATGTACTCGGGATACGAGTCGATGTCGACGATCGCAGGTGAAGTTTCGAATCCGCAGGTCATCCCTAAGGGAACCCTCATCACTATACCGCTTATCATGGCTGTATATATCCTGCCTACTATCGCAGGCCTTGGCTCACTGGGTCAGTGGGAGAACTGGGGAACAGAGGCAGGAACTGTAGGATACTCAGACGTTGTACAGGAATTCTGGGGACCTGCATTCGGTGTATTCTTCGTACTGGTTGCGATATTCGCACAGTGTTCGATATTCAACACCTACATAGCATCGGGTTCCAGAGGCTTCTTCTCGCTGGCAGATGATAATCTGGCTCCGCCGCTTCTCGTAAAATGTGACAAGAAACACGGAGTGCCTTATATCGCTGTACTGACAGTAGCTGTTTCAACGATGATACTATGCATGCTGCCGTTCGGGTTCGTAATAATCCTTGACGTGCATATGCTCATCGCATCGTACATACTCGTTTATATCTCCGCTATGATCCTCAGAAAGAAGATACCGGCGGAAGAATACAAGTTCAAGATCCCCGGAGGATTCGGACTTCTGGTCGTATTGTGTATCGTACCGATCTGCGTGGCACTGTTCGCGATCTTCATCAACGGATCCGACTACTACATAGGCGGTATGACGGCGATGGCAACAGGTCCGTTCCTTTACATCATCTGGAGAAAGATGTACGGCGGTCTCACGAAGAAAGACCCTGTCGCATTCCCGGGAAACAAGAGGACCGGTCTGGCAGTAGGAGACACGAAGAGGATATCTCTGCTGTTCCTGTTCATGACTGTCATGAACGCAGTTACATGTGTATTCGTGCCTTGGTATGAAGGCTGGGGAACTGAAGATGCATGGGAGGCAGGAGATTACTTCGACGGCATAATGGAAAACGGCAATGTCGATACTATCGTAAGCGTGATAGGCAACTATCTGCATATATTCACAGCAGTATGCGCTGTACTCTGCGTAGTATTCTTCATAATTTCCAGAAAGGTAGAGACGTCGAAAGCGAAATAGCAGAAGCGGTTTAATCGGATATTTTATTATTCCGGAAATATCAATAAAAGTTTCATATGAAAATATGTGGCGAAGCCACTTTTGTTCAAAGGCGCATTGTTATGTAACGCCGTATAGTCAAAAATCAGAGGGCGCTGTGCCGGGATGTGATATTCACCCTGGGCGGCGTTCTTTTTTATAGCGTTGGGCGTGCGGACCGTTCATACTTGACAGCTGTGGTAAAGGATAGTATACTTTACTAAAAAAGTATGATAACGACTGCAGGGAGGTGACCGGTATTTTAATAATCAAAGAAGTCGAATATGCTATACAGATACTTGACGCGCTTTATCACAAAAGTCCGATGTCAGCTGCAGCGCTTTCGCAGGAGAAAAATATCCCGTCCCCATTCATATACAGGGTACTTAAAAAGCTTGAGACAGGCGGGCTGCTGACTATCAGGCGCGGCCCGAAGGGCGGATACAGCCTGCGCAGAGACTGCGAAGAGATCACACTTTACGATGTAGTGAACGCATTCGAGAATACATTTCTGGTGATCGAATGCATGAAAAGCGATTATGACTGCACCAGGAACGCCGGTTTCGACTGTCGCATGCACAGAGAGCTCGGGCGCATACAGGGTCTGCTGAAGAACGAGTTCAGGAGCAAAAGCCTGGCGTCGCTGTTCGATGATTAACGGCTGCTGCGAGCGCCGGTTCTTCGGGCGCAGCAGAGGATATGCGGATTTGTGCGGAGCGCAGGTAACAGGTAAGAGCAGAAGAACGATCTGACGCTTTTAATAATATGCAAAAACCGCTTTCGGTCCGGCAGTGGCAGCATGCCACAGGATCCGTCAGCGGTTTTTGTATGTCATTTAGTTTCTCCAAGGAGCTCGGCGATCTTCCATTTCAGGTGCAGGCGCTGCTCGTCAGTCAGACTGTCGGAGCCGCCGGAAGCGTCAGCTGTGCCGTTTCCGCTGCTCTTGTCCATACCTGCAGACTTTGCAGACGGTGCATCCTTTGCATCATCCCCAGCAACGTCGCTTTCGGTGCCTTCATCGAGAAGACAGAGCGGCGGGAAGAGCACACACCACCAGTTTTCACCTTTGCCGTCTCCGAGCGTGATGTTCAGCGCCTCGTAGTTCCCGGCAGGAAAAGTGATACCGCCGTAAGTCTTTTCGGGGATATACCGCACCCCGAGCTTAGCGTGAGCAGAGTAGTCACGCCCGTTCGCTGCGATTATCCCTTCACTGATCTTTTCGAGGCTGCCGAGATTCGCCTCGAGATATTCCCTGGTGTCGTCGACGGTGTGAAGGTCATCCTGCTTCTGCAGATATTCGATCACCGCGTCGCGCACCTTGAGCTTCAGCGCCTGGTCGCCGACCGTATCGCTGTTTGCGATCACGTGAAGTCTGATGATCCCCTCGTGTTCATTTTTACGGCCGTCTCCGGTGTATGTATAGAACAAAAGGAAGCCCATTATCAGTACGAGTGCCAGGCATATCATGCATTTTTTTCCGTCAGATATTTTTTTCAATTCCAATTCCTCCCTTGCGCTTTCTGCTTTTCCCGGATATGGCCGCGGCTGGTTTTGGCCGGGCTGATCTGATCCGGTACAGTAAGTGTTTACTGCTCAGGGAGGAATTATACATATTTATGGAAGTTTTTTTGCAAAGCGCGCCAGGTCGCGACAGATTGCAGTCAGGCGGGGCGTCAGCGGACTACGAGCAGTCTTGTGCCGGCGCTCAGCGGCTGACCGGCGTCCAGGTCGTTGACTGCTGCGATGGACTCGGTGTCGGTGCGGTATCGTTTCGCGATATCCCACAGCGTATCGTCCGGGCCTGTCACGTAAAGTGCTATCGACGGTGTGCGGACGGATGACGCGGATTCCGAGATGCAGAGGTTTTCGATGGTGTGGAAAACGCAGTGTCGTATGGCCCAGATCTCTATGGAAACGCTGATGTTTATCTCTAGCTGTCTGCTGTTGATCGAGTCGAACCAGAGGTCCTTTATGCTCGCGGAAATCGCGATCTCTGTCGTGTCGGGCGAGTTTTCCAGTGCAGGCATATCCAGAGTGCCGCGGAGCGGCACGGTGCTTTCGATCACGAACGGATTGCCGTCGCTGTCGAGTGCGAGGATCTTCACCGGGATACTGCCTTCGAGTACGATACGTCCCTGACCGGCCGTGCCGCAAAGTTCCGTGATCGTGCCGGTCGCGCACAGAAGCTTTTCGGGTCTGCCTTTTTCTTCATCTATATTCACGACCTCGCGTGACGAGAGCTCACCGGAAACAGTTCCGGCTATGCAGGAAAGCGGCCGGCTGCACATGTCGAACCGGATGTCGTTCTTTTTGTGATATGCGTCTGAGATAACAGGTATCGATCGCGTGCGGTAGCCGTGCACCGACGAGGTCACTGTGCCTGTTATCATGATCTGGCTCCTGGTCTCGACGGATGCTTTCAGATCATCGCCGGCAAAGGATATCTCTATCAGGTCACTGTCGAGATCGTTGTCTGCCATGATGAACTGTGTGAAATCGGTTTTGTTTCTCAGGCAGCAGAGTGTGTTTTCGTGGTCTTCAAGGCCGAGGTACAGTATTTCGGAAAGGATCGTGCCGTTTATCACGAGTTTGCCGGATGTGATCTGTCTGTGGTTTTCGACTATGGAAAAGCTTTCCTTGAGGATCTTCACGGGCTCCGGCTGATCCTCGTGCAGGTTTATCTCCTGAGAGATCTCGGTCGTTTCAGTGGCTTCGAATATCAGCTCGGATGCGCTGAACTGTTCATTTTTCAGGATCAGGTCAGGGTCGCTGTTGGCGTTGTGGAGCGGGAGCTCTTTCGCTGTGACGACAGTGACGCGAACCTTTACATATCCCTTGACTGTAAATTTGCGCTCGTTCATCAGTTCGGCGGTCACCGGGCCGATGTCGAACGTGCATACTGATTCTGCGGAAGTGCCTGTGGCAGCGTCATGCTGGATATCGGGGATCTCGGATCTGAATGAAACGGCGGATCTTATGACGTCGACAGGCGATGAAGTCGTTTCCGCAGGGCTGTAGGCGGTGTGCAGGACGATCTCGCCTGAGACTGTGCCGGTGTTTCCTGCTGCAGTCCTCGATGACTGATCCGGGTGGAAAGCTCC